>JAFDWG010000075.1 GCA_018268605.1 Actinomycetota bacterium | reverse complement strand
GGCCGGAAAGAACCAGGTCTACGAGTGCCAGCATCCGCTGGTCACGGGACAGGAGGCCGTCAACCCGAAGGGCGTCACGCCGCAGGAAGCGTGCAAGGTCGTCCGCTCGCTGGGCAAATTCCTCGAAAAGATCCCGAACATCCGCAAGCTCTACGTCTGCAAGGGCCCGGGCAACCACACCCCCGTGCTGAGGATGACCGAATTCGAAGGCTGGAAGCTGAAGCTCCAGAACTACGCGTTCATCATGTACAAACCCGGTGCCTCGTTCCGGGTGACCGGCACCGACTTCCCCGTCAACTGCAGCTGAGCTGCCACGACCGGCGGGCCGGGCTCACTCGGGCTCGGCCCCTTCGGTCGCCGTGTAGTCGCGCGCTTCGCCGCCCGCGACCGCCATCTGTCCCCGCGCCACCAGGATCGCGTCGTCGGCGCTCGACGCCTCGATCCTCAGCAGGTGCCGCTGCATCCCGTCCCCTTCGCAGCCCAGTTCGGGCTCCACGTGGAGGTAGACCCCGGCGTTGGTGAGCTGCGTGATGACGCCGCGCGTGAGCTTGCCGCGACAGGTGACGGTGTAGATCGGCATCCCGAAAAGGCTATTGCGAACGCCGGCGGAAGCGCCTACTCGGCGGAACTGATCGCAGCGGGCATGAAGACGACCCAGGTCACCAGCGCGAGGACCGCGGCGGCCAGCAAGACGAGAGCCAGGTGCGACTTGACCAGCAGCGCGCCGATCACGGCGCCAATCAGCATCGAGAGGATGGCCCCCCCGGCGCCGGCTCCCCCTTCCCTCGCCGCCCGCCAGTTGCGAGTCGGCGGCGAGGCCCGTCAGCGTCCTCGTCAGCACCGTCGTCGTGAGGTCGGCGATTTTCAGCCGCCGCACGGTCGCGTTGCGGATCCCCATCGCGAACGCCGGCGGCCCACTCGACCCCGCGATCCCGAACCCGAGCAGCACCTGGTTCCCGGTCATGTTTGCCGCGAACACCCCCTCAGCCCCAGATAACAGGCCGCGTCGATCACCCCGGTCGTCAGCGTCAGCACCAGCAGGGTGCGGGTCAGCGGGTGGCGGAGCGAGTCGGTGCCCATCGCCGGGAAATTCGGCGGGAGCCCGACGTTTCCCCCTGCACCCCCCGGGCTTCCCGGCGATCCGGCTCTCACCCCGTTACGATCCAGATCCCTCTGGGGCAGTGGCCCAATTGGCTAAGGCACCGGTCTCCAAAACCGGCGATTCCAGGTTCGAGTCCTGGCTGCCCCGTCGCGACAGTCGTCTTCTCCAACCTCGGCAATTCCTCAACCGAGTTGAAGACGGCCTCGGCCCTCCACGTTTGAATCGTCGGAAGGTCCTGGCGCCTGGCCGAGATGGGCCCGGGGGGCTTGTGGCGTCCTCCGGGCGCCGTCGTCGGCAAGGGTCGCTCGCCTTCCAGGGCTGGTTCCGGGGCTGATATCGGCGAAGCCTTGCGATGACCTACAGAAGCCCCCGAGCCAGCTGTTCATCTTGCGGATCGGGACGGTGTCGTCAACCTTCGCCGGCGGCTCAGTTACCCGGTCCGGTCGGACCTCCTCAGGCGGTCGGCCACGCCGAGAGCGTCAGGTCGATCACTCCCTGCAATTCCTCGCGTGTCGCCCCGCCGGTCGCCTTGACCGCCATGCCGTAGGTGACCGAACGCAGGTAGGCGGCGAGCGCCGACGGATCGGCGTCGCTCGGAAGGTCTCCCTCCTCCACCGCGCGTCGGAGGCGCTCGCCGATCGCTGCCTCGGCCCCGTCGCGGACCGCCGCGAGTCTCGCCCCCGGCCCGTCCGGACTCGCCCCACGCAGGAACGCGCCGTGGACCGTCAGGCACCCCGAAGGGGTGGTCGGGTCGGTGTGCAGATCGGCGGCGCCGCAGAGAAGGGCGTCCGCGACCCGGCGCGAGGTCGGTTCGGACAGGGCCTCCTCGAAGTAGGCGGACGGGCCCTCGAGGTAGTGCTCGACGGCGCGCGCGAACAGGTCCTGCTTGCTGCCGAAGGCGGCATAGAGACTGGGACGCTCGATTCCCATCGCCGCCGTCAGGTCATCCAGGGTCGCTCCCTCGAATCCCTTTTCCCAGAAGACCCTCATCGCCTGATCGAGAGCCGTTTCGGGGTCGAAGGTTCGCGGTCTTCCCATGGACGGATATCGTACCGATGAGTACTGTACTGCTCAGCACGGATTGGCGTGGTCCGCACGCGGGGACCCGAGCGAGGCGCACAACGACCAGCCGACGTCCCGGGCGAGGACTCGCGGGCCCCTTTCCTTCACCGCCCCATCAAGAGAGGCTTGTCCATCCGGTCGACGGAGCGATGACCCTGGCTTCTCCTCCCCTCCACGTCGAGCCGCCTCTCCAGCGCCGCCTTCGGGCGGGTCGCGCAGCGTCGTCATAGCGCCCAGCGCCAGGCCCTCGGCTACATCGCGCAGCAGACGAGGGGGCGAAGTTGCCTCGAGAGTTCCGGGAATCTATTTCTGTGTTCAACTACACTATCTTGTGTACTATCTAGTATGAAATAAGGGTTGAAGCTCGCTTAACGCGCTTGGGAGGCGCGATAAGCGCAAAAAAAGGCCAGAAGAGGCTGGTTTCGCAGCGACCGAACGCCTGAAAAGCAACGAATAGAGGAATGAGGCCGTCCCCTTATCTAGTAAGTGTGCAATCAGAGCAGACAGCTCTGTCGAGGCGGGGACTCGATTATCTATGGAGGGTTCCGATGATCAGAAAAGTTGTCGCAGTCGCGGCGGTGTTTGCACTGTCCTTGATATCCGCCGCGTCAGCAATCGCGGAAACCGGTAGTCATCCCCCGGAATATCGCCCGGAAGCTCGGGGTCCATCGACCGTCCCGACGCCCACCGTGGCCGGCCCGGTCTCGACTCCCGTGTCGATAAACCGCGTCCAGGGTTTCCCGTACACCGCGTCGGCCGTCAACCTCAAGTCGCACGGCTATACCGAAAACGAGTACTTCGTCTCGGGGACCGCCCGGGCCTACAGCCCGGTCGGGACCTTCGGCTCCGACGGCCGGTGGTCCGTGACCCAGTCGTCGACGGCTCCGTACAAGACGCGCATCGTGGTCCGCAGGCCCGTCGACATGTCGAAGTTCAGTGGCAACGTGGTCGTCGAGTGGATGAACGCCACGACCGGCCGCGACCTGGATGTCGGCTGGACCTTCGGCTATCAGGAGATGATGCACGAAGGCGACATCTACGTCGGCGTCACCACGCAGGCATTGCCGATCACCTCACCGACCGGACTGGCAGCGTGGGATCACGAAAGGTATGGCTCGCTGTCGATCCCGAACGATGCGTATTCCTACGACATTTTCTCGCAGGTCGGAAAAGCCCTGCTGTCTCGGCAGAATCGTGAAGTGCTGGGCGGCGCGCGGCCGAGAAACCTATTGGCCTACGGCGACTCGCAGTCGGCTTTCCGCCTGGTCACCTACCTCGATGCGATCCAGCCGCGTGATCAGATCTACGACGGCTTCTTGGTCCACAGCCGGTTCGGAACGCCGGCCCCGCTGAACGAAGGGGTCACGATGCCGAACCCGGCGATCGTCCGGACCGACACCCACACCGCCAAGGTCCTCACGCTCGAGACCGAGAGCGACGTCCTCTGCAACGGGCCGTGCTCAAATCCGAGATACCTCCCGTCGCGCCAGCCCGACTCCAATTCGTTTCGGGACTGGGAGATAGCGGGCGGCTCGCACATCGACGCCGAAGAGGAGGAACTCCAGCGCATACAGGCATTCAAGGAGTGGCCGCTCAACAGCCCACCGCTCAACTTCAATGTCTGTACGTCTCCGATCGACGACATCGACGAGCAGGCCGTCGTCGACACGGCCCTGTACGACCTCGGCGTCTGGGCCGAAAACGGCGCCGCACCGCCGAAGTTCCCGACGCTGCAGGTCAACGGAGCGCCGACCGAAGCCACCTACGTCCTGAACCCGCTGGGTAACACGATCGGCGGCCTCGCCCTGCCGCAGATCACCGTCCCCACCGAGACGTTGCACGGACTCGGCAACACTGGAACCGCCAACTGTTCGCTGGCGGGCTCGGCGACCCCGTTTTCAGAAGCGGAGTTGCGGAGCCTCTACCCCACGCACGAAGCGTACGTGAAGCAGTTCACAGAAGCAGTGCATGACGCTCAACGTGCAGGGATTCTGCAGGATTACGACGCTGAAACCGAGATCCAACAGGCCAGGTCTTCCTCGGTCCCGGCCCTGAGGTACGTCCCGTAGACAGAGCGCTGCTCGGCCGGGTCCCATGGCCCGGCCGAGCGGGCTGCAAACGTTCCGAAGCGACCTCGCGGCCTTCGAGCGCATCGCCCCCTCCGGCCGGTCGAGTCAAGCCTGGTCCCGTTCGTCGCCGAGGCGACCGACGCGCGGGTCGGCTTCCAGGTCGGGAGGAAGCGAAACGGGTGCGCGGGCGCGGCAGGACCGCGAACGCCGCCGGTCCGAGCGACCGGGCTAGGGCGCGTGGAAGGTTTCGGTGAAGGGGCCGATGTTCGCGGCTTCGAAGGTCACGTCGTAGTGGGTGACTTCCACCAGCTGGCCGCTGTCGATCCCTTCGACCAGGTTGACGTACTGCTGCTGGGTGGTCACGGGTTGGTTGTTGATGCTGGTGATCAGCACGTAGTAGCCGCGGCGGCTGTAGACGTTGAGGATTTCTGACATTTCGGTCTCCTGGTCGACCGGCGTGTCTTTCGTCACGGCGGCCACCAACAAGCCGCCCTTGAGATTGGCGTTGGTGTAGGTCTTCCCTTCGATTTCGCCTTCGGTGGGCGATTCGAGGCAGAAGTCGGGTTCGTTGCCGCAGGCGGCGAGGCCCGAGGAGAGCGCGCTGACGCCGAGGCCGAGCCAGGCGGTCGATTTGCCCTCGGCCAACTTGGGCACGACCGACCGCACCGTCTTGATCGAGATCGCGTCGTTCTGGTTCTGCCCGCCACCGCCGGCGACGTTCACCCCGACCAGTTCCCCGTGGTCATTTACGAGCGGACCGCCCGAGTTGCCCGGATTCACCGCCGCGTCGGTCTGGTAGAGGTTCGTCAGGAGCAGCCCGGCGTTGGTGTTTTCTTCCCCGTGGACCGCTTCCTGGTCGAAGGCGTCATAGGAGACCGTGGCTTCGTCGTCGAGGGTCGAGATGGTGCCGGCGGTCGCCTGGAACGGAGTCTTCAGGAAGTTGCTTTCGGTGCTCCCGTTGCCGGGGAAGCCGAGCGCGTAGACCGTCTCCCCCTGTTCGACGCCTTCCGGTTCGGCCAGCGGCATCGTCGTCAACCCCGGCAGATCGCCGGGAGAGACGCGCAGGACTGCGAGGTCGTCACGGGCATCGACGCCGATGATCGTCGCCGGCGAGAGGCTGGTGCCGTCGAAACCGGCCGCGACGGTCCCGGCGTTCATCACGACGTGCGCGTTGGTGACGATCAGGCCGCGGCTCGCGTCGTAGACCCAGGCCGTGCCGGAGTCGACGAGGCTGCCCGCCCGGCCGAGGGGCGAGACCCCGCGGCTCCGCCCGACCACCATCAGGGTCGAGGGCTTGGCCGCCGCGATGATTTCCGACTCGCTCAACGGCCCGCTCGAACCGCCCGAGGTCAACAACACGACCGCAACCGCCGCGACCGCTGCAACCGCGACGACGCCCGCCGCGATCGCGATCGCGCGACGGCGGCGCGGTGGCTCGCCGGGGGTCGAACCTCCGGCGGCTACCGCGGTGGGACCCCCACCGTCACCGGACGCCTGCGCCACCGCGAAGCTCGAGGTGCCGACCCGAAACTCGTCTCCAGGCTCGAGCAGCGTGGCGCGGCCGATCCGCTCGCCGTTCACGAAGGTGCCCTTCTCGGAGCCAAGATCGCGCACCTCGGCCACGTCCCCGAGCGCCTTCACCGAGGCGTGCTCGCTCGCGATGTCGGTGCCCTCGAGGACGATGTCGCATCCCGGGTCGCGGCCGATGTGGAGCCAGCCCGGGCCCAAGGGGAAGGTGGCGCCCTCGAGCGGGCCGCTCCTGGCCTCGAGCAGAAGCGCCGGCGCGGCCGGCGCCTGGCTTCGGTTCTGGGCTTCGCGTTCGGTTGACATGGTGGTGGCTCCTCGCGTCCGCGGGTATTTCCCCGACGCTAGGCCGAGGAGCGATCTCGACCATCCGTGGCGGACCGTGGATCGGGGTGCGGCTTACTACCCGTCGCCTCTCCGGCCGCCTTCGCCTCGTGGCAGCTGCAGGGCGAGCGGGTGGGCCATCATCACGTCGGACTCGTGAACATTTTGGTTCTAAAGGTCGCTCGGGAGGCGCCCGCAACCCGGAGGCAGCGGTCTCAAAACCGGCGATCCAGGTTCGAGTCCTGGCTGCCAGGCATTCTTCGGGCCGATGCGAACTGTCGTCGAAGGGTTCGGGCCGGCAGCGTGCTGAGGATCGTCCTGCTGGCGTTCGGCGCGGCGATCTTCCCCGCGCTGCTCGCCTGCGTCGCCATCCTGCTCTCGCGCCCCGAACCGCGGCGCCTCATCCTGGCGTTCTACCTCGGCGGCCTCCTGGTCAGCATCGTCTCGGGCTTCGCGGTGCTCACCGTGTTCGAAGGTGGAGGCGAAGTCGCCGGCAGCACCTCCGAGTCCCCCCACCCCACCGTCTCGATCGCCGTCGGGGCCATCGGCCTGCTCTTCGCCTGGTTGCTCGTCTCCCGCCGCGGCCGGATGCTGATCGACCGGTGGCGCTCACGCCATCCGCGGCGGCGGCCGAAGAAGGAGGGCCCTTCCTGGGTCGAACGGCGCCTGGACCACGCCACCGTCCGGATCGCCTTCGTGGTCGGAGGCGCGATCAACCTGCCCGGACCCTTCTACCTCCTCGCCCTCGGAGACCTGGCGACCGACTACGGCAGACCCGAACAGATCGCCCTGATCATCCTCTTCAACGCGATCATGTTCATGCTGCTGGAGATCCCCCTCGTCGGCTATCTGGTCGACCCCGCCTGGACCGAGCGGGCGGTCTCCACGGCGGCCGGATGGCTGAACTCGAACGGACTGCGGGTGATCGGGCTGCTGGTCGGGTTCTTCTCGATCAGCCTCCTGGTCCAAGGAGCAATCGCGGCCCTCTAGGTCCCGCCACACCGGCGGGGCACGGAATCGTCACGACGAGCTTCCGATGGACGCACAGATCGTCGACTTCCCGTCTCCGAGATGAGCGCCCCCGATCGGCACCCGTCAGACGCCTGATCGATCGCGTTCCCAGTTGACGCAGAGCTGGTAGATGATCACGACGTCGAGGGCGATGATCAGGATCGCCCAGAGGGGGGCGGCGCTGAACCAGACGACCTGGACGATCGCGTTCAGGCCGACCAGGGCGATCCCGGCCCAGCGGGCGGCGGTGTTGCCGGTGAGCAGGCCGAGCCCGGTGATGCCGACCACCACTCCGAGGATCAGTTGGATCCAGCCCCAGGTGGTGATGTCGAGGATCATCACTCCGTGGCCACCGACGACGACGACTTCGTTGTTGGCGATCGCCGCGATGCCCCAGAGCACGTCGAAGAACCCGAGGAGGATCATCATCACGCCCGCGAAGGCGATCCAGGTGGACTGCTCTCCCCCGGCGGGCGGTCTGCTCCGATGTGCCTCCATTGCTCTTCCCTTCTCTGAGCCGAGCAACCCACGGGTCGACCGGCGCTTGGTGGTCACCTTCGACGCTAAGCGGCGGGCGGCTTCGTCGCCTCACACAGATCGGGTGATGCGGACACCCCTATGCAGGGATACCGTTTTGGTTAAAGATTCGTAACGGGCCTGTTAACGAGATGAGTACGCGCTTGATTGCCACCCCACCCTCCTGGATCGTCGACTCCAGTCTGTTGACAGACGCCTACGACCTTGCCCTCGCGGCCCACGGGGAGCAGCGGCGTCCATCGGACGAGCACTACTTCGTCGAGCACGTCCTCGAGGTGGCCGAGCTCCTTCACGACTCGGGCTTCGACGACGAGCTCGTCGCGGTCGGCCTCCTTCACGACTCGGTCGAGCGCGGGACGCTCACCGGGGACGAGCTGCGCGGGCGCATGGGCACCGGCATCTCCTCCTTGGTCCTCACGCTGAGCGAGGACGCGCGGATCTCCTCCTTCGACTGGCGCAAGGCGGACCTCCGTCGCCAGGTGGAAAACGCCGGCGGCCTGGCGGTGACCGTCTACGCCGCGGACAAGCTCTCTGACATCCGCGGTCTACGTCGCGGCATCGAGGCCGACGGCGATACGCTCGAACTGCGCCTCGGGACCACCGTCGCCAGCATGATCGGCCACTACCGGGAGTCGGTGGAGATGGTCGAATCGGTGCGGCCGGGCTCGGTGTTCATCCCCGCCCTGCGCGCCGAGCTGGACGACCTGGAGGCCGTCGTCGGCGACGGGACGAATGCCACCTGAGCCGGCCGCCGGCACCCGATGCGAGACCTCCTCAGCCTCAGCCTGGTCGTGGCGGCGATCGCGCTGCCAGACTCGATCAACCCGTCGCTGATCCTGACCGACCTCTTCCTCGCCGCCGGCCCACACCCGGTCCGACGCACGGTCACCTTCGCGATCTCGGTCCTCGTCGTCACCATGTTCGGCGGGGTGCTGATCATGCTCGGCCTCGCCGAGCTGGTGCGGTCGCTGCTGCCGCGGCTCAGCGACGAGGTCAAGTACGCGCTGATCACCGCGGGCGGGCTCTCGCTCGCCCTCGGCGGAGCGACGATCTGGGTGAGACGCGAAGCCCTGGTCCGGCGCCGATCGCCCCGCACCAATGAGTCCCGGCGCCAATCCGGCTCCGCGGTGCTGATGGGAGGTGGCATCGCCGGCGTCGAACTCCTCACCGCGTTTCCCTACTTCGCCACGATCACCATCATCGTCGGCTCGAGCGCCTCGGCGCCGGGCAAGTTCATCCTGCTCGGCATCTATAACGTGGTCTACATCCTGCCGCTGATCGCGATCTCGGTCGTCTGTCTGGCGATGGGACCGCGTGCCTCGGAGTTCCTCAACCGCATCCGCGACAGCGTCCTGACCCACTGGCCGATCTTCGTCGCCCCACTCGCGGTCGTCCTCGGGATCGGGATGACCGCCCTCGGCCTGGTCCGACTGTTGACGACCTGAGCGCGCGGCGCCCGCGGCTCACGGGCCCTTCGGGTGCGCCGTGAAGGGAAACCTGCCGCCGAGGCAGCCCGGGAGGCCGCTGCTTTCGCCGGCGACGATGGCGCCTTTGAGGGTGGTCGGGCCGGTGAAGGTGCCTTCGATTTCGACCCCGCCGTTGGCCGGGTAAACGACCCCTGAGAAGTGGCCGTTTTCGTCGACGGCCATCGTCAGGGTCGGATTCTTCGGGCTCGCCTTGCCGCAGATGTCGTCCTTGTAGGTGATGCGCACGTTGGTCACCGAAGGCCCTTCGCGTACTCCGAGGTAGACCGGGAAGCCCTGCTTCGTCTTGCCCTTCCAGCCACCCGGGACCGGTTCTGTGCCTTCGGCGCCGGCCAGGGCGGCGGTGGCCATCAGGACCAGCGGGCACAGGATCGACGCGAGGCCCCCAAGGCGTCGGCTCCTTATCCATCTCCACGAATCGGGCGCCATCGGTCGACGCTACACCGGTGGTGTCGGATCGGCAAGGGATTCTGATCCGATGCTGCTCAGGCCACGGCGAACGCCGGGCCGCCCTGGGCGAGGAGGCCGTCCCGATCCGCCCGCGCCACCGCCGCCCGTCGGGAGGAGACGCCGAACTTCGCGTAGATGTTGCGGGTGTGGGTTTTCACCGTGTTCGGGGACACGCAGAGGGACTCGCCGATCTCCGGCAGGGATAGGTGCGTCGGCAGCATCTGGAGGATGCGGAGCTCGGCCGGCGTCAGGAGCTCGGCGCCGGAGGAGCCGAGGCCGGCCGCGGCCTCGCGGGCCCCGGCGATCCAGCCGACCAGGGCCGGCGCGTCGGGGACCCTGGACGCCTGGCCGGCGGCGGCGGCCAGGTGTTCCTCGGCCTCGCGACGGTGACCGAGGCCGGCATGGGCGCGGGCCATCAGGGTCCTCGTCTCGACTTCGAGCCAGGTGGCGTGATCGTCGAGCTGCGCGAACAGCGATTCGGCGGCCCGGAGGTCGAGGCCGGCTCGATCCGAGGTCCCCTGTTCGGCCAGGACGCAAGCCGACACCGCGTAGACGACGGCCGCGACCGGATAGTCGGGAAGCCCTCGACGGGCGACCCGCGCGCGGGCTCTCTCCGCTTCGGCACAGGCTCCGGAACGATCGCCGCGGTCGAGCGCGATCAGGGCCAGTTGGCTACGGCAGAGCGCCTCGAGCAGCGGCGCTTTGAACCCGGCCC
>JAFDWG010000074.1 GCA_018268605.1 Actinomycetota bacterium | reverse complement strand
AGCGCGTGCTCGATCCGCTCCGCGACCTTCTCCGGCGGGACGCCCCGCTCGGCCGTGTCCTTGATCACCTGGCGGTAGCGCTCGACCGTCGCCTCGTAGAGCTCGCGCATCCGTGGCGAGGCGTTCTCAAAGATCCGTTCGGCGTCCTTCTCGCCACTCGACCAGATCGGCGTGTCGATCGATCCGGGCTCGATCAGGACCACCCTGATCCCCCACGGCGCCAACTCCTGGCGCAGGCTGTCCCCCATCCCCTCGAGCCCGAACTTGGCGGCGTGGTAGGCGCCGGTCAGCGGCAGCGCCACCCGGCCGCCCATCGAGCTGATCAGGACGATGCGCCCGCGGGCGGTGCGGATCGCCGGCAGCATCGCCTGGGTGACGGCGAGCTGCGCGGTCAGATTCAGCTCCACCTGCCTGCGGAAGTCCTCGATCGGCAACGCCTCCAATGGCCCGGCGACGGCGGCTCCCGCGTTGTCGACGAGGCCGTCGAGCCCGCCCGGCTCGGCACCGACCCGCTCCCCCGCGGCCGCGATCGCCTCCGGGTCGAGCACGTCCAGCATCAGCGGCTTGAGCCGCTCCGACCCCTCCGCCCGCAGCGCCGCCGCGTCCTCCTCCTTGCGAACGCCGGCGAAGACCTTCCACCCGGCCGCGTCGAGCCGCCGCACCGTCGCCCGCCCGATCCCCGATGAGGCGCCGGTGACGAGGGCCGTCTTCATCCGCGCCGGCTTTCGAGCTCGGCGACGAGGAGCTTGGTGTGGAGAGATGCGATCAGGTCCTTCAAGGGCTGGGCACCATCTTCGAGCATCTCGACCACGCGCTCCGGGGGCACCTCTCCGGCGAGGCGGTCCATCACCATGTCGACCTCCTCGCGGACGAGGGCCTCGAGCACCTTCTTGTAGCGCAGGGTGTCGTAGACGGTGAAGCCGATCTGCTCGTCGTAGCCACCGGCGCGGAAGCGGCTGATCGCCTCGATGATCGTGACGTCGGAGGGCGAGTAGCCGCGACTGTTCGGCGTCAGGACGCCGATCTCGGCGAGGCGGTCGAGCACCCCCTTGGGGACGCCGTAGCGCTTGCGGACGTCGGCGGCGCTGGTGCGGGTCTTCTCTCCGGCGAGGGCACGGTCGAGGATCTGGTCCTCCAGCTCGAGCAGCGCCTCGGCCCGGTCGGTGCCGTCGTCCAGCACCCCCTTGATCGCCTTCAGGGGCATGAAGCGCTCCTCCTGCAGGCGCTTGATCAGGCGGATCCGGTCGACGTACTCGGGCGGGTAGTACGCCATGTTGCGGCTGGTCTTGACGCCCTCGGGGAGGAGCCCCTCGCGTAGGTAGTGCTTGATCGTCGGCGCGGGGACGCCGCTGGCCTCGGCCAGCTCCCCCATGCGGAGGAGCCGGGCGGTCTCGGTCGCGTCGGTCGCCACGGAGGAAGGCTCGCCTACGCCGTGGCGGCGGAGCGGGTGGTGATCCCGAGCAACTCGCGCGCCTCGGCGACGGTCGCCGGGCGACGGCCGACGTCTTCGGCCATCTGGCGGGCTTTGCCGATCAGGTCGCCGTTCGAGCGCGCCATCGTGCCATCGGGCAGATAGAGGTTGTCCTCGACCCCGGCGCGGACATTGCCGCCGATCACCAGGGCCGCGCCGAGCAGCTTCCACTGGTCGCGCGAAATGCCGATGGTCTGCCACTGGTTCGGACCTTCGGCACCGCCGGGGATCTGGTCCGACATCAAGGTGACGTTGCGTGGGGTCGGGCGGATGCCGCCGGTCACCCCCATCACCAGGGAGATCTGCAGCGGCGGCTCGAGCAGGCCCATGTCGATCAGCGGGTCGAGGTTGGCGACATGGCCGGCGTCGAAGCACTCGTGCTCGGGCTTGATACCGAGCTTCCGCATCGCGGTGAGGAACTCGATGATCGTGTCGAAGCTGTTCTCGAAGACCGCCTTGAAGACGAAGTCTTTACGCCGCCTTGAGTACTTGGCGTAGTTCATCGAGCTCATGTTCAGGGCCGCCACTTCCGGCCTGCACTCGCGCAGGTACTCCAGCCGCTTCTCGATCGGGATGCCGATCGCCCCGGTCGAGTAATTGATGATCACGTCGTCGACCGCGCCGCGGATCGCCTCGGTGATCGCCCGGAAGTCCTCGACCTCGTACGACGGCGTGCCCTCGGGCTTGCGCGCGTGGATGTGGATCTGAGACGCCCCCTCCTCGACCGCGCGGCGCGCCTCGGCGGCGTACTCCTCGGGCGTGTAGGGAATCGCCGGGCACTGGTCACGATCGGCGATCACGCCGCTGATCGAGCAGCTGATGATCACCGGGTCCTCGTAGCGGCTCATACGGGCATCACCCCATGTCTTTTCGACGGCTTCGTCACGTGTTTGTTGCGGGCCATGCGCAGGGCTTTCACGATCGTGGGACGGGTCTCGCGCGGATCGATCACGTCGTCGATCATCGCGTTGCCCGCCGAGATGTAGGGATCGATGTTCTGTCGCACCGCGTTCAGCATCGCCTCGCGGGTCGCCTCGGGATCGTCGGAGGCGTCGATCGCCGAGCGGCCGATGATGTTGACCGCACCCTCGGCCCCCATCACCGAGATCTCCGCACCCGGCCAGGCAACGATCAGGTCCGGCTCGTACGCCTTCCCGCACATCACGTAATAGCCGGCGCCGTAGGCCTTGCGCACGATCACGGTCACCTTCGGCACCGTCGCGCGGCTGACCGCGTAGAGCATCTTGGCGCCGTGGCGGATGATCCCGGCGTGCTCCACCTTCGAGCCGACCATGAAGCCGGGGACGTCCTGCAGGAAGACGAGCGGGATGTTGAAGGCGTCGCAGAGGTTGATGAAGCGGGCGGCCTTGTCGGCGGAGTCGTTGTCGAGGATCCCGGCCAGGTGCTTCGGCTGGTTGGCGACGATTCCGACCGGCCCGCCGGCGAAGCGGGCGAGGCAGGTGATCACGTTCTTGGCGAACTTCGGTTTCAGATCGAAATACTCGCCGTCATCGACGATCTCCGTGATCACCTCGTACATGTCGTACGGCTTGCGTGAGGAATCGGGGACGATTTCGAGCAGCTTCTCTGACATCCGATCGGCGGGATCGACCTCGGGCGCGACCGGCGGCTTCTCTTCCCAGTTCGGCGGGAAGTAGGAGAGGTAGCCCTTCACCGCGGCGATGCACTCCTCGTCGTCCTTCACTTCGAGGTCCCCGACGCCGCTGATCCGCGTGTGGACGCGGGCGCCGCCGAGGTCCTCCATCGAGATGTCCTCGCCGGTCACGGCTTTCACGAGGTGCGGGCCGGCGAGCGCCATCGCGCCCTGGCCGGCGACCATCGGCACGAAGTCGGAGAGCGCCGGGATGTAGGCGGTGCCCGCCGCGCACGGTCCCATCATCGCGGCGACCATCGGCACCACCCCCGACATTTCGACCTCCTCGCGGAAGAGGGAGCCGGAGCCGGCGAAGAGCGACCCCGCCGCCTCCTGGATGCGGGCGCCGGCCGAGTCGAGGAGCCAGACGAAGGGCATCCGCTTCTGCAGGGCGATTTCCCGCAGGCGACCGACCTTGAGCTCGCCGGTCATCCCCATCGAGCCGGCCATCACGGTGAAGTCGTAGGCGGCGATGCAGCAGGGACGGCCGTCGACGTCTCCCCAGCCGGTGATGACGCCGTCGGCAGGCGCCTCGACGTCGTCCATCGCCCGCTGCGCGAAGTGCGGGCGGCCATGGAGCCCGAGCTCGACGAAGGTGCCGTCGTCGACGAGCAGGTCGATGCGCTCGCGGGCGGTGAGCTTGCCGCGCTCGTGCTGCTTGGCGATCTTCTCCTCGCCGCCGCCGAGGAGGGCGGCCTCGCGCCGTTCGCGCAGCTGCTCGGTCAGCTCGGCGAGCGGCGCCGTGCCGGGAAGCTTGTGCCGCGAGGCATCGCTCATCGGATTCCCTTCGGTCGTCTACGCTGGCCCCGATGCGATCCCTCGCGGCGACGCTTTCCTGCGTGCTGGCCTTCGTCGGCGGCGGCGCCACCGGCGCCTCGGCCGCACCGACCTCGGTGCACGACTTCAGCCTTGCCTACAAGCGCAGCGGGGGCATCGCATCGAGCACGCAGGCCCTCGCGGTGAGGGAGGGCAGGTTCGCCACCGTGACCACCAGCAGCTCCTCGGCGGGCAGCCATCGCACCAGATTCCGTCTCCCGATCCGCGACGTCCTGTCCCTGCAGAAGGGACTGACCCGGGCGCACCTCGGCTCGATTCCGCCGCGTGGTCCCGGCGGCTGCGCCGACTGCTTCGCCTACAACCTCCGGTATCAGGGTCTTCACGTCGAGCTCGAGGAGATCGACGTACCCGCCCGGCTGCGCGAGGTCTTCGACCAGATCGATGCGATCATCGACGCGCACACATGAGCCCACCGGGCTCACCGTCCCTTCCACTTCGGCTCCCGTTTTTCGAAGAACGCCTGGACACCCTCGCGGATGTCCTCGGTGGTGAAGGTCAGCGAGAGCTGGGAGCGCAGGAACTCGAGCGCGTCGTCGACCGGCATGTCGGCCTGGCGGTACATCGCGTCGTGGCCGAGGCGCATCAGCAGCGGTGACTTGGAGGCGAGCCGGGTCGCCCAGTCGGCGACCGCGGCGTCGAACTCCGCGGCCGCGACGACCTTGTTGGCGAGGCCGAAGGTGACCGCGTCCTCCGCGCTCATCCGGTCACCGAGAAGCATCAACTCGTTGACCTTCTTGCGCGGGACGTCGCGGTAGATCAGCGCCATGATCATGTAGGGGAAGGCGCCGACGTTGATCTCCGGGGTGGCGAAGGAGATCCCCTCCTTGGCGATCACGAGATCGCAGGAAAGGGCGAGGCCGAGGCCGCCCGCCATCACGTGGCCGTTGGCCGCGCAGAGCGAGGGCTTGCCGAGCGCCGGCATCAGCCGGAAGAATTCGAGGAAGAGGTCGGAGGCGAAGTGCTTTTCGATCAGGGCGGCGTCGGCGGCGAAGCCTCCGAGGTCGGCGCCCGCGCAGAAGACCCTGTCCCCCGCCCCGGTCAGGACGACCGCGCGCACCGCTTCGGAGTCGCGGGCCATCTCCATCGCTGCGACCAGCTCGGTCAGCATCTGCCCGGAGAGCATGTTGCGCTTCTCCGGGTCGTTCAGCGTCACCGTGGCGACGCCGTCGGCGACCTCGTAGAGGAGTTTCTCGAAGCTCCCGGCACCCATGCGGTCGCGAACCATAGCGGGTGTTGTCGAAAGTAGGAAGTGCTACTGTCTACTTGTCTTCGGGGGCGGGCACGGGAGCGCCCCTGTCAATCGACCAGAGGAGAGAACCGTGGCGACCGCGACCTCAGACGGCTCCAGCGTCATCAAGCCTGACCACGCGGCAGGGCGCAAGCACTTCATCTTCAGCCAGGAGCACGAAGACCTGCGCGAGTCGATGCAGGCCTGGGTGACGAACGAGCTCTACCCCCACCGCAACGAGTGGGAGGAGACCTACTGGCCCACCTCGGCGATGGAACGGGCGGGTGAGCTCGGCTTCCTCGGGCTCTGCTTCCCGGAGGAGTACGGCGGCCAGGGCGGCGACTACTACTACTCGCTGGTGCGGGCGGAGTGCATGAGCTACTCGGGCTCGGGCGGGACGAACATGGCCTTCGCGGTGCAATCGGACATGGTGCTGCCGCCGATCCACCTGCTCGGCACCGAGGAGCAGAAGAAGCGCTATCTCGAACCGGGCCTGAAGGGTGACAAGGTGGGCGCGCTGGGGATCACGGAGCCGGGCGCCGGGTCCGACGTCGCCGGGATCCGAACGACCGCGATACGCGATGGTGACGAATTCGTCATCAACGGCTCGAAGACGTTCATCACCAACGGGCCGCGGGCCGACTTCATCGTCCTCGTCTGCAAGACGAACCCGGAGGAGCGCCACGCCGGCATCACCCTCTTCGTCATCGACCTCAAGGACGACGAGGGAAACCTGGTGCCCGGCTTCAGCGTCTCCGCGGAGCTGGAGAAGATGGGCATGCACGCCTCCGACACCGGCGAGCTGGCCTTCGAAGACGTCCGCGTCCCGGCCTCGTCGATTCTCGGCGAGGAGGGCAAAGGCTTCTACCACATCGCCTGGGAGCTCCAGGGCGAGCGCCTGGTCGCCGCCGCCGGTTGCCACGCGGGGGCGGAACGGATGATCGAGAAGGCGATCGAGTATGCCCAGGATCGCGAAGCCTTCGGCCGCCCGATCGGCAAGTTCCAGGCACTCCGTCACAAGATCGCGGAGATGGCGACGAAGACCGAGGCCGCCAAGGCGCTCACCTACGCGACGGCCTGGCGCTTCGCCAACGGCGAGTACCCCGTGCGCGAGATCACGATGGCGAAGCTGAACGCCTCGCGGATCGCCTGCGAGGTCGCCGACGACACGATCCAGATCTTCGGCGGCTACGGCTACATGAAGGAGTACGAGGTCGAGCGCGCCTACCGCGACGTCCGCCTCAACCGGATCGGCGCCGGCACCGACGAGGTCATGCTCGACGTGATCGGACGAAGCTACGGGCTGTAGAGGCCGCTACTGCCGACCGAGCAGGATCGTGGCGATAGAGAATTTGCATTTGGCCCGATGAGTGTTCCGGTGGTCAAGGACAGCGGCGCGCGGGCGGTCCTGCCGCCGTTCGGCGCCGAGCACGAGGAGCTGCGGGGACGGTCGAGAAGTTCGTCACCGCCGAGGTCGCGCCGCACGTCGACGAATGGGAGCGCGCCGAAGAATTCCCCCGCGACCTCTACCGCCGCTGCGCCGAGCTCGGCTTCCTCGGACTGAAGTTCCCAGAGCACCTGGGCGGGCAGGGCGGCGACCACCTCCATGACGCGGTATGGGTCGCGGAGCTGGCCCGCTCGGGAGGGTCGGGTGGCGTCGCCGCGGGCCTCAACGCCCACACCTCGATCGCCCTCCCTCCCATCTTCAACTTCGGCACCGACGAGCAGCACCAGCGCTGGCTCGTCCCCGGGATCGCGGGCGAGAAGATCGGCGCCCTCGGGATCACCGAGCCGGGCGCGGGCTCCGACGTCGCCGGCATCGCCACCACCGCGCGGAAGATCGACGGCGGATACCTCGTCAACGGCTCGAAGACCTTCATCACCAATGGCGTCCGTGCCGACTTTCTCGTCTGCGCCTGCAAGACCACCGAGGCGGGTGGCCATGACGGCATCTCCTTCCTCGTCCTCGAGCGTGAGATGCCGGGGTATGAGGTCTCGCGCAAGCTCGAGAAGCTCGGCTGGCGCTCGTCGGACACCGCCGAGATCTCCTTCACCGATGTCGAGGTCCCCGCCGCCAACCTGCTCGGCGAGGAGAACGGCGGCTTCCGCCTGGTCATGGCCAACTTCGCCTGGGAGCGGC
Organism: Actinomycetota bacterium; assembly: GCA_018268605.1. Classification (GTDB taxonomy): domain Bacteria; phylum Actinomycetota; class Thermoleophilia; order Solirubrobacterales; family 70-9; genus VAYN01. The sequence goes on along the minus strand of JAFDWG010000074.1, from coordinate 3,358 downwards.
TCCTGATGGCCGTCGGCGCCGTCGGCGCGATGCAGCGCCTCCTGGACACCGCGATCTCCTATGCCGACGAGCGCGAAGCCTTCGGCCGCCCGATCGGCAAGTTCCAGGCGATCCGCCACCAGATCGCCGAGATGGCCACCAAGGCCGAGGTCTCCCGCGCCCTCACCTACGAGGCACTCCGCCTCTTCCACAGCGGCCAACCCTGCATCCAGCAAGTCTCGATGGCCAAGCTCCTCACCCAACGCACCGCCCTCGAGATCGCCGACCAGACCCTCCAGATCCACGGCGGCTACGGCTACACCCGCGAGTACGGCATCGAGCGCGCCGTCCGCGACGCCCGCCTCGGCCCGATCGGCGGCGGCACCGACGAGGTGATGAAGGAGATCATCGGCAAGACTCTGGGGCTGTGAGCGAAGCCCTCCGCGCCGGCCGACTCAGCCCACCCTGGTCGTCCTCCCGCGTCCAGCTCAACTCCGCGCCCTGCGGTTCTGACTACACCCGGATCGACAACGGCTCGGATGAGGTCATCGAGTACGGCGAAGGTGGTGCGGCGATGAGCATCGAGCGAGGCGGCGCCGTCGCGTCGATGACCGCCCTGCTCTCCTCCTGCGCCGATTTCCAGCCGAAATAGAATTTCCATTGTGAGGAAATAGGAACCAGGGCCGAGACATGACTTACCTACTGCGACATGGAGAGGCGGAGGACGGGACCGGGGACGACGGGGCGCGGCGGCTGACCGAGAAGGGGGAACGGCAGGCGCGTGACGCGGGACGGGCGCTCGCCGCGCTCGGGATTGTGATCGATGCTTGTCTCGCAAGCCCGAAGGTGCGGGCGCTGGAGACGGCACGGCTTGCCTGTGAGGCGCTCGGGGTCGAGGTGGAGGTGACGGAGGCGCTTCGCGGCGGGGCGTTCGATTCGCTCGACCTCACCGCGGGGCGTGGCGATGTGCTGCTTGTCGGGCACGAGCCGGACGTCTCGCGAGAGGTCGGGCGGCTCACGGGGGCCAAGGTGGCGATGAAGAAGGGTGGGATCGCGGTTGTCGACGGGTCGACGCTCGTCGCGCTCCTGCGTCCCAAAGAGATCAAGCGGATCGCGGGCTGACCGGCGATCGCCGCGCGGCGATCTCAGCCGAAGATCAGATACGCCGTGCCCCTGATGATCATGAGGACGCCCAGGGTCAGGGCCACCCAGCCGGCGGCGCGGGCGGCGTTCTTTGCGATCCACTCGCGGAAACGGACGACGGCGCCCTGGGTCCACTCGGGGGCGAGGTGGAAGCCGACCAGCGGGACCTCGAGGAAGGTCTGCTGGATGAGGCAGAAGACGACCACGGCGAGGGCGGTCGTCGGGACGGGCCAGTCGAGCTTGGCGATCTTGTCGAGGGCGATGAAGTAGGAGGCGCCGGGCAGGGAGAGCAAGGCCCCGATCGCGAAGCTGATGCGCATCGAGCCGCGGCCGAGGAGGCGTTCCGGCAGCGATTCCTTTTCCTCCTTCGGGCCGTGCTTTTCTTCGTGACGACGTTTGCGGCTTTCTTTCGCCTGCTTGACCCGGCCGGTGAGCAGGGCCCAGCCGACGATGCCGAGCACGACGCCGAAGGCCAGGTCCTCCACCGGGCTCAGCGTCCGTTTGCTCGTTTCGACCCCGCTGCTGTTGCCGTGGAGGGTGAAGACGATCGCCATCCCGATGCCGATGCTGGCCAGGTAGGCACCGAGGAGGTAGCCGGTGATCAGGCGTTTCGGATCGGGCAGCAGCATCATCACCGTTACCGCCGCCAGCAGCGTCGGGTTGAACATCGCCAGCAGCGAGAGCACGAAGATCGAGAAGACGTCGCCCACGGCCCGGATTCATCTCATGTCGGCGACTCGAGGGCAATAGCGCCGGCGCCCTCGGCCTTGCCCGTGCGAGCACTCCTGGGCCGGCCGACGAGCCAGGATTGCGCCGGTCCGTGTAGCCTCCGCGACCGACTTCACGAGCTAGGAGAGGGGAACAATGGGACTTCTGGACGGCAAAGCCGCGATCGTGACCGGATCGGCCCGCGGGATCGGCCGCGCGACCGCCGAGCTGATGGCGGCAGAGGGCGCGAAGGTGCTGATCAACGACCTCGACCGCGATGTCGCCGAGCAGACCGCTTCGGAGATCAGCGGCGAGACCGCGGTCTACGCGGGCGACCTGACCGCCGACGGCGCCTGCGACGAGCTGGTCGCCGCCGCGGTCGATGCCTTCGGCAGCGTCGACATCTGCGTCAACAACGCTGGCTACACCTGGGACGGCGTCGCCCACAAGACCACCGACGAGCAGTTCCAGGCGATGCTGGACATCCACACGGTCGTTCCCTTCCGCGTCGCCCGCGCGCTCGCCCCGCACTGGCGCGAGGCCGCCAAGAAAGAGCGCGAGGAAGGCGTCGAGGTCTTCCGCAAGCTGATCAACACCTCCTCGACCACGGGCATGTTCGGCAATCCCGGACAGGTCAACTACGCGGCGGGCAAGGCCGGCGTCGTCGGGATCACGAAGACCCTGGCGAAGGAGTGGGGCCAGTTCAAGATCAACGTCAACGCCGTCGCCTTCGGCTTCGTGGAGACCCGTCTCACTGCCGCCAAAGAGGAGGGTGGGGAGATCACCTCGCCGACCGGTGAGAAGATCGAGCTCGGCATCCCCGAGCAGATGCGGGCGATGGCGCAGGCGATCATCCCGCTCGGACGGGGCGCGACCCCGACCGAGGCCGCCGGGCCGGTCCTCTTCCTCGCCTCGCCGCTCGCCAACTACGTGCACGGCCAGGTGCTGAACATCACCGGCGGCATGTTCGGGGGGATGTACACCTGAGTTCCGAGCCGCTCTACCTGCGCTACGCCGACCAGCTCTGGCCGGTCACCAACCGGCTGGCGGGCGCCCACACCTTCCTCTACCGGAGGACGGGTGGGCGCCTCGGCGCGCGGGTCCCCGGCGGCAAGGGTCGGATGCTGTTGCTCGACCACGTCGGCGCCAAGAGCGGCGCCCTCCGCACCACCCCCCTCCTGTTCATCCCGGACGGGGAGAACCTGGTCCTCGTCGCCTCCAAAGGGGGCTTCCCCAAGCACCCCGCCTGGTTCCACAACCTGCGGGCCAATCCGCTCACCTACGTGCAGATGGGCTCCGAGCGCCGGCGGGTCAGGGCGCGCGAGGCGACCGCCGAGGAGCGGCCGCGCCTCTGGGAAAAGGCCGATCGGGTCTGGCCGGGTTACGCGGACTACCGGGCGCGGACCGACCGCGAGATCCCGCTGGTGGTGCTCGAACCGGACATCGCCTGATCCCGGGAGGCCCGGCGCGGGTGGCCGTCCGTGTGGCGGTGCCCTGGGCGTCTCATGGAGGTCCTGGCAGGCTGTGA
>JAFDWG010000073.1 GCA_018268605.1 Actinomycetota bacterium | reverse complement strand
TAAGTGGGATTCGGCAGTGCGTCGTCTTCAACCCGACGATGCCGCAGCAGGCGGCCGGCACCCGGACCGAGCCGCCGGTGTCGGAGCCGATCCCGACCTCCGCCTCGCCCGCCGCGACGGCGACCGCCGAGCCGCTCGAGGAGCCACCAGGGATCAGGTCGGGGTCGAGCGGGTTGCGCGGCGTGCCGAACCACTCGTTGACGCCGCTCGCTCCCATCCCCAGCTCGGAGAGGTTGGTCTTGCCGACCAGCCGCGCCTCGCCCGCCTCGATCGCGGTGCGCAACCCCGCCATGCAGGCGGCGTCGGCGGTCGCCGGGACGGCGTCGCGTGCGATCGCCCGGCAGCCCGCCGTGGTCGGCAGCCCCTCGATGTCGATCAGGTCCTTGACCGCCACCGTGGTCCCGGCGCTGCCGATCTGGGTCGAGTCGATGAAGGTGGTGTCGGCGTTCTCGCCCATATCGGTGCAGTTTGACCTGTCGACGGGCGCCCGAACGTGACCGCAAACGGTGCTGCCCCGGGCCAGATGGCCTAGGCTCGCGCCCGACCTCCCGAGAAAGGACCCTCCATGGCAGCTTCCTCCCCGCACGTCCGCTCGCTTCGCGACGGGAGGAGCCGGCACGCGAGCGACCTCGGCTCGATCGACGCTCTGTCCAAGGAGACCTTCCCGATCCTCGAGCGGATCTCGATCCGACGGCTGGTGCTGGAGCCTGGCGCCGTCCGCGAGCCCCACTGGCACGTGAACGCCGACGAGCTCACCTACTGCGTCAGCGGCGATGTGCTCGTCTCGGTCCTCGACGACGCCGACATCTTCGGCACCTTCACGATCGGGGCGGGGGAGATGTTCCACGTCGAGAGCGGCTCGCTCCATCACATCGAGAACCTCGGCGAGGTCGCGGCCGAACTGCTCGTCGTCTTCTCGCACGAGAGCCCGGTCGACTTCTCCCTTTACGCCTCCTTCGGCGCGATGAGCGACGCCGTGCTCGGCAACACCTACGGCCTGCCCGCGGCGGACCTGGCCAAGCTCGGTCGCGACACGAGCTCGCCCGACATCGTCAAGGGCGTCGGCGCTCCCACCATCCCGGACGAGGCGGGCCTCCCGGACCCCCACAAGTTCTCGGTCGAGGCGGTGCAGCCGACCCTCGACTATCCCTTCGGCAACGCCAGGCTCGCCCGCGCCCAGGTCTGGCCCGCCCTCCGGCACCTCTCGATGTACTCGCTCCGCATCGGGACCGCCGGCATGCGGGAGCCTCACTGGCATCCCGAGACCGCCGAGCTCGGCTACGTCCAGGCCGGCCGCGCCCGGATGAGCATCCTCGACCCCGACGGCACAGTCGACACCTACTACCTCGAGCCCGGTGACGTCTATTTCGTCCCCCGCGCCTACCCCCACCAGATCGAGGTCATCGGGGACGAGGAGATCCACTTTTGCGTCTTCTTCGACCAGCCGACCCCCGGCGACATCGGCTACCGCGCCTCCGCCTCCGCCTTTTCCCGTCGCGTCCTTGCCTCGACCTTCGGCGTCGAGGAGGCGGAGTTGCCGGACTTCCCGTTTACCCCGGTCGACCCGCTGATCGTGGAGCGGCAGGACCTGCTGGATCCGAAGGAGTGAGCGGGGACGGCCGGGTCCGTGGGGAGCGTCGAAAGGACGACCGCGCTCCCCCGGGGACTTCTGCACGAACCTGTGCCGCCTCCCCCACAGGACGCCACTCGGACTAGCCGGGGCGGCCGGCACAACGGCCACCCCCCGGTCGTCTGACAAGGTTGTTCGGCTCCTAACTTTTGGGTAGGGGCAAAGTATGAATCTCAATACGCAGTTGAATGGATCGGGCCGCGGGCGCCTTTTCTTGGTGGCGATCGCGGTGTTGGCGACGACGGCGCTGGTGGCGGTGGCCACGGCCGGTGCGGCGAAGAAGGGCGGCGGCGGAGGCGGCAAGATCGTCTACGCGAAGAAGCTGACCAGGATCCTGCCGCAGGGCTCCGAACCGGTGCTGTTCGAGGGTGGCGCCTTCGGGCCGGAAGGGAACTTCGTCTTCGCCAACGTCTTCGCCAAAGCGGGTGAACCGAAACTGATCAGCCTGAATCCGGCGACGAGGAAGTGGAAGTCCATCCACACCGACAAGACGGGCGCCTACACCTCGACCCAGTTCGACGACAAGGGCAACCTCTGGGTCACCGACTTCACCGGCAAGATCGACGTGATGAAGCCCGACGGCTCGGGCTTCAAGACCACCTACAGCGGCAAATTCGCCGAAGCCTCCGACGACATCGCCTTCGACCGGCAGGGCAACATGTTCGTCACCAACACCGATGGCACGCCCTTCGAACCGACCGGCGAAGTCGCCCTCTTCGACTCGCAGGGCCAGAACCCGAAGACCTTCCTCGGCGGCCTCGCGGCGGCAAACGGGATCAGCTTCACCCCCGACTACTCGCGCCTCTGGGTCAGCGAATACCAGGGCCAGCGGGAGCTTCTGCTGACGCCGAGCAAAGACCATCGGTCGCTCGCCGAAGCCCAGGTCGGCATGCACGGCAGCCCCGGCATCGGCCACTGGGACTCGAACATGGTCGATTCGGCGGGCAACATCTACCAGTGCGTCAACGAAGACGGCGAGATCCTGGTCTGGAACGAACACGGGGAACTGCAGGAGACGGTGAAGATCAAGCAGAACCTCGGCGCGCCGGAGATGTCGGCGACGAACCTGGCGATCAAACCCGGCACGAAGACGGTCTACGTGGTGGTCGGCGGCAAAGCCGGCGGCTTCGTCTACACCTTCCCCGCCCTGGCCAAGGGCTACGCCGGCGGTTCCAACGGCGGCTCCCAGCCCCCCGCGACGAAGTAGTCAGGCGGAAAGCACGAGCTGGCGGAGGCGCCAGCTGATGGCCGGCGCCTCCGCTTCGCCTTGGGCGATGCGCTCCAGGCCCGTGGCCAGGGCGTTCAGGTCCTCGAGAGCGTGGGACCCGGTCACCTCGGGACGGCGGCGCCAGGTCTCGAAGTTCATCGCGAACATCCGAGCGGCGACCGGGGCGGGGACGAGGAGGGCAGTCACCTGGCCCTCGCCGAGCCGCGCGCCGACCTCGAGCGTCTGGCCGTTGGCGGCGAGCATCTCCCGCTGTAGGTCGAGGTAGGCGGAGAGGGTCGCGTCCTCGGTCTCGATCGAGTCGACCTCCTCGATCAGGAGCCGTCCTCGCTCCGACAGCCGCCCGCGCCAGAGATCGATCGCGGCGAACGGGTCGCCCAGGTGGCCGAGCAGCATGCGGGCGAAGATCAGGTCGGCGTCGGTGACTTCCAGCGGCAGGTCGAGCGCGTCGGCGCAGAGCAGGCGTGTGCGGTCGTCGGCGATCCGTTTCGCCGCGGCGGCGACGAAGGCGGGGGAGGAGTCGACGCCGAGGAGGCGTGTCGGGCCGACCGTCGCCCGGATCAGCTCGGTCGTGTAGCCGGGCCCGCAGCCGAGGTCGATCGCGAACTCCGGCGCGGGGCGCGCCCGGGTCAGCAGGAACTGGCGCGTGGACCTGGCGAAGGTCGCCGCGAGGAGGGCGAGCCGCCGCGCCGCCAGGTCAGAGTCGCCGAACGTGTACTCGCTCACCCGAGCGCCTTTCGCAGCGCCGGCGCCAGATCCCCTTTGCGGGCGATCTCGACGCCGCCGAGGCCTTGCCACTCCGACACGAGGCGCAGTTCGTCGGCGAGCTCATCCGCGACCTCAGCCGTTTCGACCCCCGGCTCGGCAAAGGCCCCGACCACCCGCAGCACGCCCGCCTGGCGGTCGCTTTTCAGGTCCACCCGGGCGACCAGCCGGTCGCCGAGCAGGAACGGCAGGACGTAATAGCCATGGACGCGCTTCGCCGGCGGGACGTAGATCTCGATCCGGTAGCGGAAGTCGAAGAGCCGTTCGGTGCGCTCGCGCGCCCAGACCATCGAGTCGAACGGCGTCAGGAGCGCCCGCGCCCGGATCCGCCGCGGCACCTTCAGGTCGCGTGGCGCGTAGGCGGGGACGTCCCAGCCCTTCACCGCGACGGTCCGCAGTGCCCCCGCCTCGACCAGCTCGGCCACCCGGGCTTTCGACTCTTTGCGCGGCAGCCGGAAGTAGTCGCCGAGGTCGGGCTCGGTCCCGACCCCGAGCCGGCGCGCGGCGATCAGCAGCAGCTCACGCTGGGCCTCGTCCTCCGGCGGCGTCGGCATCTCCAGGACGGCGGCGGGGAGGACCCGCTCGGGGAGGTCGTAGAGGCGCTCGAAGTTGACCCGCCGCTCGGCGGTCACCTGTCCGGAGAAGAAGAGGTACTCGAGCGCCTTCTTGCCGGCGTTCCAATTCCACATCTCACCTGCCCGGCGCTCCCGCCTCGGGCTGTCGACCGCCGCCGCCCGGATCGGCCCTTTCTCGCAGACCAGCTCCAGCACCCGCTTCACCAGCTTCGGCTGGTCCTTGGCGACCCGCGCCACGCCGGTCCAGGCGAGCTCGTCGGCGCGGTCCATCCGCCAGCGCAACAGCGGCTGCATGTCGACCGGGATCAGCGAGGCCTCGTGCCCCCAGTACTCGAAGAGCTCCCGCCGATCCATGCGCGACCAGCGCCCCTGGCCGTCCTGGTGGGCGGTCAGCCCGTCGAGGGTCGCGCGCGGGTAAGGCCCGAGCCGCGAGAACAGCGGCATGTAGTGGGAGCGGCTGAAGACGTTGACCGAGTCGAGTTGGACGATCCCGATCGCGTCGAGCGCCCGCCGCAGGTGGCGCACGTCCACCCGTCCCCGCGGCCGTGCCGTCGCCAGACCCTGCGCCGCGATCGCTGAGCGCCGCGCCTGCGCGGCGCTCAGCTCGATCTCGGCGACGGCGGGGGAGGGGGCCACGCGCCGATTCTCACCGACGCGCGGCCCCGGGGCGGCGCGACCGCCGACCCGCCGCTCAGCCCTGGCTCTTGACGGTCGGCGAGCCGTCGGCTGTGAGGCGCGGCCCGGTCGCGGTCAGGCCGATGGTGGAGATTTGCTCATACGCCGGTCATCGGCGATGAACAGAGCGGTACCCGAGCTTCACCCGAAGGTGCCCCTTGTGTGACAACCGTCCGGAGTGGAAGCTCCGGTTTAATGGAGCACGTGCTCCGGTTCGTGCTACAGTCGCCTGCATGAACCGGAGCAATCACCCTCACTTCAATCCCTGGCTCGCCCTCGTCGTCGTCTGCTTCGGCCAGTTCATGGTCGTCCTCGACGCGACGATCGTGAACGTGGCGCTGCCGGCCATCCAGACCGACCTCGGCTTCTCCGACACCTCGCTGGCCTGGGTCGTCAACGCCTACACGCTGTTCTTCGGCGGCTTCCTGCTGCTCGGCGGACGCGCCGCGGACCTGCTCGGCAGGCGATCGCTCTTCCTCGCCGGCGTCGGCGTCTTCTCCGCCGCCTCGCTGTTCAACGGCCTGGCGACCTCGGAGACGATGCTGATCGTCGGCCGCGCGATCCAGGGCCTCGGCGGCGCGATGCTCTCGCCCGCCGCGCTCTCGGTCATCACCACCTCCTTCGGCGAGGGCCCTGAACGCACGAAAGCGCTCTCGGTCTGGGCGGGCGTCGCCGCGGGCGGCGGTGCCGTCGGCCTGTTGCTCGGCGGCTTCCTGGTCGAAAGCCTCTCCTGGGAGTGGATCTTCTTCGTCAACGTGCCGGTCGGCGTCGGGATCGTCTTCGCCGCCCTCAAATGGGTCCCCAACTCGGTCCAGGAGGGCGCGATGCGCCACTTCGACATCGCCGGCGCGACCACCGTCACCGGCGGCCTCGTCGCTCTCGTCTACGCGATCGTCGAGGCCTCGAGCTGGGGCTGGACCTCGGGCAAGACGCTCGGCGTCGCCGCGCTCGGCATCGCCCTGCTCGTCGCCTTCGTCTTCATCGAGCGCCGCTCGCCCGCCCCACTGGTGCGGCTGGAGCTGTTCAAGTTGCGCTCGCTGGCGACCGGCAACGGCGTCTTCCTGATGGTCGCGGGCGGCCTCTTCGCGATGTTCTACTTCGCCTCGCTCTACCTGCAGAACATCCTCGGCTACTCGCCGCTGACCACCGGCCTCGCTTTCCTCCCGGTGACCGCCGGGATCGGGATCGGCGCGACGATCGCCGAGAAACTGATCCCCCGCGTCGGCCTGCGCCCGGTTCTCCTGACCGGCATGCTGGTAGCCGCTGCCGGCCTCGCGATCCTCGCCGCGACCACGAAGGTCGGCGGCCACTACCCGGGCGTCGTCGGCGGGCTCTTCCCGATGTCGATCGGGATGGGGGCGACCTTCGTCTCCCTGACCTTGGTCGCGACCACCAACGTCGAGGAGCGCGACGCCGGCCTCGCCTCGGGGATCTTCAACACCTCCCAGCAGATCGGCGGGGCGCTCGGCCTGGCGGTCCTCGCGAGCATCGCCAACTCGAAGACGACGGACTTTCTCGGCGGCATCGTCGGCAAACCGAGTGTGGTGGAGCAGCAGGAAGCGCTGGTCTCCGGCTTCCAGACCGCCTTCATCGTCGCCGCGGCCCTGGTCGCCGCGGGCACGGTCGCAGCGGCGCTCCTCCTGCGCAGGCGCGACGTCGCCCGGATCGAGTCGGGCGAAGTCTCCGCGGTGCCGGTCGCCTAGGCGGCTACTCTTCTGCGATGGCAGTAGGGGAGAGCGCAACGGCACCGGCCCTGCGGGCCGACGCGGCGCGCAATCGCGAGCTGATCGTCGCCGCCGCGATCGAGGTCTTCGCCGAGCGTGGCCTGGAGGCCTCGACGGCGGACATCGCCGCCCGCGCCGGCGTCGGCGAGGCGACGCTCTTCCGTCGTTTCCCGACCAAGGACGACCTGGTGACGGCGATCATCGGGGTGCAGTTCGAAGAGTCCGCCGCGCTCGCCGAATCCTGCCTCGCCGACGAGGACCCGTGGCAGGGCGTCGAACGCTTCCTCTACGGGATGGCCGAACGCGCCGCCGTCGACCACGGCATCGCCGGCGCGACGAAGGAGAAGTGCGTCGCCTCGCCGACCCTGGCGGGGGAGCGGCGCCGCATCCTCGATCTCACCTCGCAGCTCGTCCGCCGGGCCCAGAAGGCCGATGCCCTGCGCGACGACATCGCGGGCCAGGACCTGATGTTCGTGATGTCCGCCGTCGCCTCCCTCGCCGACCTCCCGTTCCCCGGCCTGCGCGCCGACCTCTGGAAGCGCTACCTCGGCATCTTCCTCGACGGCCTGCGTCCCGAGGCGGCCACCAGGCTGCGCCCCGGCGCGCCCTCGCGCAAAGTCATCGAGAACCCCGAAGTCGAGTAGCCGCGTCGCCCGCCGGGTAGCCTCCGGGCATGACTACTTCAGAGGCGCTTTTCGGCGACGAGCACGTCCAGCGCTACATCGAGACCAACGGCGAGGTCGGCTACGACTGGCGCAACGGGACCAAAATCCTGATCCTCTTCACCAAGGGTCGAAGGTCGGGCGAGGAGCGCGCGAACGCGCTGATCATGGAGCCCGACGGCGACGGCTACCTGATCGTCGCCTCCAAAGGCGGGTCGCCGGCGCCGCCGGCCTGGTTCCTCAACCTGGAAGCGCACCCGGAGGCGGTCGAAGTCCAGGTCAAAGGCGACCGCTTCAAGGCCAACGCGCGCGTCGCCACGCCAGAGGAGAAGCCGCGGATGTGGCAGAAGATGACGAAGGCCTGGCCGGACTACGACGCCTACCAGAAGAAGACCGACCGGGAGATCCCGATCGTCGTGCTCGAGCGTGCGTAGAGCGGTCGCGGCGGGGGCGGCGCTGGTCGCCGTCCTCGTCTGCCTGATCGCCGCCGGCTCCTCCTCCGCCGCGAAGGTCGACTCCGTCTGCCGCGGCGTCGACTCCACCCACGACGGCCGGTGGGCCCCCGAACCCACCACTGCCGCCTGGCAGTGGCAGCTGCAGGGCAAGATCGACACGAGCGTCCCCGCCTGCGTCTACGAGGTCGACGGCTTCGAAACCTCGAAGGCGACCGTCGCCAAGCTGCACGCCAAGGGCGTGAAAGTGATCTGTTATCTCGACGTCGGCAGCTGGGAGGAATACCGGCCCGACGCGGGGCAGTTTCCGAAATCCTCGCTCGGCGACGTCTACGAAGGCTGGGAAGAAGAGCGATGGCTCGACATCGCCCACTTCCACAAGTTCGCCGCGATCATGGAAAAGCGGATCGCGATGTGCGCGCACGAGGGCTTCGACGGAGTCGAGCCCGACAACATCGCGGGGTGGGAAAACAGGACCGGCTTCCCGCTCACCCGCGCCGATCAGCGTCGCTACAACATCTGGATCGCCCGCCAGGTGCACAAGCGCGGCATGGCGGTGGCGTTGAAGAACGATCCGGGCCAGGTGAACGAACTGGTCGGCGCCTTCGACTTCGCGGTCGTCGAGGAGTGCTTCCAGTACGAAGAATGCGACGCCTTCGAGCCGTTCGTGAAGCAAGGCAAGGCGGTCTTCGAGGCCGAGTACGAACTACCGCCCGAAAAGTTCTGCGCCCAGGCGAAAGAACTCCGCTTCAGCGCGATCCACAAGGGCCTCGAACTCTTCGACAAGCCTTGGATCCCTTGCGAACCGTTACCGCGGAGTCAGGCGGGTCGGCAGTCCTAGCTGCGGCCTCCCGGGGGTCTCATCGCGGTCCTGGCCGGCTGTGACCGCGATGAGACCCGTGCCGGTCCCGTGCGGATCCGGGGCCGGTCACCGTGCCTGTGGAGCCTTAGTGGCGTATAGAGCCACTTTCGCTCCACGGTAAGACCCTGAACGCTAAGTCCGTGATGAAGACGCCCGGAACTCCACACTTCCTGCGACTTCCGTCGACTTCCGTGGCCTCCGGTGACGGTTCCGTCCCACTCCGGGTAGCGCGGTCGTCCTTTGGCCCGGGGGACGGGCCAAAGGACGACCGCGCTCCTGTCGGTGCCGAGAAAGGCGCACGGAAGCGTGGACTTCGCGACATCTCCCGCGCGTCTCCCTCAACGGCGTCGGAGTTTCTCCTCACCTTTCATACGCGGCCGTCTCGGCCATGGCCACCGCGGGCCAGGGTCGTGGCCGAGACGGCCGTGCTCGCCGCCAGCCCTTGCGTCCCTTTGCCGGTGGTCGTCCCCCTAGCTCGGTGCGGGGACCGGCGTCGCGTCGCTCAGCAGCTCGTGGGCGAAGCGGACGACCAGGGCGCCGTCGCCGACGGCGCCGGCGACGCGGTTCGAGGCTCCGGCGCGCACGTCCCCGGCGGCGAAGACCCCGGGGCGGACCGTCTCCAGCATCGCCGGCTCGCGTTCGTGGAGGGGCCAGGCGATGTGGCCGGCGCAGTTGTGGGCGCCGTCGCCGCAGAGGAGGAAGCCGGCCTCGTCGGTCGCCAGCATGCCGTCGGAGACCTCGGTGCAGGGGTCGGCGCCGATCATCACGTAGACGGCGTTGGTGTCGACCTCTTCGCGTGAGCCGTCGCGCGACTGCAGGGTCACCGATTCGACCACGGCGCCGCCGTGCAGCGCCACGACCTCGGTTTCCGTGAGGACTTCGATCCGCGGCGACCGTTCCACGCGGTCGACCAGGTACCGCGACATCGTCGACTTCAGCGCCGCCCCGCGCACCACGACCCGCACGCTGCGGGCGAGTCTGGAGAGCGCGCTCGCGGCCTGGCCGGCCGAGTTGCCCCCGCCGATCACGATCACGTCTTTGTCGCGTGCCCGCTCGGCGTCGGTCGGCATCGCCGCGTGGTAGACACCGGCGCCGCGGAAGCGGTCCATGCCCTCGGCGTGCAGCTCGCGCCAGCGAGCGCCGGTCGCCATCACCAGCGAACGGGCCAGTACGTGTTGGCCGTCGTCGAGATCGATCCGCACCAGGCCTTCGGGCCCGTCGGCGAGCTCGGTCGCGCGGTGGTAGCTGGAGAGAACGGCGTCGAAGCGGCGCGCCTGCAGGGTCGCCTTGGTGGTCAGCTCGCGGCCGCCGATTCCGGTCGGGAAGCCGAGGTAGTTCTCGATCCTCGTGCTCGTCCCGGCCTGTCCGCCCGGGGCCCAGGACTCGACGACCAGCGTCCGCAGTCCCTCCGAGCCGCCGTAGACCGCGGCCGCCAGCCCGGCCGGGCCGCCGCCGAGGACGACGAGGTCGAAGCGCTGCCCGTCGACCTCCGCGCGCAGGCCGAGCGAGCGCGCCACCTGGGCCGGGGACGGGTTGCGCAGCACCTCGCGCGCGTGCATCAGTACCGGCGTTTCCTCCTTCGGGATTTCGAGCCAGTCGAGCATCTCGGTCGACTCCGGGTCGTTGTCGACGTCGTACCAGTGGACGGGGAGGAGGTTGCGCTCCAACAGGTCGCGCACTTCGAATGCCCGCCGCGACGCCTGCGGCGCGATCAGCCGCATCACCCCGTAGCCCATTTCTTCGTGCCAGGCCCGCCGTGCCAGCAGGGTCCGGAAGATCATTTCGCCGAACTCGGGCCAGTCGGCGACCATCCGCCGCAGCGCCGAGCGTTCGAACGCCAGCGCCTCGGTCGGCTTCACCGCCACCGCGGCCGAGATCGTCGGCTCGCCGGTGAACGCGGCGATGTCCCCTATATAAGTGTGCGCCCCGGCCGCGGACACGTGCACGTCCTTGCCCGGCTTGCGGTCGACGAACTCGACTTCGCCGCTCAGCAGGACGAAGAACGGCGCGTCGCGCACCGCGTGCTCGTAAAGCACATCGCCAGGCTCGAACGACCGCCGTTCGCCGCCCTTCTTCTTCTCCAGCCATTCGAGCTTTTTCTCGGAGAGCCGAGGAAAGATGACCTCGTCATCTTGATCGGGAAACGGTTCCTTGCGGACGACACAGACCTCTT
>JAFDWG010000072.1 GCA_018268605.1 Actinomycetota bacterium | reverse complement strand
CACAGCCTGCCAGGACCTCCATGAGACGCCCAGGGCACCGCAGCTCGGACGGCCGGAGCGATCCGGCGGCCACCCCCTAAGCGTCCAGCAGCCTCCGGTAGTAGCGGTAATCGCGGCGGTCGGGCCGCAGGTTCGACGCCAGCGCCAGGTGGTGGCGGGCGCCGCGCTTGTCGCCGGTCATGCTCAGCGCGCGGCCGAGGCAAAAGTGGGCGTAGTCGTCGACCGGATGGCTCTCGACCACGGCGCCGAACTCGACCGCGGCGAGGCGGAAGCGGCCCGCCCGGTAGTAGGCGCGACCGAGCGCCTCGCGCACCGAGGTCTTCTCCGGTTCGCGGCGCGCGGCCTCGGCCAAGGGCCGGGCGGCGTCCTCGAAGTCGCCCTCCTCGAGCAGCTCCATTCCGCGGCGGTACAGCGTGTAGGTGGGCTCAGCGGCAGGCTCGGGCATGGCCCGATTGTAAAAGCCAGGGGAAGTCGGCTTTTTTCGACAGGGCGCTCGCGCGCCCGCATCTATTTCTGGCGGGCGCGGACGGCGGTGCCGTAAGCGCAGACCTCAGTCCAGGTGGTGCCGAGCTCAGAGGTGTCGTAACGGAAGGCGACGATCGCGTTGCCGCCCTTCGCTTCGACCTCCTCGACCAGCCGTTCCGTCGCGTGCTCACGGCCTTCTTTCAGCATCTTCGTCATGCCCTTGAGCTCGCCTCCGGCGAGGGACTTGAGCGAAGCGCCGATCTGCGAGCCGACGTTGCGCGAACGGACGGTGAGGCCGAAGACCTCGCCGAGGACCTCTTCGATCTCGTACCCGGGTAGGTCGTTCATCGTTGAAATGATCACGGCGGGCAGCCTAGCCGGGGGTGCGGCGGACCGGTGAAGATCTTGTTTCAGACCAGGGTCAAAGGTCCAACGTGAACACCAGCCGCCGGCCGTCGCGATCGTCCTCGTCGCGCTCCGGAACGCGCCGCCAGCCGAGCGATTCGTAGAGCAGGTGCGCGGCGAGCTGGTACGGGCGACTCCAGAGGACGACGCGCTCGGCGCCGAGACCCCGGGCCCGTTCGGTCGCGTCGCGGACCAGGATCCGGCCGATTCCGCGGCGCCGTACCCCGGCCGTGACGGCGAGCCGCGCGAACTCCGCCTCCCCGACTCCGGCGACCGAGCGCCCCGGCGCGCCCGGCGGGAAGAGCGCCGCGACGGCGATGACCTCCCCCGCCCCCTCCACGGCCACCGTGACCCGAGCAGATGCGGCGACCGCGAAGTACTCCTGCAGCGCGTACGGCTCCCGCCGGCCTTCCGGCCCGGCATCGGCGTAGGCCTCGGTCCAGAGCGCCGCGACCGCCCCCGCGTCCCCCTCGTCCGCTTCGCGCAAATGCATCCAGCGAGGCTATTCGGCGCTCGTCGCCTCCGCGAGGTAGTCGAGTACGGCGGGGATGCCGCCGCGCTCGAAGGCGGCGCGTTGGCGGTCGGCGCCGGTGCCTTCGGCGAGGATCCGCTCGATCTCGACCAAGGGGCCGGCGCCGTCGAGGTCCTCGGCGAAGGGGCGGGCTTCATCCAGGGCCGACATCGCGGCCTCGAGGGCCGGGGCCGCCTCGCCGCCGGCCAGCATCAGACGGGCCTCGAGGCCGTAGCGGGTCGCCTGGTAGTAGGACTCCTCGAGCGCCTCGCGCTGCAAATCGCTGGACGAGGGCCGGTCGATCTCCCTCGCCGCCAGCGCCTGGATCAGCGCGGCGAGGCCGGCGTTGGCCGCCACCGAGGACTGCACGTCCATCCCCCGTACCTCGACCGTGCCGAGGTTCGGATGCGGCCGCACGTCCCACCAGATGTAGGTGTAGTCGTCGACCCCGGCCGCCTCGACCAGCTGGTCGGCGACGGCGAGGAACTCCTCGTAGTCGCGGAACTCGCGCGGCATTTCGAAGCGGGGATAGGCGCGCACCTCGGCCGCCCGGGCGCTGGCCAGGCCGCTGTCGGCGCCGTCGCGGAACGGCGAGTTGGCGGCCAGCGCCGCCAACATCGGCAGGCGCAGGCGCATCGCGTTGGCCACCCGCACCGCCGTCTCCGGATCGGGCATGCCGACGTGGACGTGGAGCCCCGAGGGAGGCGTCGAGAGCAGGCTCGCGAGGTCTTCTTTGACGACGTCGTAGCGCGGTTTCGGCACCAGCTCGGCCTCGCCGCCATCGTCGGGATGGACTCCGGCGCCGAGCAGGCCGGCCCCGGTCGCCCGCACCGCCGCCCGCAGGTCGGCGAGCTCGGTCGCGGCGGCGGCCGCGGCGCCGCAGATGCCGGTCTTCAACTCGATCTGGGCGGCGAAGATCTCGGTGCTGACGACCTCGCGCGCGGCCGCGTCGAGGCTCTCGATCACCCGCTCGGCATCGGGAAGCAGGCGACGCTCGGCGTCGACCAGAAGCAGCTCTTCCTCGACACCGATGGTCAGCGGCGGCGAGACACCGAATCGGTGGTCGGGCTGTGCGGCTTCTCTCCCCATCGCGTCGCCCGCCGTGCGGGTCCGGCCAACTTACCCGCGCCACGCGATCCCAACCCTCACAAAATGCTGATCATCCTCATCTTCTGATCACAAACCACGTCGTAACTTCCTGCAAACGGGGCGAATCGTCAACGAAGCGTGGCAAAGACTTTAAGCGTTCATAGAGAGGCCGCGGCTGGGGCCGTCGTATGCAGACAAAACATTTCAATTGCTCTATGCTGCCGACCCGGCGATGGGGGACGCGGACAACACCAACCACAATGAACTGCTGGTCGCGCTGAGGCACCCGCTGCGGCGGCAGATCCTCCGCGCGATGGTCGAAAGCAACCCGATCAGCCCGCGCCAGGTCTCCGATTCACTGCGCGAGCCGCTCTCCAACGTCAGCTACCACGTGCGGGTGCTTGCCGAGTGCGGCGCCGTCGCCCTGGTCGACACGACGCCGGTACGCGGATCGATGCAGCACTTCTACTCGCCCACGATCGACGAGCCCTGGGCACTCGCGGTTCTCGGACTTAGCGAGAACGGCGAGCCGCCGGAGGGGGGCGAAAACGAGGACCAGGCCCCTTAGGAAGGCGACGATGTCGGAGAACGAGGCAAACATGACCAGCGACGGTGTCGACGCCCGCCTCGAAGCCCTCGTGATCCAGCGCGTCCTCGACCTCCACCCCACCCACGTGACCACCGAGGAGCTGGTCCGCGACCTGGCCGGGACCGACGACGACGTCGCCGCCCGCGACGGCATCGAGCGTGCGATCGTCGAGCTGATCCGCTCCGGCCTCCTCCACCCCGTCGGCGACGACGGCTTCCTCACCCCGACTCGCGCCGCCGTCCACCTCGGCGAACTGCTCGGACCCGTGGTCTAAGCCGCTCTCACTCGACGACCAGTCGAAGGAAACCGGTGCGGAGCCGATCGGCCAGTTCGCCCGCCGCCTCGGCCGCGGCCGCGTCCTCCTCGTCGTTCGCCGTCACCAGCACCACCTCGGTCGCCCTGAAGCTGCCCACCTGATCCTCGACCGCCTGGACGATGTCCTCGTCGCCGACCCGAGCCTCGGCGACGACGCCGACCTTGGCCAGCGACGCGACCGAGATCACCAAGATCCGCTGGGCCTCCCGGCGTGCGGGCTCGAGGTCCGATGCCCAGCGGTCGAGGAAGCCGATTCGGGCAGGGGCGAGGATCATCACCTCGGCCAGGTCGCGACTGCCGTCGACGCCGGCCTCCGCGGCGATCGCCGCGGTCGTCCCCGGATCCTCTACCGCGCTGGTGACCACGACCAGCAGGCGGCGGCGCACCGACGGGTCAGGCTCGTCGCCGATCCCCTCGCGGGGGCGGAAGTGCACCACCGCGACGTAGACCAACACCACTGCGACCAACGCGCCCAGGGCCAGCCCCGCCTCCGGGCCGGCGGCCATGATGCCGACGACGATCGGGACGACGATCGCGATGACGATGAGCGGCAGCTTCCAAGGTGCCACCGAGCAAGCCTGTCACGACGATCGCCGTCCCTGCCCTTAGCCCCTGGTCAGGAGCCCTTCGTGACTGCTGCAGGCGCCATCCGCACCTGCGACGTGCCCATCCGCACTGTCGCCACCTCCGTTTCGAACTGCATTTCCCTGGTCCGCCACCCTTTCCGGCGGAGACGTAGTTTTACTCCACGCGTTTACAGCAATCAAGTTCAAACCGGTAAATGTCCACAAATAAACGAGTTTTTAAGATCGTTTCTGGACTTCTTGATTTAGATTGGTTAGCGTTTTTTTCAATCGGCGTTTTGCCACCGCTGTGCCCCTTGCCAACGACCGAAAGAAGTCCCCCATGCCTAAAACGAAAAAGAAGGACGGCGTCGAACAGATCGTCGCCAAAGCCTTCGCGCACCCCCTCCGTGTACAGATCCTGATCATTCTGAATGAGCGGGTCGCCAGTCCAAACCTGCTCGCCCAGGAGCTCGACCAGAGCCTCAACCTGGTCGCCTACCACGTCCGGGTGCTCGAGAAATACGACTGCATCGAGCTCGTCGACACCAAGCAGCGCCGCGGGGCCACCGAGCACTTCTACCGCGCCACCCGCCGCCAGTTCCTCTCCGACTCAGAATGGGCGCGGATGCCGCAGAGCCTCCGCCCCGGCCTTTCCGGAGCGATGCTGAAATCGATGTTCGACGACATCGAGGAGGCCGTGAAAAGCGGCTCGATGGACGAGAAGGACGATCGACATCTGACCCGCACCCCGATGGTCGTCGACCAGAAAGGATGGGACGAAGTGTCCTCGCTGCTGAACGAGACGCTCGACAAGGTCTTCGAGATCCAGTCCGGGTCCGCCAAGCGCCTTGCCGAGTCAGGCGAGAACGGGATGCTCTCGAAGGTGGAGATGCTGCACTTCAGGTCCCCCGATCCGGCCTGACCGGCATCGGGGGACCCCGCCCGGCGTCGCTCAGGCGGTGAGCGGCGCCGCGGCCTCCGGAGTCGCGACCACGAAGGAGAAGCTCTCCTCCAGGTAGAGATGCACCTGGTTGGCGTCGTGGTGCGAGTAGCCGATCGAGAGGTCCTGCCCCGATTCGAAGAGGAAGTCCCCGCCGCGCAGGCTCATCGCCACCCCGCCCGACAGCCCCGGCGCCCAGACGATCGGCCCGCCGCCGAGGATCTTCCCCAGATGGTCGAAGAGCGGGTAGCCGCCGTGCTCGGCGGTCTCGATCACCTTGATGTACTCGTCGGGGCCGAGCGCCAGCCCGTAGGGGCCCTCGACGCCCGCCTCGCGCAGCCCCTCGACCGCCCTGGCGACCGAGCGCGGATAAGCATCGGCGTCGGTGCCCAGCGGCTCCGGCTCGAACGTGGCGGACTCGATCACGCCCTGGATCCCCGCCTTCTCCCACCCGTTGAAGACGGCGGCGTTCTCGCAGACGGCGATCTGGTGGGCGGCGTTGTCGAGCGACTCGAGGTCGACGTCGACGGCGCCGCGGTCGTCGTCGCGCATCTCCGCGCGGGAGACGGTGAAGTCGACCCGCACCTCGACCAACGGCAGGACCCGGCGGCGCGTGGCGCTGACGCCCGGCTCAGCCCCCTCGACCGGCTCCACCCGACCCAGGTTCGTCGCCGAGTGATGCCAGCCCTGCGGGCCGACGAAGTCGACCAGGCGGCGCGCCGCCAGCGGCCCGGAGAGGCGCTCGCGAGCCTCGTCGTCGAGCAGCTTCCAGTTCGAGTCGGTGAGCGGCGCGTGGCCGCGGAGGAGGTGGTTCATCGTGCTTGTCCCTTCATGCTGCCGATTCCGAGAGATCCTTCGCCGCCTGCCATCGGGGCGACCACGTCGCCCCCGCCGTCACCCTCGGAGGCCGCCTCGGCGTCCTCACCGTGCTCGACGATGTCGCCCTCCTGGAAGAGCACGCCTTCGGCGATCTCGCGCCAGCGCGGCGTCTTACGCAGGAGGAACTCCAGGTCCATCGAGAAGTGCTTGAACTCCTCCCCCTGGGCGTCGGCCATGATCGCCCGGGCGTCGGCGTCAGGCTCGACCGCGAGACGCTGCTGGTACCAGCCGATCGCCTGACACTCCTCTTCGAGGGACGCGCAGAGGCGAGCAAAGGTCCGGGTCTCTGCCGGCAGCTCCTCCGGCGGCTCGTGGTACTGGTCGAATCCCATCGGTCCTCCTTGACGTATGGATGCGGGGACGGTCCCGTGGCGCCCCGCGAGACTACCCCGCGCCTTTGGTTGACGAACCCGAAGCGCGGGTACGGCCTCGTTCGGAATGGCCACGGAGGCGGCGGCGACGGCCGCGGGACACGAGATCGAGACGAGGGTGCCGGCGCGGCTGGACCGCCTGCCCTGGTCCCGCTTCCACTGGATGGTGATCATCGGGCTGGGGACCGTCTGGATCCTGGACGGCCTCGAGGTGACGATCATCGGCTCGATCGGGGACCGGCTCACCGAACCGGGGTCGGGGATCGCGCTGGACGCCTCGCAGATCGGCTCGGCCGCCGCCTTCTACGTCGCCGGAGCCTGCATCGGCGCCCTCTTCTTCGGCCAGCTGACCGACCGCTTCGGTCGCAAAAAGCTCTTCCTCGTCACCCTCGGCCTCTACATCGCGGCGACGGTCGCCACCGGCTTCGCCTGGACCCCCTGGTACTTCTTCGCCTGCCGGTTCCTCACCGGGATGGGGATCGGCGGCGAGTACGCGGCGATCAACTCGGCGATCGACGAGCTGATCCCGGCGCGGCTGCGCGGGCGGGTCGACCTGATCATCAACGGCTCCTACTGGGTCGGTGCCTCGATCGGGGCGCTCCTCACCGTGCCGCTGCTGAACACCTCGGTCTTCGCCATGGACTTCGGCTGGCGGCTGGCCTTCCTGATCGGGGCGGTGCTCGGCGTCGGCATCCTGATCGTGCGCTCGCACGTCCCCGAGAGCCCGCGCTGGCTCTTCATCCACGGCAAGAACGAGGAGGCCGAGGAGATCGTCGGCGAAATCGAGGACGAGGTGCGGGAGGAGACCGGCGAAGAGCTCGAGGAGGTCCCCGACGACGCCAAGCTGACGATCCACCAGCGCGCCTCGATCCCGTTCCGGGAGATCGCGAGCGTCGCCTTCCGCAAATACCCGAAGCGGACGGTCCTGGGGCTCTCCCTCTTCGTCGGCCAGGCGTTCCTCTACAACGCGGTGACCTTCGACCTGGGGACGATCCTGGGCGAATTCTTCGGCATCGGCTCCGGCCAGATCCCCCTCTACATCGCCCTCTTCGGCGTCTCCAACTTCATCGGCCCGCTGACCCTCGGCAGGCTCTTCGACACGGTCGGGCGCAAAGTGATGATCTCGCTCTGCTATCTCGCCTCGGCGGGCCTCACCGCGGTCCTAGGGATCGTCCTCCTCTCCACCACCCCCACCACCTGGACCTTCATGCTCTTCGTCCTGGCGATCTTCTTCTTCGCCTCCTCCGGCGCCAGCGCCGCCTACCTGACCGTGTCGGAGATCTTCCCGATGGAGAGCCGGGCGCTCTCGATCGCCTTCTTCTACGCGGTCGGAACGGGCCTCGGCGGCATCGTCGGGCCGCTGCTCTTCGGCGAACTGATCAACACCGGGGAACTGGAGAAGGTCGCGATCGGCTTCCTGATCGGTGCCGCCGTGATGGCGGTGGGCGGGGTCGCCGAGATCTTCTTCGGGGTGAACGCCGAGGGCAAGGCGCTCGAGTCGATCGCCCAGCCGCTGAGCGCCGCGAAAATGAAGATGAGCGGAACCGAAGTCGAATCGGGTCACGAGCCACCTGCCGCTATGGTGTGACGCCGGTGCCCCCCGGTGCCGGGGCGCCGCATGGTTCCAGCCGATAGCGAAGAGATACGACCGTCCCCTGAGGGGGCCCCCAACGGACCCGGCGAGGGGCTTGCTCCCGAGGCGCTGCTCTGGCGCCGCCTGCGCGACCAGCGAGACCCGGCCGCCCGCGAGGAGCTCGTCCGCCGCTATCTCCCCTTCGCCAAAAACCTGGCGCTGCGCTACCGCGGCGCCTCGGAGTCATTCGACGACCTCCTGCAGGTGGCGAACCTCGGGCTGGTGAACGCGGTCGACCGCTTCGACCCGGCCCGCGGCACCCCCTTCGCCGCCTTCGCCTCCCCCACCATCCTCGGCGAACTGAAGCGCCATTTTCGCGACCGCGTCTGGACGGTGCGGGTGCCCCGCGGCCTGCACGACCGGATGGCGGAGGTGGAGAAGGCGACGACGGTGCTGACCGTCGAGCTGCAGCGCTCGCCGTCGGTGAACGAGATCGCGGCGAAACTCGAGATCGATCCGGCCGAAGTGCTGGAGGTCCTGGAGGCCAACCACAATCGTCGCCCGCTCTCCCTCGACCGCCCCGTCGGCGGCGAGGAGGACGAATCGCCCGCCTCGGAGTGGGTCGGCGACGAGGACGAGAACTACGAGCTGATCGACGACAAACTGGCGCTGGAGGGGGTCCTGCCCCAGCTCGACGACCGCGAACGGCTGATCCTGCGCCTGCGCTTCGTCGAGGACATGACGCAGTCCCAGATCGCCGACCAGATCGGCCACTCCCAGATGCACGTCTCCCGCATCCTGCGCCGGACCCTGGAGCGGATCCGCGAACAGGTCGCCGAGCAGAACGGCGAGGACGCGGGTTAGGAAGCTGTCGCGGCGATCGCGACGACGAGGTACTCGCCGTCGCCGTCGGATTCGGTGCGGACCTCGTCGGCCAGCGTTTCCAGCGAGCCGCCGACGTCGGGAAGGGAGAGGCTCTGGCGTAGTCCGTCGGCGGCGCCGGAGGCCATCGGGCCGACCTTCAGCTCGACCCCCTCGGGGCGGTCGAGGATGCTGAGGCGGACGTGGCCGTCGGCGAAGCGGCTGGGAGCGGCCGCCGAGATCGCGTCGGAGAGAAGCATCGCGTCGGAGATCCGGTCGATCGTGATCTCGTGCCGTGCGGCCAGCGCGGTCAGAGCGCGGCTCAGCACCGGGCCGACCAGCTCCGGCGGCCCCACAGTCAGCTCGGTCGCCTCGGGGACGGGCGGGCTCGGCGCCCGCCCGGCCTCGCCGTCGGGGAGCGGACGAGCGGTCAGCGGCAGGTGCATGCGGATCTCCGTCCCGCGCTCGACCCCGCCGCGGATCTCGAAGCTCGAGGACAGCGCCGCGATCAGCGCCAGGCCGATCCGCAGGCTGGGTCGGTCGACGCCTGGCCGCGGACTGATCCCGCTGCCGAAGTCCCGCACGGCGACGGTCAGGCCGTCGCTGTCGGGCATCGCGTCGACCTCCAGCAGCCCGGTCTCGCCCTCCGGATAGGCGTGTACGACGACGTTCATGCAAGCCTCGGTGACGACGGTCTTCAGATCGGCGGTCGAGGCCTCGTCCATGCCGATGCGCTCGGCCAGGCCGGCGATCGCGTGCCGCACCACCGCGACGTTCTCCGCCTTCGCGGAAAGGGACATCTGGAGGCCTGATGAGTCGACGTTGGTGGTGCTCAAGGTGCTTCTTATCCCGGCATAAGACGTACGCGAGGTACGGTCAGAAAGACCCGCGTAACAGGCAAACCTACCGGCCTCGGCTTCGCCCTGATACCCAGACGTATCGGGAGCAAACGCGAAGTGCCCCTCGATTCCTCCGCTGCGCTAGCATCGCGGCGCAGTGGGTCCAGCGCCGTTCCAAGCATCCGCCTCCGAGATCGAGGGGGGAATCCGTCTCCTCGAGGTCAACGGAGAGCTCGATCTCTCCACCTCGAATCAGCTGGAGGGGCCGCTCGACGATGCCACCGCGTCGCCGGCTTCGGCGGTGCTGATCGACCTCAGCGACTGCACCTTCATCGACTCCACCGGGATCGCCCTGATCGTGCGCGCCTGGCAGCGGGTCGACACGAGCGCGGGCAACGGCGGCGAAGGCGGGCTCGCCCTCTGCTGCCAGAACGAGCAGGTTCGGCGCGTCCTCGAGGTCACCGGCCTCGAGCACTCGCTGCGCGTCTTCCCGACGCGCGACGAGGCCGTCGCCGCCCTGCGCGGGTGACGTCCCCCACGCTCCTGCGTGCGGACGATTACCTCCCCCAGCCGACCGGGTAGCGGGCTCTGATGCCCGAACGTAGGCCGAGGAGGCCGAAACGGCCGAGCCTTCCGCGTGAGCTCTTCGAGACGCGCACCCACGCCTGGGAATCACTGGGGCTGAGCGAGGAGATCGAGGCGAAAAAGGTCTCCAAGAGCACGATCGCCGGCGTCATCGTCGCGATCCTCGCGCTGATCGCGACCCTCGTCGTCTACTCGCATCGGCGCCAGATCGCCCCCGGCTACGGCGAATGGTTCCGGGTCGGCACGGTGATCGTCCTGATCATCGTCGGCAGCGCTGCGATCTCGCTCCTCTCCCGGTCCCTACAGCCGCGCCTCTACCGGCGCCTCGACCCGGCCACGGCGGGCACGGCCGGCTTCGTCTTCCGCCTGCTGGCGAGCCTGATGGTGATCGTGGTGGCGCTTCGGATCGCGGGGGTCAATGCGAGCACGCTGGCCGTCGGCGGGGCCTTCGCCGCGGTGCTGCTCGGCCTCGCCGCCCAGCAGAGCCTCGGCGCGGTCTTCGCCGGGATCCTGCTGCAGAGCACCCGGCCCTTCCGGGTCGGCGAACGGGTCCGCTTCGTCGGCGGCGCGGTCGCCGGGTCGGTAGAGGGGACGGTGACCTCCCTCGGCCTCTTCTACACCACCCTCAGCCAGGGAGCCGACCGGCTCCAGATTCCCAACAACGTCCTCCTCGCCCTCGCCGTCGTCCCCCTACGCGAGCCGGAGGCAGTCGACGTCCGCGTCCGCTTCCCCCGCCACGTCGGCCCCCGGGACGTCGAACGACAACTCCTCCGCACGATCACCGTCCCCACCCGCTACCGCCCGAG
>JAFDWG010000071.1 GCA_018268605.1 Actinomycetota bacterium | reverse complement strand
AGCGCGTAGAAGGCGCGGAACAGCATCGAGGGCGCGTCGACGACGAGGAGTGGGGCGCGGTCTGCCACGGCTCACTTATATCGGGGTACGGTCCCGGCATGAGCGAAGAGCGACCGCGCATCGCCCCCGGCAACCGCAAGCAGGTCGGGCTGGTCAACACGGCGATCGTTCGCGTCATCGGCCTGGCCGCGGGCGGCAGGCCGCCGCGCGTCTTCACCACGCTGGCCCGCAACCGGCGCCTTTTCCGCCGCTGGCTCTGGTTCGCCGGCGGCCTGATGCCGGGCGGCAAGCTGCCCCGCAAGGACACCGAGCTGGTCATCCTCGGCGTCGCCCACCTCACCGACAACGCTTATGAGTGGGGCCATCACGAGCGGCTCGGGGCGCGCGCCGGGCTCTCGGCGGAGGAGATCGAGCGGGTCCGCCAAGGGCCGGCCGCGCCCGGCTGGTCCCCGCGCCAGAAGCTGCTCCTCGCCGCCGTCGGCGAGTGCCACTCCGACGGGCGGATCGGCGACGCGACCTGGGTCGGCCTGGCGGCCGAGCTCGACGAGCCGCTGCTGATCGAGCTCTGCCTGCTGATCGGCCACTACGAGATGCTGGCGATGACGCTCTCCTCCCTGCGGGTCCAGCCGGAGGCGCCGCAGCATCGGATCGGCTGAGCGCGCCGGATCGGTAGCGTGGGCTGCCTATGCCCGCCTCGCCGGAGAAAGCGCTCGAGATCGTCGACCTGCAGAAACGCTACCCCAACGGGGTGGAGGCGCTGCGGGGGGTTTCGATCGCGATCGAGCCCGGGGACTTCTTCGGCCTGCTCGGTCCCAACGGGGCGGGCAAGTCGACGCTGATCCACTGCACGACCGGGCTGGCGCAGCCGACCAGCGGGCAGATCCACGTCTTCGGGCACGACGCGATCTCCGACTACGGCGAGGCGCGGGCGGCGGTCGGGCTCGCCCCGCAGGAGGTCAACCTGGACCAGTTCCTGACCTGTGAGGAGACGCTCGAGTTCCACGGCGGCTACTTCGGGATGCGCAAGCAGGACCGACGCGAGCGGACCAAGGAGCTGCTCGAGACCTTCTCGCTGACGCCGAAAGCGAAGGAGCGCACCCGGGCTCTCTCCGGCGGGATGAAACGGCGATTGATCCTGGCGCGGGCGCTGATGCACCGGCCGCGCCTGCTGATCCTCGACGAGCCGACCGCCGGCGTCGACATCGAGCTGCGCCTGGAGCTCTGGCACTACGTCCAGAAAATCAACGCCGAAGGCGTGACGATCCTCTTGACCACCCACTACCTCGAGGAGGCCGACCAGCTCTGCGGGCGGATCGCCTTCATCGCCGACGGCCAGGTCGCCGCGCAGGGGACGAGCGAGGAGCTCGCCGTGCGCTACGACGTCGCCAACCTCGAGGACGCATACCTTGCCCTGGTCGGGCGGCGCGAGCTCTCGCGATCGCACGTCGAGGGCGGCGTCACCGCCTGATACCGGACGCAGGCGACGATGAGTTCTGCGCAGATTCGATTTCTCAGCCTCTGGCGGCGGGAGATCTCCCGCTTCATGAAGATCAAGAAACAGACGCTGGGTGGGCCGCTGCTGGAAACGTTCCTCTACATCTCCGTCTTCGGCGGGGCGCTCGGCTCGCGGATCAAGGAGCTGCACGGGATCGAATACATCGTCTTCGTGATTCCCGGCCTGATCATGATGGCCTTCGCCACCAACGCCTTCACGAACAACAGCTCCTCGATCCTGCAGCAGAAGTTCCTCGGTGCGATCCACGACCAGCTCTCCTCACCCGCCTCGCCGCGCGAGTTGCTCTTGGCCTTCTGCCTCGGAGGCTTCGTCCGCGGGCTGATCGTCGCGACCCTAACCTTCATCGTCGCGGTCATCCTCACCAGCCTCCCCGTGGACCATGTCCTGGTCCTGATCCCCGCCATCTGCCTGGTCGGCTTCTTCTTCGCCAACCTCGGGGTGCTGATCGGCGTGCGGGCGGAGCAGTTCGACGACGTCGCCTTCGCGCAGACCTTCATCCTGACGCCGCTGATCTTCCTGGGCGGGGTCTTCTACTCGGCCTCGCTGCTGCCGCAGCCCTGGGAGACGCTGACGAAGTTCAACCCCGTCTACTACATGATCTCCCTGGTCCGCTACGGGTTCGTCGGCTTCACCGAAGTGAACATCCCGCTGGCGCTTGGGGCCCTGACGCTCGCCACGGCGGCGCTTTTCCTGGTCAACCTGCGCCTCTTCCGGCGCGGCTACAAGCTCCGCTCCTGACCGCTCTGGGCGCCCGCTGCCAGGCCGTCGAGGATTAAAGGGCCGATTACCTCGCCTCTCTAGAATCGCTCGCCGATGGCCACCAGGACCCGCAGGCGGCGCCGCCAGCCGCATAAGGCGCGCTGGCACAAGATCGTGATCCCGATCGTGCTGATGGTCGGCGCGCTCGCGACCGCGGGCGGGATCGCCGCTGCCTGGGCGCTGAACATCTACCACTCGGCACCGCCGCTGCAGAAGCTCAAACCGGTGCAGAAGGGCCGTACCTCGGCGATCTACACCGCCGAAGGGAAGCTGATCGGCTACATCCACTCGGAAAACGTGCGCCAGCCGATCTCGGGGTCGGAAATCCCGAAAATCTTGAAGAACGCGACGATCTCGATCGAGGACAAGGACTTCTGGCACCACGGCGCGCTCGACGCCGCGGGCATCGCCCGCGCCGCCTGGAAGGACCTCCTCGCCGGCGGCAAGCCGGTGCAGGGCGCCTCGACGATCACCCAGCAGCTGGTCCGCAACCTCTACATCCGCCACCCCGAAGACACCCTGGAACGGAAGATCAAGGAAGCGGCCCTGGCGGAAGAGCTCTTCGAACAGCACAGCCGTAGCTGGATCCTCAACACCTACCTGAACACGGCGCCGTACGGGACCAACGATGGCCAGACCGCGCTCGGGGTGGAAGCCGCGTCCCAGACCTACTTCGACAAAAAGGCCTCCGAACTGAACCTGACCGAGGCGGCCCTGATCGCCGGCCTGCCGCAGGCGCCCTCCGAATACAACCCTTTCTTCAACCCGAAAGCGGCGCTCCAGCGTCGCAACGAGGTGCTCGGGACGATGTGGGAACAGGGCTACATCACCCGCGAGCGCTACCTGAAGGCGCGGACCGCCGGGATCGGCCTCCACAAGGGCAACCACTACACCCACGTCAACGACCCGTTCCTCTACAACCTGGTGGAACAGGAACTGATCGAACGCTACGGGATCAATACCGTCCGCAACGGCGGCCTCAAGGCCTACACCACGATCAGCCCCCAACTGCAGGAATACGCCGAAGAGGCGGTCGCCAGCTGCACCGAAACCGGCGTCTGCTGGTCGGGCGGCGGACCGGCGACCGGCCTGGCGTCGGTCGACCCGAAGACGGGCGCGATCCTGGCGCTCGCCTCGACTCCGGGCGAAGAAGGCGAAGAAGAATTCAACTACGCCTGGCAGGCCGAAAAGCAGCCCGGATCGTCGTTCAAGCCCTACGTCCTGGCGACCGCGATCAAGCAGGGGATCGACCCCAAGGACACCTACTACGACGGCACCGGGCCGATGACGCTGGAAAATCCTGGTGGCGGCACCTGGACGGTCGAAAACTCCGAGCCGACCGAGGGTGGCTCGATGTCGCTGGAAGAAGCCACCTGGCAGTCGGTCAACGTCGTCTACGCGCAGCTCGACCTCGACGTGGGCCCGGAAAACGTCACCCAGACCGCGCAGGAAATGGGGATCGAAGCCGAACTGCAGTCTTTGCCGGCGGAGGCGCTCGGTGGGCTCTCCCACGGCGTCTCCCCGCTCGAACAGGCCGACGGCTACGCGACCTTCGCCAACGGGGGCGTCCACCATAAGCCGACCGCGATCAGCAAAGTCGAATTCCCCGACGGCAAGGTCGAAGAAATCGAAAGCGAGGACGGCGACCGCGCCCTCACCCCGGGGCAGGCCTACGATGTCACCAACGTCCTCAAGGGCGTGATCACCCAGGGCACCGGCGCCGGCTACACCAACCTCGAAAGCGGTTGCGGGGAAGTGGCGGGCAAGACCGGCACCTCCGAGGAAGAGTCCGACGCCTGGTTCGTCGGCTACACGCCGGAATTTTCGACCGCGGTCTGGGTGGGACATCCGCGCAGCCGTGAATACACCGGCTTCGGCGGTCCAACCGCCGGCCCGATCTGGAAGTACTACATGGACCGCGCGACCGCCGGGAGATGCCCGGCCTTCGAATCGCCCGAAACGCTGCCCGAACTCTCGGCGTACGACGAAGGCCACACCACCAGCGGCGGCTTCAAGCCCAAGATCGGCTCCGAAGAAAACGAATTCGAAGAATTCGAAGAAGGCGAAGAAGAAACCGAAGAAGGCGAAGAAGAAACCGAAGAAGCCCCGGTGGAAGAAGAAGCCGAAGAAGTAACCCACGCCCCGGCGGGGGGCGGCGTCTCCCCCGAAGGCTGACCTCTGGCGGCGTGGGGGCGCCTCAGGGCGGGGCGGCCCTACTCCGTCAGGTCGCCTTTCTCGACGAGCTCGATCCGGTACCCATCGGGATCGCGGACGAAGGCGATCCGGCTGCCGGTGGTGCGGCCGCCGGGGCGGTAGGGAGGCTTCTCCGGCTCGATGCCCGACTCGGCGAGGGCCGCGAGGGTGGCGTCCAGGTCGGCGACGGCCAGGGCGATGTGGTTGTAGCCCGCGCCCATCTCGTAGGAGTCGACGCCGTGGTTGTAGGTGAGCTCGAGGATCGGGTTGCCGTCCTCAAGGGCCATGAAGACGTTGATCGCCTCGTCACCGATCGGCATCCGGCGGGACTCGGAGAACCCGAGCTTCTCGTAGAAGGCCACCGATCGGTCGATATCGCCGATCCGGTAACAGGTGTGGAGGAAGGTGTTGGGCATGCCCGGAGCTTATCCTTCGCCCGATGCCGTCCCTGGGCCGTGCAGTCCTGCTCGCAGCGGTCGTGCTCGCGCTGGGCGCGGGTGCCGCGGCCGCCGCCGTGCCGCCGATCCCGCCGCCGACCGGGAACACGGTGACGATCGCGGTCGAAGAAGTGGCGGGAAGACTGGCGTTCGTCGGTCCCGAAATGGTGGCCGAAGGCGACCAGCTGGAAGTCGTGGACAAGACCAACCCGCAAAAGGTCGGCCCGGTCACCTTCTCGCTGGTCCGGCGCGGCTACCTGCCGAGGACGAGGCACGCGCAGGCACTCTGCTTCACCCCCGGCCGGATCTGCTGGGCGATCGCCGAATGGCAGGGAGTCCACGGCGAAGGGGTGCCGACGATCAACCCGGCCGAAGCCGGGTCTCCAGGTTGGGATGCGATGGGCACGAAGACGTTGCCCGGCGACTCCTGGTTCTCGGGCACCGAGCGCGGCGGCCGATTCGCCCAGGAGGTGACGGCGGAGGCCGGCACGAGGCTCTGGTTCATGGACGCGATCCACCCCTGGCTGCGCGGGACGATCAAGGTCGTCGCTCCGGAATAGAGATCCTTTGCAAGAGAGGCAGAAAAACCCGCGCGCCAGGTCTAAAGGAAGCCGGGCGTTTGTCGATTCATACGTGTTATGGCAGTCGGTAGCGAAGCTCGCGAAGAGATCCGTCCTCCGGGGCGCTCGGAGGCCCGCGCGACCGCCGTGCTGCTGCTCGCGGGCGCCGGGCTTGTCGCCCTTTCGCTGATCTTGCCGCACCCGCCCGGCGGCGATCTCACCGCCCTCTGCGCGACCGCTGCAGGGATGACCGTGGTCGGCGGCGCCGTCTGGTTCCTCTCGGCCCGCGTGCCGGTGGCCTTGGTCCACCTGCTCCTCGCCGCCACCGCGCTGGTCACCGGCCTGCTCTTCGTCGAGTCCGGCCTCGCCGTCGGCCAGTACGGGACGATCTTCACCTGGGGGACGCTGATCTCCGCCTACTTCTTCTCCCGCCGGGCGGCCGCCGCGCACCTTGCCTGGCTGCTGCTCGTCTACGCGGGCTCGTTGGAGCTGGTCGAAAGCACCGGCGGCTACTCGCCCGTCACCCGTTGGATCTTCAGCGCCGTCTCGCTGACGGTGGTGATGCTCTTCGTCAACAGCCTCGCCTCGCGCCGCGCCCGCGCCGACACCCGCGCCCGCCACTTCTTCGACCTGTCCCAGGACATGCTCTGCACGATGGACATGATGGGGAGGTGCATCGAGGTCAACGGCGCCTGGGAGCGCGCGCTGGGCTACCGCCCGGTGGAGATGCGGGGCCGGCGGCTGCTCGAGCTGACCCATCCCGATGATCACGCGCACGCGACCGAGCAAGCTCTGAAGGTCTTCGGCGGAGGCGACGTCGAGGATCTCGAGACGCGCGTGCGCGCCAAGGACGGCAACTGGCACTGGTTGCGGACGAGCTCGGTGTTCGAGCCCGACGAGGAGCTCGTCTACGCGCGCTCCACCGACATCACCAGCCAGAAGGAGCTGGAGGCCGAGCGCGAGGCGCTGATCGCCGAGAACGAGAAGCTGGCCCGCTCCGACGCGCTCACCGGCCTGCCCAACCGCCGTGCGCTCGACGATCAGCTGCCGCGGGAGATGGCGCGGGCGCTGCGCGCGGGGACGGAGCTCTGCCTGGCGATCATCGACATCGACCACTTCAAGACCTACAACGACACCTTCGGGCATCTGGCCGGGGACACGGTGCTGCGCGACTGCGCCGCGGCCTGGGATGGGGCGCTCCGCGGTGAAGACACGATCCTGCGCTTCGGCGGCGAGGAGTTCCTCGTCGTCCTGCCCGACTGTCCGCCGGGCGACGCGGTCGAGATCGTCGAGCGCCTGCGGGCGGCCACGCCCGAAGGCCAGACCTGCTCGGCGGGCCTGGCGGTGTGGACGCCGGGGGAGACCGTCGACGATCTCGTCGCCCGCGCGGACAAGGCGCTCTACGCGGCGAAGGAGTCGGGGCGCGACCGACTCGTCAGCGCCGCCGCCTGAGATCATCCCGGCGGTGCCCGACGAGGACCTATGCCGCCGCTTCCGCGCCGCCCGCCGCGATCCCGAGCGCACGGTGCTGGAGGGCTTCCACGCGCTGAAGCACGCGCTGCGGTTCGGCGCCGAGGTCGAGATCGCGGTGGCGACCGATGCCGCGGAGCTGGAGACGCTGGCAGCCGCCCTGGCGCCCGATCTGGCGGGGCGGTTCGAGGCGGTGGTGGAGACGGTCGGCCCCGAGGCGCTCGCCGGCCTCGTGCCGCAGGCGCCGCGGACTGGGGTCGTGGCTGTCGCCCGACGCAAGCAGGCCGACCTCGCGGCCGCGCTCGGCGACCCCCGCGAGGCGCCCTTCGTCCTGCTCGAGCAGCCGCGCAACATGGGGAACCTCGGTGCCTGCGTCCGGGTCGCGGCGGCGGCCGACGCCGCCGGACTTCT
Organism: Actinomycetota bacterium; assembly: GCA_018268605.1. Taxonomy (GTDB): domain Bacteria; phylum Actinomycetota; class Thermoleophilia; order Solirubrobacterales; family 70-9; genus VAYN01. The sequence goes on along the minus strand of JAFDWG010000071.1, from coordinate 3,526 downwards.
GACGATCGGCGAGAACGACCCCTGGCACCCCGACGCCGTGCGCGGCGCCGCCGGGCTCCACTACGCGCTGCCGGTGGTCGCGGCGGTCGAGCGGGCACCGGGGGAGGAGGGGCGGCCGCTCCTCGCCCTCGACCCCGAGGGGGAGGAGATCGACCCCGCGGCGATCCCCCCACGCGCCGTCCTCGCCTTCGGCACCGAGCGCCACGGACTGAGCGAGAAGCTGCTCGCCGCCGCCGACGGCCGGATCGCCCTGCCGATGCGGGCCGGCGTCTCCAGCCTCAACCTGGCGACCTCGGTCGCCGCCGTTCTCTACGCGATCCGATTGCACAGCGGGCCGGCATAGGTAAAGCTCTGCTTCGTAACTGCCGAACCAAGTACGGCAACTCAACCGTTTCACCTCGAAAGGAAGCCAAGTGCCCCTCGCAGACATCACCTTCGGCGAACTTCTGCTCGTCGTCGTCGAGATCTTCCTTTTCGTGATCTGGATCTGGATTCTGTTCACGATCATCACCGACCTCTTCCGGGACCACGAGATGTCCGGTTGGGCGAAGGCGGTGTGGCTCCTGTTCCTCGTGTTCATCCCATTCCTGACCGGCCTCGTGTACCTGATCGCACGCGGCTCGGGGATGCGGGAACGAGCGATCAAAGCCCAGACCGACGCGAAAGCTCATTTCGACGAATACGTACGCGAACAGGCTCACACCTCGCCCGCCGACGAACTCCACAAGCTGAACGAACTGCGTGAAAAAGGCGCGCTCAGCCAGGAGGAGTTCGACCAGGCGAAGGCCAAGCTGCTCACCTGATCCGCCGACGCGAAGAGGGGTGGCGGGGCGCGAACGGCGCTCCGCCACCCTCTACGCGGCCCACAAAAGTCCTGCAAACGGCCCCGTTCTGCAACAGGACTTGCAAATTATCGGTAACCAGCTTGGCGACAAGGTCCCTTCGCTAGCCTGCGCGACCGCGGTCCGGTTCTGGTGTTTCACGAACCGGCCCGGTTTCGATGCGGACTCTCTTCACCCACACCGACCCCCTGCGCGCGCACCGTCGCCGCGCTTTCAGCACCGCCGCCTTCCTCCTCGCGGCGCTGTGCGTCGCCGCGCTGATGCTGAGCTCGACCTCTCCTGCCGCGACGCTGGAAGAAAAACGCGACGCGACCCAGTCGAAGCTGAACGAAGTCGAAGCGAACACCAGCGCGCTCGCCGACTCGATCGCCGCCGAGAACGCCGAAATCGACACGATGATCGGCGAAGTCTCGGCGCTCCGACAGGAACAGGAAGCGGTCGAGGCACAGCTGGCGGCCAAGGAAGAAGAGCTTGAAGCGGCGACCAAGGCCCTGCAGGCCGAACGCGAACACCTGGTCGAGGTCCGCCATCAGTTGACCCGCGCCCTCGGGTCCCTGCGCGAACGGCTGATCGCGATCTACGAGGCGGGCTCGCCGGACGTCCTCAACGCGATCCTCGAATCCGAAAACTGGTCCTCGATGGCGGCTCAGACCGAATACCTCAGCCGCATCCAGAACTACGACAACGCGGTCGTCGGCCGGGTCAAGACCCTGCGCGACGAAGTGCAGACCGCGGTCGGGCGCCTCACCTCGACCCAGGAACGGATCGAAGGGGCGCGCAACTCGATCGCCGCCACCGAGGCCGAAGTCGCCGCCGCCAAGGAAGCGGCCGAGTCGCGCTTCGCCGAACTGAAGGTGGCGCAGGCACACCGGCGCGAAACGATGAACGCGCTCGAGTCTCGCGAACAGGCGCTCAGTGACAACCTCTCCTCGATCTCCGAACAGATTGCCGCCCAGCGTGCCGAAGAAGCGGCGCAGCGGGCCGAAGCCTCGGGCGTCGTCAGCGAAGCGGCGGGCGAATTCCCGGCGCCGCTGAACTCAGGCGAAAGCGTCGGCTTCATCTCCGAATCGGAAGCGAGCGCTCCCGAATCGGCACCCGAACAGGTGAAGGGCGCGGTCGCCGCGGCCAACGCGATCGCGATGACCCCCTACATCTGGGGCGGCGGCCACGGCTCCTTCGAATCCTCGGGCTATGACTGCTCGGGCGCCGTCTCCTACGCGCTACACGGCGGCGGCCTGCTGGAAAGCCCGCTCGACTCGACCGGCCTCGAGACCTGGGGCGAACCGGGCCCGGGCAAGTGGATCACGGTCTACGCCAACGCCGAACACGCCTGGATGATCATCGGCGGCCTCGCCTTCGACACCGTCGGCGGCCCGGGCCCGCGCTGGCACAGCTCTCCGGTCGACTCGCCGGAAGGCTTCATCGCCCGCCACCCGCCGGGCCTCTAATCCAATCTTTAGACGGCCGTCGGTAGGCTCGCGGGGCTTTGGAACCGATTTCCTACCTGCAGGCGATCATCCTCGGGGCCCTGCAGGGGCTCTCCGAGCCGTTCCCGATCTCCAGTCTCGGCCATGCGGTGCTCCTGCCGAAGCTGCTCGGTTGGAACATCCACCAGAACGACGAATACTTCCTCTCGTTCCTGGTCGCGACCCACTGCGCCACGGCGTTGGTCCTCTTCATCTACTTCTTCGAGGACTGGAAGCGGATCTGGCACGGTTTCGTGCGCTCGATCAAAGGACGGGCGACGCCGCAGGACACCGACTCGCGTCTGGCGTGGATCATCATCATCGGCACGATCCCGGCGGGGATCCTCGGGCTGGCGCTCGAGCATAAGCTGCGCACGCTGTTCGCCTCGCCCACGGCTGCTGCGATCTTCCTCACCGTCAACGGCATCCTGCTGCTGGCCGTCGAGCGCTTTCGGCGTCGGCCGCCGCGCCCCGACGACTGGCAGGGCGACGGCGACGAACGGATCGCCAAGATGGGCTTCCGCCAGGCACTCGGCATCGGCACCGCCCAGGCGCTGGCCCTGATCCCGGGCATCTCGCGCTCCGGCGTGACGATGGGCGGCGGCCTTCTCGCCGGCCTCTCCAACGAGGATGCCGCCCGCTACGCCTTCCTCCTGGCGACCCCGATCATCGGCGCGGCCGGGGTGCTGAAGCTGCCGGACCTTCTCGGCTCCGCCGGCAACGGCGTCCGCGGCCAGGCCTTCGTCGGCGCGATCGCCGCCGCCCTCACCACCTGGGCCGCCGTCAAGTTCCTCCTGCGCTACTTCGAGACGAACCGCCTCAGCCCCTTCGGCATCTACTGCATCTGCGCCGGGGTGTTCTGTTTGATCGTCTTCTCGGTTTAGGGCCCTGAGGAAAGGGACGCAAGGGCCTGCGGCGAGCACGGCCGTCTCGGCCACGGCCCGGGCAGGCCGTGGCCGTGGCCGAGACGGCCGGGGTCTGTGAGGAGTGGAGAAACCGCGACGCCGTCGAGGGAGACGTGCGAGAGACGTCACGAACTCCACCCTTCCGCGCGTATCCCTCCACGTCCTGGCACCCGCAGGACCAACCCGTTGACCTTTGTAGCCCACAGGGCTACAAAGGACAACGGGTTCGATCAGGGTGCGGAGGAAGCGTGACGAGGATGTGGAGTTCCGGGCGGAAGCGTCACGTCCCTAGGGACTTTCACACGGGACCCTC
>JAFDWG010000070.1 GCA_018268605.1 Actinomycetota bacterium | reverse complement strand
CGGCCGTCTCGGCCACGGCCACAGCCTGCCCGGGCCGTGGCCGAGACGGCCGTGCCGGCCGCAAGCCCTTGTGTCCCCTACCCCGGGCGTCGGCCAACCGCGCAGGCACCCGCCCGGGCCGCCCTCGACGGCCCGGGCGACACCTGTGACTTCTTACGCTCTCCCGCGCGTCTGACGTTGCTGTTTGGCCACTGCGTCGACGAGGACCGCCAGGAGGAGGACGCCGCCGGTGACCATGTATTTGATCGGCGAAGCGAGGCCCAGAAGGTCCATGCCGTTGGAGATCGAGCCGATCACCAGAGCACCGAGGAGGGCCGTCCAGACCGAGCCGCGGCCGCCGAAGAGGCTGGTGCCCGCGATCACCGGGCCGGCGATCGCAAGCAGGAGCAATTCGTTGCCGCCGGAGTTCTGGTTGACGGCGAAGAGACGGGAGGCCGCCATGATGCCGCCGATCGCCGCCATCGAGCCGGAGATCGTGAAGACGGCGATGCGGACCCCGTTGACGCGGATGCCCGCCCGTCGGGCCGCCTCGTCGTTGCCGCCGACCGCGAAGACGTGGCGGCCGAAGGTGGTGGCCTGCACCACGTACTCCATCCCGATCACGAAGCCGAGCAGGATCAGCAATGCCAGCGGCACGCCGCGGTCCGAGTTGAGGATCGCGACGGCGGCGATGACGATCGCCGCGACGAGGACGAAGCGGGCGATCTGCGGTAACGGGTTCTTGTCGCCGAGGCCCGCGGCCACCCTTCGTCGGAAACCGATAGCCAGCACCAACCCGTAGGCGACGAGGCAGACGACGGCGATGATCCAGCCGGTGGTGTTGGAATAGAAGATGTTCGCGAGACCGGTGATCTTCGAGTCGGTGACGTTCAACGACCCGGTCTTGCCGAGCACCTGTAAGAGCGCTCCCTGCCAGGTCAATAACCCGGCCAAGGTGACGACGAACGAGGGCACGGCGAATTTGCTGAACAGGAAGCCCTGGGTGCAGCCGATAGCTGCCCCGACCGCCACCGCGGCGCCGATCGCGAGGTAGGGATTCCATCCGTGTTTGACGTTCAACACCACCATCACCGCACCGCCGAGGCCCGAGACGGCGCCGACCGAGAGGTCGATCTCACCGAGCAACAGCACGTAGACGATGCCGACCGAGATCAGCCCGATCGTGGTGATCTGGAGCATCAGGTTGGTCAGGTTCTCCGCTGACAAGAAGCGGCTTTCCTGGACCTGGAAGATGATCGCGATGACGACCAGGCCGAGGATGACCCGGACCGAGGAGAGGTCGCCCTGGACGACCCGTTTGATCATCACCCGCGGGTCGACGGTCTTCTTCTCCTCCAACTCGTCACCCGTCGGGGGCGCGGTCGGAGCTGGCGTGGCGCTCATGCTTTCTCTCCCTCGGAGCCGCCGGCGGCTTCCGCGTTGTCCTCGGCCACCTCGGCCCGCGCCCCGGCGCTGTTGCCGAGACCGGTGATCGCGGCGACCACGTGCTCCTCCGTCACTTCCGTGGCGGTGAAGTCGCCTGCCGAGCGACCGAGGCGAAGTACGAAGATCCGATCGCAGACCTCGAAGACGTCGGCCAGGTTGTGACTGATCACGACGACGCCGAGATCGCGTTCGCGCAGGCGTTTGATCAACGCCAGCACCTGTTTGGTCTGCGGCACGCCAAGTGCCGCAGTGGGCTCGTCGAGCATCACGACCTTCGGCTCGCCGAGAAGTGAGCGGGCAACCGCGACCTGCTGGCGCTGACCGCCGGAGAGCGTCCCGACCTCGCTACGGAGACTCGGGATCGTCACCGCGAGGTTGGACAGGAGCTCCGCCGCGCGGTTCTCCATGTCGACCTCATCGAGCTGGCGGGTGACCAGACCCGCACCACCCAACCTCTCCTCGCTGCCGAGGAAAAGGTTGGCGACCACGTCGAGGTTGTCGCACAACGCGAGGTCCTGGTAGACCGTCGCGATCCCAAGGTTCGTCGCGTCCTGGGGTTTGTTGATCGACACCTCTTGCCCCTCGAACAGGATCTTCCCGCCATCGGGGCTGTTGATTCCGGCAATCGTCTTCACCAGCGTGGACTTGCCGGCGCCGTTGTCGCCGACGAGGCCCACGACCTCGCCGGCGCTGACGGCGAAATCGACCCGGTCCAACGCGTGGACCGGGCCGAAATGCTTACTGATCCCCTCCAGCTGGAGGAGGGGCTTAGTGGGGCTCATCAGCCGCCTTTGATCCCGTTTTCCTTGCAAGCCGCCGCGAAGGCGCCTTCGCACAGTTCCGCCGGAGAGACGAATTCTTCAGCGATGACCGTTTCGTTGATGTTTTCTTTCGTGACCGGGGTCGAGGTCAGGAGAACCGAAGGCACTTCGGCCTTGCCGTTGTTGATGTCTTCGGTTTTTTCTTTGGTTTCGACTTCGCCCGTTTCACCAAGCGAGATCGCCATTTCCGCGGCGATTTCCGCCTCCGGGACGATCGGCTTGAAGATGGTCATGAACTGTTCGCCTTTGAGGATGCGCTGCAGCCCCGCGACGGTCGAGTCCTGACCGGTGACCGGCTTTTCTTCCGGATTGATGCCCGCCCCTTTCATAGCGGCGATGGCACCGCCGCCGGTTTCGTCGTTCGCGGCGTAGATACCGGCAAAGCCGTTCTTACCGAGAGCGGTGATCGCCTGGTCCGCCTCCTTCTGGGCGTTTTCGGCGGTCCAACCGGGGGTGTCGTATTCCTTGGCGATTTCGACGCCTTCTTTTTCGAAGACTTTGTTGGAGCCTTCCTTGAACAGTTTGGCGTTCGGGTCCGCCGGGTCACCGTTGATCTTGATGATCGGGCCTTTGGGTTTGCCGATTTCCTTCAGTTTTTTCGACAGGGCTTCGGCCTGCTGTTCGCCGACCCTTTCGTTGTCGAAGGATACGTAGGCACCGACTTCACTGTTTTCGATCAGGCGGTCGTAGCTGACCACCGGTACTTCCTGCGCGTGGGCTTTTTCGACGATGACCGCGGCCGCTTTCGAGTCCATCGGGTCGACGACCATCACTTCGGCGCCCTGGGTCAGAGCGGCTTCGCCCTGGCTCGCCTGCTTTTCGACATCACCACCCGCGTTGTAGTAGGTGACCGAGCAGCCGGGGCACTGTTCTTCGACCGCTTTTTCGAACGACGGTTTATCGTTCGTTTCGTAACGGGGCGTTTCGTTTTCCGGCAGGAGCAGGGCGATCTTCAGGCTGCCGCCGCTGCTGCTTTCTTCTTCGCCACCCCCTCCGGCGGTTTCGTTCGATTCGGCCGGTTCTTCGCTGGTGCTCGAACTCGAGCTACCGCCACCGCCACAACCCGCGATCGCCGCGGCGACCACGAGCAGCGCGAAAGCTGCGAAGAGGGCTCTCTTCGTCATAGCTGATTGGGGCATCACTCCTCCTTTTATCTCCCCCCAACGTTCCTCCGCGACCATACCCCCGCGACGGGACGGTCATACCTACTTGTAGGCGATTCCTCCGAAAGGACAATCCGCGCTTAACGGACTGTCCCAAATGTCCAACCGAACTACGCTGCTACCGGAAGTTTGGGTGCTTTCTTGGACCTGGCCGGTCGGACCAGCTCGGCGAGGAAACGCCCGGTGTAGGAGCCCTCGACCGCGGCGATGTCCTCCGGCGTCCCGATCGCAACGATCTGGCCGCCACCTTCACCACCCTCGGGACCCAGGTCGATGAGCCAGTCGGCGGTCTTGATCACGTCGAGATTGTGCTCGATCACGACGACCGAGTTGCCCGCGTCGACCAGCCTGCCGAGAACGTCGAGCAGCCTCTGCACATCGGCGAAGTGCAGGCCCGTGGTCGGCTCGTCGAGGATGTAGAGGGTGTCTCCCGTCGCCACTTTGGAGAGCTCGGTGGCGAGCTTGATCCGCTGCGCCTCACCGCCGGAGAGCGTCGTCGCGGGCTGGCCGAGTCGGATGTAGTCGAGGCCGACGTCGTGCAGGGTGCGCAGTCGACGGGCGATCTTCGGCACGTTCTCGAAGAAGCCGACCGCCTCCTCGACCGACATGTCGAGCACGTCGGCGATGTTCTTGCCTTTGAAGTGGACCTCGAGCGTCTCGCGGTTGTAGCGCTTGCCGTGGCACTGCTCGCACGGCACGTAGACGTCGGGCAGGAAGTGCATCTCGATCTTGATCTGGCCGTCGCCTTTGCAGACCTCGCAGCGCCCGCCCTTGACGTTGAAGCTGAAGCGGCCCGGCTTGTAACCACGCGCCCGCGCCTCCTGCGTCTGGGTGAAGATCTGGCGGATGTGGTCGAAGACCCCGGTGTAGGTCGCCGGGTTCGACCGCGGGGTGCGCCCGATCGGCGACTGATCGATGTTGATGATCTTGTCGATCTGCGACAGGCCGTCGATGCCATCGTGGGCGCCCGGACGTAGTTTCGCCTGGTGGAGGCGGTTCGCGACGGATGGGTAGAGCGTCTCGTTGACCAGGGTCGACTTGCCCGACCCCGACACGCCGGTGACACAGCAGAAGACCCCGAGCGGCACCGTCACGTCGACGTCCTTCAGATTGTGTTCGCGGGCGCCGCGCACGGCCAGCGCGCCTTTCGGCTTGCGCCGCTCCTCCGGCACCTCGATCTTTTTCTTCCCGGAGAGGTACTGGCCGGTCAGTGAGGACGGGTCCTTGGCGACCTGTTTCGGGGTGCCCGCGGAGATGATGTGACCGCCGTGCTCTCCGGCGCCGGGTCCGAGGTCGACAAGGTGGTCGGCGGCCATCATCGTGCCCTCGTCGTGCTCGACCACGATCACGGTGTTGCCGAGGTCGCGCAGTCGGTCGAGCGTCGCGATCAGCTTCTCGTTGTCGCGCTGGTGGAGGCCGATCGACGGCTCGTCGAGCACGTACATCACACCGACGAGGCTGGAGCCGATCTGGGTCGCCAGGCGGATCCGCTGCGCCTCGCCGCCGGACAGCGTCCGGGCCGTCCGCGCCATCGAGAGGTAGCCGATGCCGACGTTGTCGAGGAAGGTGAGCCGTTCGGTGACCTCGCGGACGATCAGGCGCGCGATCGCCCGCTCCGTCTCGGTCATCTCCAGCTCTTCGATCCATTCTTTGGCACGCCGGGCGGAGAGGTCGCAGTATTCGGCGATGCTGAGCCCGCCGACCTTCACCGCGAGGCTCTCCGGCCGCAGCCGAGCGCCGTGACAGACGGGACACGGCTGCTCGGCCATGTAGCCCTCGATCCGCTCGCGGTTCGTCTCGGAGTCGGTCTCTTCGTAGCGCCGCTGCAGATTGTTGACGATCCCCTCGAAGCGCACCTTGTAGGAGCGCCGGCGGCCGAAGCGGTTCGTGTAGGTCACCTGGTGGCGCTCGTCACCGGTGCCGTAGAGGAAGATCTCTTTCTCGGACTTCTTCAGCTTCGACCAAGGCGTGTCGACGTCGACGTCGTAGGCCTCGGCGACCGAGGCGATCAGCCGCCGCCAGTACGCGGTGACTCCGCGGTTCCAGGGCTGCAGGGCGCCCTCGGCGAGCGAGAGCGTCGGGTCGGGGACGACCAGTTCGGGGTCGATCACCTTCTGGAAACCGAGCCCGTGACAGCCGTCGCAGGCGCCGTGGGGCGAGTTGAAGGAGAAGATCCGCGGCTCGAGCTCGGGGATCGAGGTGCCGCAGTTGAGGCAGGCGAACTGCTCGGAGAAGAGCAGCTTGGGCTCGTCCGAGTCGACGAACTCCACTTCGATCAGGCCCGCGGCGATCCCGGCCGCCGCTTCGACCGACTCGCTCAGGCGTCGCCGCAACTCCGGTTTCATCACCAGGCGATCGACCACGATCGAGATGTCGTGTTTGAACTTTTTGTCGAGGACGATGTCTTCGTCGAGGCGTCGCAGCTCACCGTTGATCTCGGCCCGCGAGTAGCCCTCGAGGCGCATCTGCTCGAGCAATTTGCCGTATTCGCCTTTGCGGCCGCGGACGACCGGCGCCATCACCATGAATTTCTTGCCGTCCTCGATCGTCATCAGTCGGTCGACGATCTGCTCCTGGGTCTGGCCGGTGATCTCCTCGCCACACGTCGGGCAGAACGGGTGTCCGATCCGCGCCCACAGCAGCCGCAGGTAGTCGTAGATCTCGGTCACCGTGCCGACGGTCGACCGAGGGTTCCGCGAGGTCGTCTTCTGGTCGATCGAGATCGCCGGCGAGAGGCCCTCGATCGAGTCGACGTCGGGCTTCTCCATCAGCCCGAGGAACTGCCGGGCGTACGAGGAGAGCGACTCGACATAACGTCGCTGGCCCTCCGCGTAGATCGTGTCGAAGGCGAGGCTCGACTTGCCCGAGCCGGACAACCCGGTGATCACGATCAGCGCGTCGCGGGGCAGCTCGAGCGAGACGTCCTTGAGGTTGTGCTCGCGGGCACCGGAGATGACGATTTTCTCTGAAGCAGGCACGAATTACGAGTCTAGCCAAGCGAACAGATGTTCCCCCACCGTTCCACCGCCCTCTACGTCCCCCACTGCACCCGGCGACCAAACAAGTCCGCCATTTGCGGAAATTTCTCGGCCCGCCGCCCGCCCGAGGGGGAGAACTTCGGACGCCCGCGTCCTTGGCCTACGTGTCAGGTCGAACCAACACCCACCATGGACTGGCGAGCCTGGCGGCCCGTCAGTACGGCATCGTCACCCGCGCCCAGTTGGCCGATCTCGGGCTCACCGAGCGGGCGGTCGAGCTCTACCTTCGGAACGGCGGGCTTCAGGCCTGGCACCGCGACGTCTTCGCGGTCGGGCACGGCGGCCTCAGTGCCCACGGGCTCTGCATGGCGGCGGTGCTCTTCCGCGGGGACGGCGCGGTGCTGAGCTTCCAGTCCGCGGTCTGGCTCTGGGGGCTCGAGAGGAAGCTCGAGATCCCGGTCGGCGTGAGCGTCCCGGGAGGGAGCGGGCGCGGGCGCAGGTCGGAGGAGTTCGGCCTCCACCGCTGCCCCGACCTGCGTGAGGAGGATCTGACGACGACGGAGCTGATGCCGGTCACCGCGGTCCCGAGGACGCTGCTCGACTACGCGTCGATCGCGCGGCAGTACAAGCTCGAGCTCGCGGTCGAGCGCGCCGACCGCATGGGGCTCCTGCTTCCCGTCGCGTTCGAACGGGTCCTCGACGAGCTCCCGGAGCACCCAGGTCGAGAGCCGCTGTGGAGGTCCCTGACGCTCTGTCGGGACCGCGACCTTTACGGGACCCGGGCCGCCTGATGGTCGCGAGACCGACTACAGGGCGGCGGAGAGCTTGCGGCGGTACTCGCGGGCGGTGGGGTCGGCCGGGTCGAAGCCGGCGAGGATGCCGACGATGGCGCGACGGAGCTGATCACGGCGGTCCGGGTCGGCGCCGTCCTCGGACAACGCCTCGATCAGGACGTCGAGGGCGGCCTCGGGCTCGCCCGTGTCCAGGGACTTCCACGCCTCGGGAGCGACGCCGGCCGCGGCGAGATTCACGCGGGCGGCGATGCCGGCCGCGCCGAAGTCGTCGGGGAACGCCTCCACCGCTTCCAGCGCCTCCGCTTCGGCGCCGCGGGCCAGGCGCGCGCTCGCCAGGGCCAGGGCGATGTCGGCGCGGCGCGGCTCCAGTTCGGACGCCTCGCGGAGCGAGAGCTCGTCGCCCGCCGCCAGGAGCTGGTCGGCGCGCGAGGGCGCCAGGCCGTCGAAGAAGTCTTCGACTTTGGCGGGCGGCACGGCGCCGACGAATTCGTCGACCACCTGGCCGTCGCGGAAGGCTTTCACCGCCGGGATGCCCTGGATGCCGTAACGCTGAGCGAGCGCCTGGTTGGCGTCGGTGTCGATCTTCGCCAGCACCACCTCGCCGTCCCGCTTGGTCTCGGCCGCCTCGAGCGCCGGACTCAACTGCCGGCACGGGCCACACCACTCGGCCCAGAAGTCGACCACCACGGGCACCTCTTTGGAGCGCTCGATGACGTCGCGCTCGAAATCGGCTTCGGCTACGTCGACCGGCATCTCAGGCCCCCGCCGTCATTCCCTCGAGGTCGCGCCGCAGCTCGCGCAGCTCGTCGCGGATCCGTCCGGCCTCCTCGAAGCGCAAATCGTCCGCTGCCGCGAGCATCTCCTCCTCGAGCGCGACGATCGTCTTCTCCAGCTCCTCCGGGCTGTCCCAGCGCTCGGTCCGCTTGCGCCGTTTACGCGCCGGGGCCCGGTCTTCCATCGCCAGCAGCTCCGACATCTCGGAGATGCCCTTCCGGACCGTCGTCGGCGTGATCCCGTGCTCCTCGTTGTAGGCGATCTGGATCGCCCGGCGACGGTCGGTCTCACGCATCGCGGCCCGCATCGCGTCGGTCTCCTTGTCGGCGTACATCAACACCCGGCCGTTGACGTTCCGTGCCGCACGCCCGATCGTCTGCACCAGGCTCGTCTCGCCGCGGAGGAACCCCTCCTTGTCGGCGTCGAGGATCGCGACCAGCGAGACCTCGGGCAGGTCGAGGCCCTCTCGCAGCAGGTTCACGCCGACCAGCACGTCGTACTCCCCGAGACGCAGGTCGCGGACGATCTGGATCCGTTCGAGCGTGTCGATCTCCGAATGTAGATACCGGACTTTCACCCCGTACTCGAGGAGGTAGGCGGTGAGGTCCTCGGCCATCTTCTTGGTCAGCGTCGTGACCAGGACGCGCTCGCCCTTCTCGGCGACCCGTTTGGCCTCGTTCATCAGGTCGTCGATCTGGTTGCGGGTCGCGCGCAGCTCGATGTACGGATCGACGATGCCGGTCGGGCGCACGATCTGCTCGACGGTCCGCGTCGATTCCGCTTTCTCGAACGGCCCCGGGGTCGCCGAGACCATGACCAGCTGGTGCACCCGCTCGAGGAACTCGTCGAACTTCAGTGGGCGGTTGTCCATCGCCGACGGCAGGCGGAAGCCGAAGTCGACCAGCGTCGTCTTGCGGGACCGATCGCCCTCGAACATGCCGCCGATCTGCGGCACCGTCTGATGGCTCTCGTCGATGAAGCAGACGAAGTCGTCGGGGAAGTAGTCGATCAGGGTGTGCGGCGGCGTCCCCGGTTCGCGACCGTCGAGGATCCGCGAGTAGTTCTCGATCCCCGAGGTGAAGCCGAGCTCTTTGATCATCTCGAGGTCGTACATGGTGCGCTGGCGCAGCCGGTGGGCCTCCAGCTGCTTGCCTTCGTTTTCGAGCTCGACGGTCCGGCTTTCCAGTTCGGCGCGGATCTCCTGCACGGCGCGCTCGACCGTCTCGTCTTTGGTGACGTAGTGCGACGCCGGCCAGACCGAGACGTGGTCGATCTCGTCGATCACCTCGCCGGTCAGCGGGTCGAAGTGCTGGATGCCCTCGATCTCGTCGCCGAAGAGCGCGATCCGGTAGGCGGTCTCGGCGTAGGAGGGCATGATCTCGAGGACCTCGCCTCGCACCCGGAAATGGCCGCGCCCCAGTACCGCGTCGTTGCGCTGATACTGCATCTTCACCAGCTTGCGCAGCACTTCGTCACGGTCGATCTCCTTGCCGACCTGGAAGAGCTGCATTTTTTCGTTGTAGACCTGGGGCGAGCCGATGCCGTAGATGCAGGAGACCGAGGCGACGATGATCACGTCGCGACGGGCGAACAGCGAAGCCGTCGCGGCGTGCCGCAGACGGTCGATCTCGTCGTTGATCGAGCTGTCCTTCTCGATGTAGAGGTCCTGCGCCGGGACGTAGGCCTCGGGCTGGTAGTAGTCGTAGTAGGAGACGAAGTAGTTGACCTCGTTCTCCGGGAAGAACTCGCGGAACTCGTTGCAGAGCTGCGCGGCGAGCGTCTTATTGTGCGCGATCACCAGCGCCGGGCGCTGCACCTCGGCGATCACCCCGGCCATCGTGAAGGTCTTTCCCGTTCCGGTCGCGCCGAGCAGCGTCTGGAAGCGCTCCCCGGCACCAAGGCCCTCGGCGAGCCCGGCGATCGCCTTCGGTTGGTCAGCGGTAGGGACGTAGGCAGAGTTCAGCTTGAATTCCGGCACAAATCCAAGATAGCGAGCCAGGTGGCGCGGCTCTCCGAACCGCCTGGCAGACTGCCCCGCCATGAGACTCTCGCGTACCGCACTCGCCGCCTTCTTCTCCTTCGCCGGCCTCATGCACTTCGTGCGCCCCAAGCCATACGAAGCGATCACCCCTCCCCCCTTCCCGAAAAAGCAGTCCGTGGCGATCTCCGGCGTGGCCGAGATCGTCGGCGGCCTCGCCGTCCTTCACCCCGCCACCCGCCGCGCCGGCCGCTGGTGGCTGATCGCCCTGCTCCTCGCCGTCTTCCCCGCCAACGTCTGGATGGCGACCAGCCCCGGGAAGATCCCGGGCGCCCACAGGTTCCCGCGGTGGGCACTGTGGGCAAGGCTGCCGCTGCAGCCGCTGGCGATGGTCTGGGTGTGGAGGGAGACGGGGGATTGACGAGGTAGTTCTGAGGGTTGCGGCAGTCCAAGAGGCGGTGCCCTGGGCTTCTCATGGAGGTCCTGGCAGGCGGTGACCTCCATGAGACGCCCAGGACGTGAGGGTTCCGTGACTAACACCAAGGGTTCGTGACGCTTCTGCCCGGAACTCCACACCCCCGTCACGCTTCCCCAGCACCCCCAGGTTGATGGGCCGAAAAGTACGCCCATAGGGCTACTTTTCGGCCCATCAACATTTTTCATACCCCGGCCGTCTCGGCCACGGCCACAGCCTGCCCGGACCGTGCCGAGACGGCCGTGCTCGCCGCGAGTCCTTGCGTCCCTTTCCTCAGGCGCCCGCCTACGCCACCCGACCCGCCGGCTCGCGGGTCTCGCTCGCGACGCCCGGAGGCCCCGCGGCCTCGCCGGCAGGCTCGGGTAGGTCGGCGATCGGCTCTCGGGCCGTCTTCGCCCAGCTGCCGTGGCCGCTCAGTTGGCGGGCGGTCGAGCGGATCAGGACGGGCCAGAGGAACCAGGTGTAGAGGGTGTAGACCTGG
>JAFDWG010000006.1 GCA_018268605.1 Actinomycetota bacterium | reverse complement strand
GTGCAGGCGTCGAAGCCGCGGTCGGCGAACAGGCGGATCGCCGCCTCGAGGATGCGGCGGCGGGTCGAGGCCGGGTCGTCGAGGTCCTCGGCGGGCCCGATCATCCCCCCGCGGACGAGCTGGTCGCGGATCTCGAGCGCCGAGGTCGGCGTCGGGACGGTCGGGGTGGCGGAGCGTGCCATCGCGCCGATCGTAGCTCAGGCCGACGGTCGCTCCGGCCGCCTCCTCGCCGCCCGGCAGGCGGCGGCGAGGAGAGGCGGGAGGGTTCCTACTTCAGGCCCCACATTTCTTCGTACGCTTTCACGTAGTCGACTGGCGCCTGGTAGATCTGGCCCTTCGGCGGCAGGTTGTGGCCTTTTTCACAGACCTGGAAGCCGAGGCCGCTGTTGCCGTCGCCCGGTTCCTTGCCGGAGAAGGCCCTGGCGAGGACGGCGATCGCCTCGTAGCCGGTGAGTTCGGTGGGCAGGCCGGCGCAGGCGTCGATCCCGGATTCGTTGTAGATCATTTCGATCCCCTGCTTGGAGCCCTCGCCGCCCATCACGTGGATTTCGGGCAGCCGCCCGGAGGCGCGGAGGGCGGCCCCGCCGCCGCCGCTGGTCATCGCCGCGTCGTATGTGGCGATGAATCCATTGGCGTCAGGGTTCGAGTTGAGCGCCTGTTCGAACTTCTGTTGGAGCGGCGGGCCGAATTCCGTGCCGACGAAGCTCGCGTTCGCGACGATTTCGCATTCCGGGAATTCGGCGCAGGTGTCCTTCCAGCCGATCGCCTGGCTGCGGGTGGTCTGGAGATCGGACTCTTCGTTGACGATCACCTTTGCGTCGCCTTCGTTCTTGGCGATCACCCATTCCATCTGGGTCCGCCCCCAACCTTCCTCGAATTCTTCGAACCCGAGATTTTCGACGAACTTCGCGTTGGTCTCCAAAGACGGTTCGCAGTCCTTCGATTCGATTCCGGCGACCGGGATCCCCTGTTCTTTGGCCTTCAGGAGACCGGTTTTCACCGGGCCACAGTCGATGTAGAGGAGGACGATCCCTTCCGCCCCCTCGTTGATCGCCTGTTCCAGGCCGGAGAGCTGGCGGGCCGATTCGAATTTGCCGTCGAACACGGTCAGCTTCCAACCGAGGCTTTCGGCCGCTTCGGTCATCGCCCGGGAAGCGTTCTGAGCCGTTTCGATGCTCTGACCGAGGGAGATCACCCACACGTCTTTGCCCGATGGCGGCTTGATCTTCGGCCCTTCGGGCAGGGTGTAGGTCCCCTTCCAGAGCCCCTGCAGCATCTGTTCGTATTTGGCGGAGCTGGCGCCGCCGCTTTCACCACCGCCTTCGCCGCTGGAGCCTTCACCGGCGGCGGTCGAACCCCCACTGCTGCTGCTGCTACTACTACTGCTACCGCAGGCTGCGACCAGCAAGCCCAGGAGGACCATCGCGGCGAGGGCGGCGAGGAACCTGGGTGAGTGCGATCTCATCATCGAATCTACTCCTGTCCGTTTGCTCTCTCCATCCGCCGCCCGCTGGCGGATCCAACCGCACCGTGCGGATAACGAATGTTCGTAAACTACGCCAGCAGCAGGCCGTCGTCAAGCGATACTCCCTCCCGGGCCAGGCGTGCGACCTCCGCAGGCCCATGACACTTGCCCGACCCTTGTTCGGTCTTGACCGCGGGAACGCCACCCGGATAGCGTCCGAATGATTGTTCGTTAACCAATGTGGCGTTCTGGGGCGCCGGAGGGAGAGTGGGATGGAAACAACCGACGTCACGATGATCGGCCTCGGCAACATGGGCAGCTGCCTCGCCAGGACCTTTCTCGAGAGCGGCCTCAGGGTGACCGTCTGGAACAGGACCGCGGCCAAAGCCGAGCCGCTGACGGGCCAGGGTGCCCAGGTGGCGGCCACGGCGGCGGAGGCGATCGGCGCCAGCCCGCTGACCGTCATGAACGTTCTCAACTATGAGGGTGCGAATGAGATCCTCGCCCTGGACGGAGTCGATGCCGCCCTCGCCGGTCGCACCTTCGCCAACCTCAGCACAGGTAGCGTCGAAGAGTCGGAACGGCAAGGCGAGTGGGTCACCGCCCAAGGTGGGGTTTACCTCGACGGCGGCATCCTCGCCTACCCTCGGGACATCGGCGGCGAGGACACGGTGATCATCTATTCGGGCCCTGAAGATGCTTTCGAGGCCCATCGCGAGGTCCTCGCCAAGGTGGCGGGGTCGCAACGGCTTGTCGGCGACGGCGCGGCAGCCACCGTCGTATACCTGGCTCTTTGGTCCTACTATTTCTCCGCCCTCGGAGGCTTCTACGAGGCGGCCGCCTTTGTCGACGCCGCGGGCGTCTCGATCGAGTCCTTCCACGGGCTGGTGCCGAATATGACCGAGCGGATGCTGGGTGGGATCGATGACGGCGCACGCCGCATCGCCGCCGACGACTACTCCGGCGACCAGGCGTCGGTGGACATCCACGTCGACGGTGTCTCGATCGTCGCCGCCGAGATCAGGAAGGTCGGCGTCTCGGCGAACCTCACCGAGGCCTTCGTCGAATATTGCCGCGAGGCGAAAGCGGCGGGAGACGGGCAGAACGACATCGCCAGCATCTTCAAGGCGATCAAGTAGCGGGGGCGTCCGGGAGACCCGACGGGCGGCGGCGACGACCGCCGTACCGCCCGCCGGGACATCCGGTCGGATTACTTCAGGCCCCACATCTTTTCGTACACCGGCACGTAATTGAGCGGGGGCTGGTAGGTCTCGCCCTTCGGCGGAAGGTTGTGACCTTTTTCGCAGATCTGCCAGCCGACGCCGCTGTTGCCGTCGCCGGGCTTGAGCCCGGCGAACGCGCGGGCGAGGACCGCGATCGCCTCCCAGCCCGTCTGCGCGGTGGGGATGCCGATACAGGCCTTCATCCCCGATTCGTCGTAGATCTGTTCGATCCCCGGGACCGAACCCTCACCGCCCATCACTGCCATTTCCGGCAGCCTGCCGGAGGCGCGGATCGCCGCCGCGGCACCACCGCTGGTCATCACCGCGTCATAGGCGGGGATGAACCCGTTCGCGTCCGGATTCGAGTTCAGGGCCTGTTCGATCTTCTGCTGCAACGGCGGGCCGAATTCGGTGCCGACGAATTTGGTGTTGGCGACGATTTCGCAGGTCGGGCACTTCTTGACCTGTTCTTCCCAGCCGACGTTGACTTCGCGGGTCACGGCAAGGTCCGTCTCCTCCGCCACGATGAC
This sequence comes from Actinomycetota bacterium, assembly GCA_018268605.1. Taxonomy (GTDB): domain Bacteria; phylum Actinomycetota; class Thermoleophilia; order Solirubrobacterales; family 70-9; genus VAYN01. The sequence continues at coordinate 26,739 of JAFDWG010000006.1, read as the reverse complement.
CTTTGCTTCGCCGTGGGTCTTGGCGATCACCCAGGCCATCATGCCGCGGCCCCAGCCTCGGGACCATTCTTCCCAGCTCTGGTTCTGGGCGAATTTGACGTTGGTCTCCAGGGACGGATTGCAGTCCTTCGATTCGATCCCGGCCACCGCGATGCCGGCCGCCTTGGCCTGTTCGAGACCGGCTTTGACCGGGGCACAGTCGATGTAGAGGAGGACGATCCCTTCCGCCCCCGCCGCGATCGCCTGCTGGATCCCTGACAACTCGCGGCTCGATTCGAATTTGCCGTCGAACACGTGCACCGACCAGCCGAGCTTGCCGCCGGCTTCTTCCATCGCGGCCGAGGCGTTCTGCGCGGTTTCGATGCTCTGCCCGGTGGAGATCACCCAGACGTTCTTGCCACTAGGCGGCTTGAAGGCCGGTCCTTGCGGCTCGGTGTAGGTGCCTTTCCACAGCTTCGCGAGTTCCTGTTCGTACTTCGCGAGATCGGCCTTGCTGACGCCGCCGGCCGCACTTTCGGTGCTGCTGCTGCTGCCGCCGCCGCTGCTGCCGCCGCATCCCGCCAGCACCAGTGCAGCAAGCAACGTGACCAGCATCAGCGCGAGGCCGATGCGCATTCGAATGCCCTTCATGCTTCTCTCTCCTCTGTTTGTGGGACTCCGCCGCCCCGACGGCGGATCGCTATACCTCTCGGCGCCTCCCGGCCCGATCGCGAAACCGCCGCCCCTCAGCCGCCGGCTACCGGCAGATCGAGATCGGCGGCGACCTCGCGGGCCACCCGTTCCCCGGACTCGACCGCGCCGTTCATCCAGCAGAACCACTTCGCCCCGAGCTCGGTCGAGCTCCAGTAGATCCCGTCGACCGGGTCCTTGAGCGCCGACCCGACCTCCGTGTAGAGACCTGGCGGCATGCCTGACTGGCAGCCGTGCGTATAGGGCTCGTACCGCCACTCCTTCTCCACGTAGTCGATCGGGCTCGCGGCCGCGGGGCCGAAGTAGTCGACCAGGGCGTCGATCATCGACTGGCGCCTGGCGGCCTTGTCGTCGGCGATCGCCAGCGGTTGTCCGACCGGCGATCCCTCGGGGATCCGGTATTGGAAGGTGAGGATGACTCCGGGCTCGCCGTCCGGCGGGGAGCTGTCCCAGGTGATCCCCGCCCCTGGCAGATCGCCGAAGGCGACGCCGCTGAGGCCGTCCTCGCGCCAGAACGGGGTCTCGTAGACGAGGTGCATCGCCACCGCCGACTCCATCTGGAAGTGGCGATGCAGGTACTCGCGCATGGTCGGCAGCATCGGCGCGAACTCGATGTAGCGGGCATCGCCGGGGCTCATCGCGACGACGCACCGGCGGGCGGCGACCGTCAGCTCGTCGCACACCACCCGCACCTCGCCGCCGGTCCGCTCGATCCGCCGTACCGGCGTGCCGAGGTGCACCCGGTCACCGAGCTCGGCCGCGATCCGGGCGGAGATCTCATACGAGCCGCCGACGAAGCGCCACTGCTCCCCTTCGACGTTCGCGTCCCAACCCCCGCAGGAGGCGAGGTAGACCAGGATCTGCAGTAGCGAGAGCCGCCAGGGCGGCACGCAGAAGATGATCGTGCAGTAGGTCTCCATCACGAACCGCGCCGCCGGGTCGTCGATCGTCGCGTCGAGCCAGGTGGCGGCGGAGGTGCGGTCGAGCCGCTCGGCGTCGGGCGAGGCCCACGGTGCGGCCGGGTCGATCGTCGCCGCCAGGCGGTCGAGCTCGGCGACCGCCTTGTTGTAATCGGCGACGCCGGCGGCGCCGATCGGCAGGTCGGCGTCGGGGGCGAAGGCGATCCGCTCGCCGTCGAAGTGCCAGACGGCGTCGCCCGCGGCGAAGACGTCGAAGCGCTCGACCCCCATCTCCTCGGCGAGCGCCAGGACCTCGTCCTGGCCGGGCCCGACGAATCGTCCGCCGAGGTCGACGGACTTCCCATGCGGAAGGTCACCCTGCAGGGTGCGCCCGCCGACCCGGTCCTTCGCCTCGAGGACGATCACATCGGCGCCGCTTTCCGTCAGGCGCTTGGCGACGGTGAGCCCGGAAAGCCCGGCCCCGACCACCACGACGTCCGCGTTCATTCGACCGTGGGGACCAGGTGGACGTCCGCCAGGGTGCCGCCGTCGACGACCAGGTCGGTCCCGGTGACTCCGGAGGCTTCGTCGCTCGCCAGGAACGCACAGGCGGCGGCGATCTCCTCGTCGTGGAGCAGGCGACCGATCGGCACGCGCTTGAAGCCGCTGCGCATCCGCTCGAGCATCTCCGGGGTACAGACCGAGCGCACCATCGGCGTGTCCACCCAACCGGGGCTGACCGAGTTACAGCGGATGCCCTTCGGGGCCAGTTCCACCGCGATGTACTGGGTGAGGGCCATCAGGCCGGCCTTCGCCGCCCCGTAGCTGGCGTACGGGCCGTCCGCCGCGTGACCGTCGATCGAGGCGATGTTGACGATCGAGCCTGAGCCGGCCTCCACCATCTTGTGGGCGCAGAGCTGCGCGAGCAGGAACGGCGCGTTCAGGTCGACGTCGAGGATGTAGCGCCAGTTCTTCCGATCGATGTCGAGGAACTCGGTTTCGTCGTAGATGCCGGCGTTGTTGATGAGCACGTCGATCTTGCCCCAGCGATCGATCGCCGTGGAGACGATCTCTTCGATCACCTTGTCGTCGGCGACGTCGCCGACGACCCCGGCCGCCTCGACCCCGTGGGTCGAGGCCAACTGCTCGACCGCCTCGTCCAGCGGTCCCTGATTGCGGGCGGTGATGAGCACCGACGCACCTTCGGAAGCCAACCGCTCGGCGGTCGCCCGGCCCAGCCCTTTGCTGGCCCCGGTGATGATTGCCGTCTTGCCGGCGAACCTGGTCATTTCTCCTCCATCTCGAATTCGCTGCTGGCGTCGTTGTCGACCCAATGAACGTCGTAATCGCCATCCCTGGCGCGTAGCACCTCGAGGAACACCTCGGGGTCGAAGAAGATCTCTCCATTGACGAATCCTTCGCCGGCGGCGCCGTGCCTGGCGATCAGCTCCGCCCCGACCCCGGCGCAGATGCCGGTCCCGCGGCTGATCGCGTCGTCGCCCCAGTCGGGCGGGAAGTCGACGTCGTAGCGCCGCACCACCGGCTTGCCGTCGATCCTGCCCCGCGCCTCACAGGCGACGGCCCCCGAGCGGTGCCAGCCACCCTCGCGCCGGCCACCGCGGTGCTTCCAGATCATCCGCTTGGTGTCCTCGACCGTGTCCTCCTCGAGCAGGCCGTACTCGTTAAGCACCTTGAACTCCGCCATCAAAGGCGCCTGCCAGGTGCCGAGCACCGAGCAGTAGCTCAGCGAGGGAAAGCTCTCGACGATTTCGCGGACCTCGGGATGCGGCACCGCGTAGACATAGGTCTCCCCCATCCCGGCGCCGAAGTCGACGAGCTTCGCCATCTCCATGAAACCCGCGGGGACCCAGCGACCGTTGAGGTAGTACTCGCGCTCCGGACAGGCGTTGCCGAGCTCCCAGGTGATCGTGTCGAGGCCGCCGCGCGAGGCTGCCGCGCTGCGGTAGGAGGCCCAGTAGACGTGGAACTCGTGGAACTCGTCGAACACGGCGGCGGCGTGCCCGGCGAGCACGTTGGAGAGGCCCGGCGACTGGCCGAGGCCGGAGACGGCGGCGATCCCCGCTGCGCGGGCCCGCGCGAGTGAGTCCTCGTCCCGGGTCGAGATCAGGTCGGCGTAGGCAGCCCTACCCTCGATCGCCAGGTCGAGCATGCCCGAGCCGCCGAAGCTGCTGCAGTCCATCAGCACCTCGGCGTCGCGCACCTCCGCCAGCAGCGAGGCCGGGTCATCGCGGTCGACGAGGAGCTCACCGACCGCGCCGGTGACCGCCCAGCCGTCGAGCACGGTCGCGAGCCGGTCCCGATCGAGGTCGGCGAGCACCACCTGATCGATGCCCGCCGACGCGGCCAGGTCACGGGCGACCCACTTGCCGACCTCGCCGGCCGCTCCTACGACGACGACCTTCATCCCGCTCGCCTCAGCTGACGCCCGTCGCGGCGTCACCGGCGGCGGTCAGTCGCCCGGGCTCGTCGGTTCCATGGAGCACGAACTCGGCCATCGCAGCAGCCGAGATGCCGGTCTCGATCGCGCCGTCGATCCACCCGGCGGTGAGATGCGGCGAGACGTCGGAGCCGGCGAAGATGACCCGACCCTCCGGTTCGCGGATCGCCTCCGCGTGGGCTTTCAGCCAGCCCGGCCGGAAGACCATCCAGGTACCCCGAGCGAAGGGGTCGGTGTTCCAGTCGTGCGCGTCGACCGCCAGCACCTCGGCCTCCGGCGCGTAGACGCGGAGCGCCTCCTGGACCTGCTCGCGGTCGAGCGGGTCGAAACCGGGGTCCGGCACGGCGAAGGAGACGAGGATGCTGCCGCGGTCGGTGATGTAGTCGGTGGCGACGTACCGCAGGTGCGTGGGGTAGCCGGCCGCGAGGAAGTGCGGGTCCGGCAGGTTCTTGGCCAGGATCCAGGACTTCTCCGCCCGGCCCGGCTGGCGGTGTCTCGCGACGATCTGCTTGGCGCTGTTCAGGCCGGGCTCGAAGTCGACGTCGCCCCAGCAGTTCAGCGGCAGGGCACAGATCGCGGTGCCGGCGTGGATCGTCTCGCCGTCGGTCGTGGTGACCCGCACGCCGGAGCGGTCCTGGCTCACCTTCGCCACCACCGTCTCCAGGCGCAGGTCGGCGTTCGCGTCGGCGAACATCGCGTCGATCAGCTTCACCGTGCCGCCGTCGTATTTGTCGACGATCCCGAAGACCAGGCCGAGCGCGCTGTAGCCGAGGCCCGCGACCTGGGAGAGGAAGTGGAGGGTCGAGATCTCGTGCGATTCGGCGCCGTAGTAGAGCGAGAACCAGCCGCGCGCGTAGTCGACCGTCTCCGGCGGTAGGTCGAGGTTCAGCAGGAAGTCCTCGAGCGGATAGTCGAGGTCGAGGCGGAAGCTCCCCAGCGTGTTGTGGAGCGAGAGCTCGCGCGAGCGGATTCCGATCTCGGTCATCAGACGCTCGAAGTGATAGATCTGCTCCGGCGGCACCGGCAGGGCGCCATCGATCCGCTTACCGCCGACGAAAGAGGCGAAGGCGGAAGAATTGGGGCTCTCCACCAGGCCGATCCCGTAGCGCTCGGCTTCGCCGTAGGTGAAGCGACAGGAGGAACGGTAGCCGAGCCAGGTTCCGCCGAACTCGATCTGCTGCCCGAGCGCCTCCGAATGTTTCGTCCAGGTGCGTCCGCCGATTCGATCGCGGGCCTCGATCACCACCGCCGAGCGCCCCGCGGCGGCGAGTTCCCTCGCCGCTGCCACCCCGGCGAATCCCGCGCCGAGGATCGCGACGTCGTACTGGTTGTCCGCGTTTCCGCTCATCCCTACTCTCCGTTCGGATCTGGTTGTCAAGCCTTGGGGCGGGCCCGGTCGTAGGTGATCTGCTTGGAGTTGGTGAAGGACTCCAACGCGCCGTCACCCAGGACGCGGCCGATGCCGCTCTTCTTCATCCCGCCGAAGGGAGCGAGGAGCTCCCAGTAGTTCGTCGTTTCGTTGACGTGGACCGTGCCGCAGTCGATCTGTTCGGCGAGCTCCCAGCCACGCTCCAGCGACTTGGTGAAGATCGCCCCGGTCAGCCCGTAGTCGCTGTCGTTGGCGATCCGCAGCATCTCCTCCTCGGAGGAGAAGCGGATCACCGGCGCCACCGGGCCGAAAGTCTCTTCACGGGCGATCGCCATCTCCGGCGTGACGTCGACGAGGACCGTCGGATCGTGGAAGAGATCGTGGTGGCTGCCGCCGGCGACGATCTCCGCCCCTTGGCCGGTCGCATCGCCGAGGTGAGCGATCGTCTTGTCGAGGCTGCTCTGGACGGTGAGCGGGCCCATCTCGGTCGCGGCGTCCATCGGGTCACCGACCTTCAGCGTCCGCGCGCGATCGGCGAGCGCGGCGACGAAATCGTCGTGGACCGCGTCGTGGACCAGGAGGCGCTCGGCGGCCGTGCAGACCTGGCCGGCCAGATAGAAGGCGCCTTCCACCGTGGCCTCGACGGCCGCCTCGACGTCGGCGTCCTCCATCACCACGAAGGGGCCGTTGCCGCCCAGCTCGAGCAGCAGCTTCTTGATCCCGGCGGCGCGGGCGATCACTTCTCCGGTCGCGGTGCTGCCGACGAAGGCGACCATGTCGGTCTCCGGGTGTTCGACCAACTGCGCGCCGATGTTCCCGCGGCCTTGGACGACGTTGAAGACACCCTTCGGAAACCCGGCGTCGGCAATGATCTCGGCGAGGATCTGCGAGGTACCGGGGGTCCACTCACTGGGCTTCCAGACGACGACGTTGCCACTGGCGATCGCCGGGGTGATCATCTCGGAGGGGATCGCGGCGGGGAAGTTCCAGGGCGACATCACGGCGACGACGCCGACCGGCGCGTGCGTGATCAGGACCCGGCGCTTGGAGTTGGGCGTCCAGGTCGGCGGCACGATCTTGCCTGCGTGGCGGAGCGCGTCCTCGGGGGTGTGGAGGAAGTTCGCCAGCAGCCCGAAGATGTCGTCGTCCGCCTCGGCCTGGGTCTTGCCGACCTCCTGACAGATCATCGCCTTCAGCTCGTCACGTCGGCTTTCGACCAGGTCGACCGCGCGCCGGAAGGGCTCGATCCGGACCGCGACAGGCGTCGCCGCCCAGGCGCGCCGTGCCTCGCGCGCCGCCGCCACCGCGGCCACGACTTCCTCGGCGGTGCTCGAGTTGAGCCTGCTGACGAGCTTCCCGGTGGCCGGGTTCTTGACCTCGATCTCCTCACCGCCGCCGGTCACCCACTCTCCGTTCAAGTAGGACCGGGCGGCGACGACGCCCTGCTCTGCGGCCGTGACAACTCCCACGCGACTCACTCTCCTCAAAGTTGATCCCATGACTTAGTCAAATGACTAGGTCAGTTGACCATATCCGCTATGATCCCCGTCGTCAAGGCGGCCGGGCGCCGCCAGGGAGGACGGAGAGGAGCCAGATGGCGCGAGTTCCAGCGGAGGAGCGGCGAGAGCAGCTCGTGAGGGCGGCGGTCAAGGTGATCGGCCGCGAGGGGCCGCATAAGGCGACCACCCGGCGGATAGCCGAAGAGGCGGGGGCGCCGTTGGCCAGCCTCCACTACACCTTCGAGAGCAAAGACGAGCTCTTCGTCGCCGTCCTCCAGCACACCCAGAAACTCGCCTTGGAGTCCTTCCGCGAGCGGCTCGAACCAGGCGGCGGCGTCGAGCAGGCGTCGCGGGCGCTGATCCAGCTACATCTCGACCTGACGGTCCAGGACGCCGACTTCATGATCGCCCAGTACGAGTTGCTGTTCTGGGCGGTGCGCACGCCGTCGGCGAAGCGCTACGCACCGATGTCCTACAAAGGCTACTTCGACGTCATCGACGAGCTGCTCTCCGAAGCAGCCACCGAGGACGAGTCGAAGGAGGAGATCCAGCGCCTCTCCCGCTACACGGTGGCGATCCTCGACGGGATGATCCTGCAGAAGATCGCGCTCGGTCGCCGCGGCCCGGACGAGAGCGACGTGGCCCGCTACACGACCGGCGCCCTGGCGGCGGCCAAGCGATGATCTACGCCTCGGATCGCCCGGCGCCGAAGATCCCGGAGATCGCCCTGCACGAGCACGTGCTCGGTGGGGCGCGCGGCCGCGAGGGTGCGCCGGCGATCACCGACGATGAGCGGACGGTCACCTTCGAAGAGCTGCTTGAAGGGGTGCGGGCGGTCGCCGCCGGGCTGGCCGCCGTCGGCATCGGCGCCGGCGACGTGGTCGCCCTCTTCTGCCCCAACTGCGCGACCTACCCGATCGCGGTCCACGGCATCATCGCGAGCGGCGCCACGCCGACCCCGATCAATTCGATGGCGGGCGCGGCCGAAGCCGCCAAGCAATTGCGCGACGCGCCCGCCCGGGCGGTGCTCTCCCATCCCGACCTGCTGTCGACCGCGACCGAGGCCGCGACGGCGGCCGGGATCGAGACGATCTTCTCGCTCGGTGCCGGCCGCGGCGCGGCGCGTTCGTTCGAGGAGCTGATCGGGAGCGGCGGCGAGCCGCCGACGATCCCCGTCGATCCCGCTACCGACCTCGCCCTCCTCCCCTACTCGAGCGGCACCACCGGCACGGCTAAGGGGGTGATGCTCAGCCACCGGAACCTCGTCGCGGACATCGAGCAGGTCGCCGCGGTCCATGCGGTCGGGGCCGATGACGTGGTGCTTGCGGTGCTCCCGTTCTTCCACATCTACGGCCTCACGATGATGCTGAACCTGCCCCTCTCCCGGGGCGCCCACGTCGTCACGATGCCGCGCTTCGACCTGCATCGGATGCTCGCCGCGATGGAGGGGCACCGCGTCACCCGCGCCTACTTCGCGCCACCGATCCTGCTCGCGATCGCCAACGATCCCGACGCGCGCCGCTACGACCTCGGCTCGCTGCGCACGGTGATCTGTGGCGCGGCGCCGCTGGACGAAGGGCTCGCGCTGCGCAGCGAGGAGGTCCTCGGCTGCCCCGTGCGCCAGGGCTACGGGATGACCGAGGCGAGCCCGACCACGATCCTCACCTACGACGACGAGGCGCGGGAGACGCCGCCCGGCTCGGTCGGCAAACCGCTCCCCGGGCTCGATTGCCGTCTGGTCGATCCGATCAGCGGCGAGGATGTCGGGACCGGCGCCCAGGGCGAGCTGTGGATGCGCGGTCCGCAGGTCATGCAGGGCTACCTCGGGCGGCCCGAAGCGACCGCCGAAACCCTGACCAAGGACGGCTGGTTGCGTACCGGCGATGTCGCCGTCGCCGACGAGGAGGCCCGCATCTGGGTGGTCGACCGGATCAAGGAGCTGATCAAGTACAAGGGCTATCAGGTGCCGCCGGCGGAACTGGAGGCGGTCCTCCTGCAGCACCCGCTGGTCAAGGACGCGGCGGTGGTGCCGAAGCTTCGCGACGACGGCGAGGAGGTGCCGAAGGCGCTGGTCGCCCTCGACGCGGGCGCCGAGCTCGACGGCGGCGAGCTGATCGACTGGTTCGGCGAACGCGTCGCGCCGTACAAGCGGATCCGCGAGGTGGAGTTCGTCGCGGAGATCCCGAAGTCGCCCTCGGGCAAGATCCTGCGCAGGCTGCTCCGGGACTGATGTTCAACCAGGCGACGCCCGAAGGAGGACACGATGGCTGATCGGATCGCGGTACTCGGTTGCGGGATGATGGGCTCGGCTCTGGCCCGGACCCTGGCCGGCGGCGACCACGAGGTGCTGGTCTGGAACCGGACCCCGGAGAAGGCTCGCGAGCTGGCGCGTACGGAGGGGATCGCTGCAGTCGAAGACGCTGCCGAGGCGGTGCTCGACGCCTCGGCGACGATCTTGATGGTCGCCGACTACGAGGTCGCCGCGGCGGTCCTGGAGCGGGTCGAGGGCAGCCTCGAGGGGCGGACCATCCTCAACTTCGTCTCCGGCTCGCCGCAGGGCGCGGCGGGGTTCGAGCGCGAGATGCTCGCCCGCGGCGCTGCCTACGTCGACGGCACGATCGTCGCCTATCCGAAGGAAATCGGCGATCCGCTGACGCTGATCGCCTGCGCCGGCGCCCGGGTGGCCTGGGAAGCGGTCGAGCCGTTGGTGCTGGAGCTGGGCGGCGGGTCGCGCCTGCTGAGCGAGTCGGTCGGCGCCGCCAACGCCTTCGAAGCGGTGATCGGCTCTTATTACATGGTCGCCTGGTCGGGGTTCCTCGAGGGAGCGGCATATGCCGACGCGCATGGCCTCTCGCCGCAGGAGCTGCTGCCCGGCATCGACTACCTCACCGACCTCCTGCGGGTCAGCACCCACGAGGTGACGGAAGGGATCGTCGCCGAGGATTTCTCGACCGACCAGGCGACGATCGACGTCTTCGTCGACGCCGTCGCCAAGTATCGGTCGGGCTTCGAGCAGAGTGGGTTTCGCGGCGGGATGCTCGCCGCCTTGGCCGAGAACCTGCGACGCGCGCAGACCGGCGGCCACGGCGGAGACGGTTTCCACGCCCAGTACCTGACCGCGGCCGAGGACGCCTGAGGTGCCGTCCGTCGCGGTCCTCGGCTGCGGCAACATGGGCTCCGCGCTGGCCCTGGCGCTCGCCCGCGGCGGCTTCGCGGTGAGGGTCTGGAATCGCAGCGCCGAGAAGGCGGAGCGGCTCGCCCGGGACGAGGAGCGGATCGAGGTCGCGGCGGGCGCCGCCGACGCCGTCCGCGGCGCCGCGGTCACGATCGTCATCGTCGCCGACTACGAGGTCGCCACGGCGGTGCTCGACGAAGTGGACAAGGCCGTCGAGGGCACCACCATCCTCGCCCTGCTCTCAGGCGCGCCGCAGAGCGCGGTCGCGCTGGAGCAGACCGTGCGAGCCCAGGGCGCCGCCTACCTGGATGGCACGATCGCCGCCTACCCGAAGGAAATCGGGCTCGCCGAGACGATGATCGCCTGCTCGGGAAGCGACGCCGCCTGGCGCACCGCCGAGCCCGTGCTGAGGTGCCTTGGCGGAAGCTCCCGACACCTGGGCGAGGCGGTCGGCGCGGCGAAGGCCTACGAAGCCGTCTTCGCCGCCTACTACATGGTCGCCTGGGCGGGGTTCCTCGAGGCCGCCGCCTTTGCCGAGGCGCACGGCCTTCCGCCCCGCGAGCTCCTTCCCGGCGTCGACTACCTGACCGATCTACTGCGCGCCTGCACCCACGAATCCACCGACGTGATCGAGACCGGGGAGTACGCGACCGACCAGGCGACGATCGACGTCTTCCTCGACGGAGTGGTGAAACACCGCGTCGGGTTCGAACAGACCGGCCACCCGGGGCGCATGCTGCGGGCGCTGGAGGCAAGCCTCGAGCGCGCCCGGACCGCGGGGCATGGCCAAGACGGCTTTCACGTGCAGTACCTGACCGCGACCGAAGGCGACTGACGCCGACGGCGCCACACAGAACCGAAGGAGGGCAGCAGATGGCCACCAACGAGACCGCATTCGTCACCGGGGCCGGATCCGGGATGGGACGAGCCATCGCTCGGCGACTGGCGAGCCGAGGGGCGTGTCTCGGCCTCTTCGACCTCTCCCAGGACGGACTCGAGGAGACCGCCGCCGAGCTTGGCGCGGAGGACGGGCCGAAACCCCTCCTGTTCAGTGGCGACGTCCGCGACGAGACCGCGCTGCGGGCGGCGGTCGAGGCCACGGTCGAGGCGCGCGGCGGGCTCGACACGGCGGTCGCCTGTGCCGGGATCGAGGTGACGGGCAAGGTGCCGGAGATGGATCCGGCCGACTGGGAGCGGATCGTCGGCATCAACCTGACCGGCGTCTTCAACACCGCCCGCGTCACGATCCCGCGCCTCGAGCAGGATAGGCCGGGCGCCTTCGTCGCGATCAGCTCCGACGCCGGGGTGCAAGGAGCCCAGGAGTTCGCCGCCTACTGCGCGACCAAGCACGGCGTGATCGGCCTGGTCCGTTCGCTCGCCCTGGACCATGGCCCGCAAGGCGTCCGCTGCAACATCGTCGCGCCGGGCTTCGTCGAGACGCCGATGGCTGATCGGATCTTCGCCGACTTCTCGGGCGAGGAGGTCGCCGGCTGGGAAAAGACCGTGCCGATGGGCCGCTTCGCCCGTGCCGACGAGGTGGCGGCGGTGGTCGCGCACCTGACCTCCGCCGACGCCGCCTACACCAACGGGGCCGTCTATTCGATCGACGGCGGCGCGACGGCGGGTTACTTCATGCCCTGATCGCCGCCGAGCGATGAGCCGGCGGCGGACGCCAGGGATACGAACGCCCCATGGCGACATGGACGATCGCACCATGGCGGGAGCTTCGGCGCCGGGCGACACTGCCGTCGATGACTGAAGAACGGCGCGACAGCCTCGTCACCGGCGGAGGATCCGGCATGGGCCGGGCGATCTGCATGCGGTTCGCCGCCCACGGCCTGGTCGGCGTCCTGGACCGCAACTGCGACGGGGCGCGGGAGACGGTGGATCTGATCGGGGCCGCGGGCGGCAGCGCGGTCGCGCTCGAGGCTGACGTGGCCGACGCCGCGTCGGTCGATGCGGCCTTCGAGCGCTTCGAGGCGATGGGCGGCATACCGCAGATGGTCGTCCCCTGTGCCGGGATCGAGCGGATCGGCACCGTCGTCGATGAGCCGCTGGAGGACTGGGACCTGGTGATGGGAGTAAACGCCAAGGGCGTCTACCTCACAGCGCGTGCGGCCTTCAGGCGCTTCGTCGAGCGTCGCAGCGGCAGCTTCGTCGCGATCGCCTCGGACGCCGGGGTCCTGGGCTCCAGCCAGTACGGCGTCTATTGCGCATCCAAGCACGCCGTGGTCGGCCTGATCCGCTGTCTCGCGCTCGACTTCGGCCCCCTCGGCATCCGCAGCAACGTCGTCTGCCCATACACGATCGACACCCCGATGCTCGACGACTTCACCGCCCGTTACGGCGGCGAGTACGGCGGCCAGGAGAACAGCGACTTCTGGGCAGACAGTGTGCCGCTGGGGCGGATCGGGGAGGCCGACGAGGTCGCGAGCGTCGTCGACTTCCTCTCCTCCCCTGCCGCCTCCTACGTGAACGGCTCGGTCTACCTCGTCGACGGCGGCGCAAACGCCGGCGCCTACCACCGCTGATGGATCGGGAGATCGCATTCATCGTCGGCGCAGGGTCCGGGACGGGCCTGGCGACTGCCCGCCTGCTTGCCGACCGCGGCGCCGCCGTCGCCCTCTTCGATCGTCGCGACGCGGGCGCCGAGGAGGCTGCCGCCAAGCTGGGTGCCGGCGGCGCCGAGGCGCTCGCGTGCGAGGGTGACGTCGCCTCGACGGACGACGTGCGCCTCGCGGTGGACGCGACCGTGGCCGAGTTCGGATCGATCACCACGGTCGTCTTCGACTCCCCGACCACCTTCCCCGGCGAGCTGGAGCACCTCGATGAGGGCGTGTGGCAGGCGAACCTCGACCGGAGCCTGAGCGGCGTCTACCGCGTCGCCAGGCAGACCCTCCCCCACCTGCTCGCGAGCCGCGGCACGTTCGTCGCCGTCGCCTCGATGGCCGGTGTCCGCACCTCGTACCGGGAACCGGCCGCGGCCGCGGCCATGCACGGCATCGTCGGCTTCGTCCGCACCCTCGGCCAGGACCACGGGAGCAAGGGAGTCCGCTTCAACGTCGTCTGCGCCGGGCCGATCGAGGGAGATGGCGATGGGCGCGAGCGCCGGCTCGCAGCGATTCCCGCCGGCCGCTTCGCTCGTCCCGCGGAGGTGGCCGAGGTGGTGGGCCACCTGACCTCCGCGGACTCCTCCTACACGAACGCCACGGTACAGACGGTGGACGGCGGGGCCGGCGCCGGCTTCTTCGCTCCCGACGACTGACCGGCGCTTCGGCGCCTCCGGATGTCGCCCTCAGGCGGCCGGCTCGGCGGCGCGCAGCGTGTTGCGAAGCAGGCAGGCGATGGTCATCGGGCCGACCCCGCCGGGGACCGGCGTGATCGCCCCGGCGATCGGCTGCACGGCGGCGAAGTCGACGTCGCCGACGACGCCGTCCGGGCCACGGTTGATACCGACATCGATCACCATCGCACCCGGCTTGACGTGCTCGCGCCCGATCGCGGCCGGCTGTCCGCAGGCGGCGACGAGAACGTCGGCCCGGGCGCAGACCGCGGCAAGATCTCTGGTGCGGCTATGGCAGACGGTCACCGTCGCGTTCGCGGCGAGCAGCATCGCCGCCAAGGGCTTGCCGACCAGCTCCGAGCGACCGACGATCACCGCGGTCGCTCCCTCGAGCTCGCAGCCCGAGCGGTGAATCAGCTCCATCACGCCCGACGGCGTGCATGGTGCGAGCGCGGGCTGCGAGCGCCAGAGGCGGCCGACGCTGAGGGTCGACAGCCCGTCGACATCCTTGCGCGGGTCGATGCGGTCGATCGCCGCGCCGGCGTCGAAGCCGGCCGGCAGCGGCAGCTGCAGCAGGATCCCGCTCACCGCCGGATCGGCGTTCAGGTCCTCGATCAGGGCGAGCAGCTCGGCTTGGGGACGATCGGCGGGGAGCCGATGGTCGATCGACTCGATCCCGGCCTCGGCGCAGGCCCGATGCTTGGAGGCGACGTAGAGGTGGGAGGCCGGATCGTCACCGACCAGGATCGTGGCGAGCCCGGGCGCCGGCGCGCCGCCCGCGACACGGGCGGCGACCGCCTCGCCCACCTCGCGCCGCATCTCGGCGGCGATCGCCTTGCCGTCGATCAGCGCGGCACCCGGTCCGTCGCCGTGCCTCCCCCAACCGGGGACGCCGTAGACGTTGGTCAGTCCCATCGCTAGAAGACGACGGTGGTCGAGCCGTCGACGAGGACCCGGTCTTCGCAGTGCCACTTGACCGCGCGGCCGAGCACCGAGCGCTCGATGTCGGCGCCGAGCCGTTCCAGGTCGGCGGCGGAAGCGGCGTGGTCGACCCGGATCACGTCCTGCTCGATGATCGGGCCCGCGTCGAGCTCCTCGGTGACGTAGTGGCTGGTCGCGCCGATCAGCTTCACGCCACGCTCCTTGGCCCGCTCGTAGGGACCGGCACCGGCGAAGGCCGGCAGGAAGCTGTGGTGGATGTTGATCACCGGCGCCCCGACGTCGCGGAGGAAATCGCCGGAGAGGATCTGCATGTAGCGGGCGAGAACGACCAGGTCGAACTTTCCCGCCAGCAGCTCGAGCAGCTTCGCCTCGGCCTCCGGCTTTCGGCCTTTCTCGACCGGCACGTGGTGGTAGGGGAGGCCGAAGCCGACCACGTCCGCCTCCAGGTCGGGGTGGTTGGAGGCGACCAGGCCGATGTCGGCCTCGAGCTCACCGCGGCGCCGGCGCCAGAGCAGGTCGAGCAGCGCGTGGTCGTAGCGCGAGACGAGCACCGCCACCTTCTTCGGCGCCCCGGCGCGCCACATCCGCCAGTCCATCGCGAAGCGTCCGGCGATCGGGGCAAAGCGCGCTTCGATCTCGTCCTGGCCCAGGCCCGACGGCAGGGCGAACTGCATCCGCATGAAGAAGCGCCCACCTTCGATCCCGGTCGAGAACTGATCGGAGGTGACGATGTTCGCGCCGAGCTCGTCCAGCAGGCCGGAGGCCGCGGCGACGATTCCCTGCCGATCCTCGCAGGAGACCAGGAGGCGCACGACCGGGGGTGCCTCGACGGTCGCGCCACCATGGGCCGCCGCAGGACTGGTCGCGGTGGCGGCCACGGTCAGTGACTGACCGCCGCGGCGGCGAGCTCGGAGACAAGTTCATCGGTGTAGAAGCGCTCCAGCGCGAAGGGGGCGATCAGCTCCGGGGTCTTGCCGGTGGCGACCAACTCGGCCAGCATCTTGCCGACGATCGGGGCAGCCTTGAAGCCGTAGGTCCCCCAGCCCGCGGAGACGTGGAAGTTCTCGATCTCGGTCTTGCCGAGGATCGGGCTGTAGTCCGGGGAGAGGTCGCAGAGCCCCGCCCAGGCCCGCAGCAGCCGGGCTCGCTCCAGCTGGGGAAAGAGCTCGAGCGTGTGGCGGGTGAGGTCCTGGAGGAAGTTCAGGGTGTTCTGCATCCGATAGGTCGTCCACGGCTCGATCTCCGAGCCCATCACGAACTCACCGCGGTCGGACTGGCTGATGTAGACGTGCATCTGCGAGGAGACGACGACCACGTCGAGGAACGGTTTGACCGGCTCGGTGACGCAAGCCTGGAGGATGTGGGTGGTGATCGGCAGTTGCATCTCCGCCATCTCGGCGATCACGCTGGACCAGCCCGCGGTGCAGTTGAGGACGACGCCCGCCTCGATGCTGCCCTTGTCGGTCTCTACCGTGGTGATCCGGTCACCCTGGCGACGAAGGCCGGTCACCTCGGTGTAGGGATGGATCTCCGCTCCGCCTTCGAAGGCGGAGCGGGCGAGCCCCCAGACCACCGCGTCGTGGCGGATGATCCCGCCGGGCGGGTGGTAGAGCGCGCCCATGATCGGATAGGTGGTGTCCGGGCCGACGTACATCGCGGGCGCCAGCTCCTGGACCCGGTCCGGCCCGATCAGCTGCGAGTCGATCCCTTCGAGCCGATTCACCTCGGCCCGGTTGGCCATCACGAACATGGCCCGGTCGGAGTGCGCGAGGGTCAGGTGACCGCACTGGCTGAAGAGCAGGTTGAAGTCGAGATCGGCGCCGAGTCCTTCGTAGAGCTTCACCGAGGCGTCGTAGAAGCGGGCGCCCTCCGGCGTCTTGTAGTTCGAGCGGAGGATCGTCGTGTTGCGTCCGGCCGCGCCGGAGCCGATGTAGCTTTTCTCGAGGATCGCCACGTCGGCGATCCCGTGTTCGCGCAGGTAGTGCGCGGTGGCGAGACCGTGCGAGCCGCCGCCGATGATGACCACGTCGTAGCGCGGCTTCAGCTCGGTCGCGAACTTCCACATCCGGCGTTTGCGGAAGATGTCACGCACGGGCGGGCTCCTCGTCGATCGCGGGCAGAGAGTCGGTTCCGACCGGCCGGCCCCCGAGCCGCTCGACCGCGTCGGCGACGACTTCCCAGAAGTACTGGCCGTAGGCGGCGCCGAACAGGACCAGGAAGCGCTCCGGCCTCTCGTGCAGGACGTAGCCCGGGGTGCGGGCGACGGACCCGGGACGGAAGCCGCGGACCGGCATCGAGCCCTCGCGCAGGTCGAGCGCGCAGAAGCGGGCGAAGACCTCCCGCGCCAGCGGGCCGGCGATGGCGAGGGCACCGAGGGAGCCGGTGAGATCGCAGACCCGGCCTTCGGCCTCGAGCCCGGGCCGCAGGGCCGCTGCGGCCGACGGCTCGGCCAGCAGCAGGTCCAGCCGCGGACGGACCGGGCAGCGCCAGCCTCCGGGCAGCCGCAGGGCCTCACCCGCGGCGAACGGCCTGGCGCCGTCGTGCTGCAGCTCCAGCTTCGTCAGGTGGGAGAGGTCGGCGAACCCGACGCTCTCGATGCAGGCGGACCGCTCGGCGGTCGGGTCGCCGAAAGAAGAGACCACCTCCCAGCCGTCGCGGACCTCGCTCCGGGCGCCGCCACCGAGCGCCGCGTCGAGCAGCGGGCTGCGGGCGGTCGCGCCCGCCGAGATCGAGAGGAAGCCGAGGCTCATGAGCGCAAGAGCTCCCCGTCGGGGTCATAGAACGGACGCGTCTGGACGGCCGCCGCGATCCGGCGACCGTCGTCGGAGATCGAGATCGAGGCGCCGTCCTCGGCGAGGCGCGGCTCCACCAACGCCAGGCCGATCGAGCTCTCGAGCTTCGGCGCCCGGCGGGAGCTGGTGACCTGGCCGACGACGCGGTCGCCCTCGACGATGGCGGCACCCTCGGTCGGCACCTCGCCGCCGGGGCAGGTGAAGCCGACGAGCTTCTGGGCCGGCGGGCGCTCCTCGTAGTGCTCGAGCGCCCAGCGGCCGATGAAGTCCTGCTCCTTGTCGAGTTTGACCGCGAAGTCGAGGTTGGCGCCGTAGGGGGTCGTCTCGGAGTCGGTGTCCTGGCCGACCAGGATGTGCATCTTCTGCAGCCTCAGGATCCGCTGCGGCTCGAGGCCGAAAGGCCGGGCCCCGGAGTCGGCGACCGCGTCCCAGAGCCCCCGCGCTTGCGGCGCCGCGCAGTGGAGCTCGTACCCCAACTCACCGACGAAGCCGATCCGCAGGACGAGGCAGTCGATCCCGGCGATCGCGAGCTGCGGGCCGTCGAGATACGCGATTCCCTCGTTGGAGACATCGGCATCGGTCAGCTTGGCGAGGATGTCGCGCGACCCCGGACCGGCCAGGTTCATCGCCGCGACCCCCTGGGTGACGTCGGTGAGCGTGACGTCGAGCTCGGGCCAGGAGGCCATCCACCAGGTGAACCAGCGCTCGACCGCGGTCGCGCCGCTGGAGGTCGTGGTGACGTAGAAGGTGTCGTCGTCGAGGCGGCAGACGGTGCCGTCGTCTGAGATCCGACCCGACTCCGAGGTGAGGACCCCGTAGCGGATCCGGCCCGGTTTCAGCGTCGACATCCGGTTCGGGTAGAGGCGGTCGAGCAGCTCGCCGGCGTCGGGACCGCGGACGATCAGCTTGCCGAGCGTCGAGACGTCGATCAGGCCGGCGCCCTCGTGCACGGCCATCGTCTCACCCTCGACGTCGCCGTAGTCGTAGGCACGGCGCCAGTCGCCGGCCCAGCGGACCGTCGCGCCGAGGTCACGGTGGCGGGCATGGATCGAGGAGCGTTTTGCGGCCTCGAAGGGTCGCCCGGCAAGCGCCCCCATCGGCACGGTCGTCCAGGGCGGGCGCGCGGTGGTGACGCCGATCTCGCCGAGCGGGCGCCCGGTGACCTCGCCCAGCACCCGTGCCGAGGCGAGCTGTGAGAAGCGTCCTTGGGACGGTCCCATGGTCACCGTCGTGTAGCGCTTGGAGAGCTCGAGCGAGTCGTACCCCTCGGCGGCCGCGTAGGCGACGTCCTTGGCCGTGATGTCCTCGTCGAGGTCGACAAACGCTTTCCCGCGACCTCCGTCATGGCTTTTCGCCGGCGGTGCCGCGCGCCGTACGGTCGGCGCCTCGGCCTCGAGCTTGGCCCGCTCCGAGGCGAGCCGGTCGCGGTCCTCGCGCTCGCCGAAGCCGAGCGCTAGTGCCGCCTCGGCACCGGCCACGGCGCCGGAGAGCATCGCGCTCTCGGCGTCCGCATGGCCGGCCACGGCCCCGGCGGGATGGATCAGGGGCGGCGCTTCCTGGGGGAGGAAGGATTGGAGGGTGTCATCGAAGCGGGCACGGGCGCCGGACTGCAGGAGAAGCGAGGAAGCCGGCGCCTGTGGCCCGGCGACGGCGAGCACGTCGCAGGCGATGCGGCGGGCGGAGCCGCGCAGGCGGCCCGAGGGATCGACGGGGCCGACCTGGACCTCGGCGAGCTGCTTGCTACCGCCTGCGCGCACCGGGGTGACGCCGCGCATCAGCTCGATCCCGGCGGTCTCGAGCGCCGCCGTCAACTCGCTGTCGGCGTCCGGGCGGAGATCGGCGACTACCGCTACCTGGACCCCGAGACGATGGAGGCTCAACGCCGTCTCCAGCGCCCGATCGTCGACGCCGGCGATCGCGCAGCGCCCCGGATCCACCCCGTACAAGGCGGCCAGGCGGAGCGCACCGGGGGCGAGCATCACCCCAGGCAGATCGTTTTCGGGAAACACCAGTGGCTGGGCGAGCGTCCCGGTGGCGGCGACGTGGCGGGCGGCGCGGACCTGGTGCAGGACGTCGCCTTGCCAGACCGGGACGAGGCCGTCGAAATAGCCGAGGCCCGGGGCGCGGGTGAGGATCTCGACCCCGGCCTCGCGACAGCGGGCGGCAAGGTCCCGGGCGCGCTCATGGCCACCTTCGAACAGCAGGCTCCCGCCCGGCTCGACATCCTCGTCGCAGAGCACCACGTCGGCCCCCAGTTGCGCCGCCCGCAACGCGGCGCTGAGGCCGGCGATGCCGCCGCCGACGACCAGGACATCGCAATGGCGACGGCGATATTCGGTCCGCCACTCGCGCTCCGGCTGGCGCCGGCGAAGCTTGCCGAGGCCCGCGGCGCTGCGCAGCACCTTCTCGTAGAGCGGCCACAGCCGTCGCGGCCGGATGAAGGTCTTGTAGTAGAAGCCGGGCGGCGTGAAAGGGCCACCCACAAGGTCCGTGGCCCGCATCACGTCGAGCTCGAGCGAGGGCCAGGCGTTCTGGTGCTCGACCTGCATGCCGTCGCGGAGCGGCTCGCCGCAGGCCCGCACCCCCGGGGCCCCGTCGACCGTGACCAGGGAGTTGGCGCACTGGCCGCAGCCGCAGAGCTCTCCCCGCCGGCGGTGGTACTTGAAGCTGCGCGAGAACGTCCGCTGACCGCCGGCGTAGAGCGCCGAGGCGATGGTGTCGCCGGCGAGACCGACCCGGGAGTCGCCGTCGAAGGTGAAGCGCAGCTCCTCGCCGCGCCGGATCCGCTGGCCGCCGTTCTCGGCGAGACGCCCGCCGCTCATCGAGGTGCCCCCTCGCTCGCCGCGGCCGCCCGGGCCGGAGGCGCGTCCGCGGGGCGCGCGGTCCAGATCACCTCGTTGGTCCGCGTGTCCCGTTCGGCCAGGAACCATTCGCCGCAGCCGGCGCGATGCACCCACCACTCGCGCTGCACGCCGGCCTTGTTGTCGCGGAAGTAGACGTAGCGGTTCAGCTCCTTGAATTCGGGCCGCCCGGTCGGCCTCGTGGTGACCTCGCCGCCGAAGCCGAAGTCGGTCACCTCGCGCGAACCGCAGTTCGGACAGTCCAGTACGAACGACATCAGCGGGCCTCGGTGCCGGGGATCCAGTCGGTGCCGGCGAGCGGCACCCGTGCCATCGCGGCCGCCTCGACGGTGAGCGCCACGAGGTCCTCGGGCTCGAGGTTCTGGACGCGCGACTTGCCGCAGGCGCGGGCCAGGGTCTGCGTCTCCTGTACCAGGGTCCGAAGGTAGTTCGCCAGCCGGCGGCCGCCGAGCTCCGGGTCCAGGCGCGCCGCGAGCTCGTCGTCCTGGGTGAGGATCCCGGCGGGATCGCGGCCTTCGTGCCAGTCGTCGTAGAAGCCCGCGGCAGAG
The DNA here is from genome assembly GCA_018268605.1 of Actinomycetota bacterium. Classification (GTDB taxonomy): domain Bacteria; phylum Actinomycetota; class Thermoleophilia; order Solirubrobacterales; family 70-9; genus VAYN01. The sequence goes on along the minus strand of JAFDWG010000006.1, from coordinate 6,223 downwards.
CCGATCGCCTCGTACTCGCGCCCGAGCTCGGGCGCGTTGTCGCCGATCGCGACCAGCGCCGCGACCCCGATCGAGACGGCGTCGGCGCCCAGGGCCAGGGCCTTGGCGACGTCGGCCCCCGAGCGGATGCCGCCCGAGACGACCAGCTGGACCTTGCGGTGCATGCCAAGCTCCACCAGCGCCTGGACGGCGGGCGGGATCGCCGCCAGGGTCGGGATCCCGACGTGTTCGATGAAGACCTCCTGGGTCGCCGCGGTGCCGCCCTGCATCCCGTCGAGGACGACGACATCGGCACCCGACTTCACCGCCAAGGCGACGTCGTAGTAAGGCCGCGTCGCACCGACCTTGACGAAGATCGGCTTCTCCCAGTCGGTGATCTCGCGCAGCTCCTCGATCTTGATCTCGAGGTCATCGGGCCCGGTCCAGTCCGGGTGACGGCAGGCGCTCCGCTGGTCGATGCCGGCCGGCAGGTCCCGCATCTCGGCGACCCGCTCGGAGATCTTCTGACCGAGGAGCATCCCGCCGCCACCCGGCTTCGCGCCCTGGCCGATCACGACCTCGATCGCATCGGCCCGCCGCAGGTCATCGGGATTCATCCCGTACCGCGACGGCAGCAGCTGGTAGACGAGCGTCTTCGAATGCTCCCTCTCCTCCGGCGTCATCCCGCCGTCGCCGGTCGTCGTGCTCGTGCCCATCGCGGTCGCGCCGCGCCCGAGGGCCTCCTTCGCGGGTCCCGACAGCGCGCCGAAGCTCATCCCCGCGATCGTGATCGGGATGTCCAGCTTTAGCGGCCGCTTCGCGAACCGCGTGCCGAGCACGACATCGGTGTCGCAGCGCTCTCGATAGCCCTCGATCGGGTAGCGGGACACGCTGGCGCCAAGCAGCAGGAGGTCGTCGAAGTTCGGCACCCGTCGCTTCGCGCCGCCGCCGCGGATGTCATAGATCCCCTCGCGGGCGGCACGACGGATCTCGTGCAGGGTCGCCCGGTCGAAGGTGGCCGACTCGCGCAGGCCATCCCTCCACCCTGGACGCGGCGTGCCGTTCGAGTCGCTCATCTCAGTACTCACCCGCGTCGTCGACATCGAAGTTGTAGAGGCGACGGGCCGACCCATAGCGCCTGAACTCGCCCGGATCGAGGTCGCCGTGGCCGGCGCGCTCGAGCAGCTCCCCGAGCTGCAGGCGGTGCTCCTCGAGAAGCTCCTTGGCGACGCAGTCGGCACCGAGGCTCGCCACCTCGCCACGGACGTAGACGCGCGCCTCGTAGATCGAGTCACCGAGCGCTTCGCCGGCGTCGCCACAGACGGCGATCGTTCCCGACTGCGCCATGAACGCGCTCATATGGCCGATCGAGCCGCCGACGACGATCTCGGCACCCTTCAACGAGATACCGCAACGCGCTGCCGCGTTGCCCTCGATCACCAGCAGCCCGCCGTGAGCGGTGGCACCGGCGGCCTGGCTCGCATCGCCGTCGACGACGACCTTCCCCGACATCATGTTCTCGGCGATGCCCACCCCGCAGTTGCCGCGGATGTGGACGCTCGCCCGCTGGTTCATGCCCGCGCAGTAGTAGCCGACGTGGCCGGCAACCTCGACCGAGATCTCCGCGTCGAGGCCGGCGGCGATCGCGTGTCGCCCGCCCGGGTCGAGCACCTCCCAGCGCTCCGCGTCGGGTGCATGGAGAGCCGCGTTCAGCTCACGGACCGTGTGGTCGGCCAGGCTGAGGGTGCGGGCAGCGGTCAGGTCGACGCTCATCGGACCGCGGCCTTTCCCCAGTCGTAGACGACCCCTGGTTCCGGCTCCCACACCGTGGCACCCTCGGCGCCCGGCAGGGTCGCCAGGGCACGGAACTCCGACGCCATCGCGACCCAGTCATCGGTCTCCGCCATCACCGCCGGCTTGCAGGCGATCGGGTCACGCAGCACCGCGAAGCCGTCCGCTGTGGCGACGGCGAAGGTGTAGAAGCCGTCGAGATCCTCAAGGCAGCCTTCCAACGCCTGCTCGAGCGTGGCGCCGCCGCGCAGCTTCGAGGTCAAATAGGCGGCGGCCACCTCGGAGTCGTTCTCGGTGCGGAACACGGTTCCCTCGCGCGCCAGCTCGGCCCGCAGGCGATTGTGGTTCGACAGCGAGCCGTTATGGACGAGGCAGACGTCGAGTCCGGTGGAGAACGGATGCGACCCCTCCGGGGTGACCCGGCTCTCGGTCGCCATCCGCGTGTGGCCGAGAGCGTGACTGCCGCTCATCGTCGCCAGCCCGAAGGTCTCGATGAAGTCCCGCGGCGCGACCGCGTCCTTATAGAGCTCGATCGACCGGCCGGCGCTGTCGACGGCGACCTCGGGCAGCTCGCGCTCGAACCAGTGCTGCGCCTCCTCGGCCGGCACCGGGACGACGAGAAGCGCGTGCCGCTCGCCGATCAGGTGGTGGGTCTCGACCCCGATCCCGGCCCGGGCCGCCTCCAGCGCCGCCTCCAGCGCCGCGCCCGTGGGAGCCTGGACGCAGAGCTTGCTCTCCCGTTCGGAGATCGGGTCGCGATAGACCGCCATCCCGGCGCTGTCAGGGCCGCGATCGGCCATCTGCAGCAGCATCTGCGCGGCGTACTCGCCGAGCCGCCGTTCGCTTTCCTCCGTCTTCGCGAAGATGCCGATGATCCCGCACATGAGCCTCAATGTGACGACAGCGGGGCCGGCATTCCATGGCGGATCCAGGCGCTCTTGGCGCGGCAGGTGTGGATACCTCCCACATACATGTAGGAGTTCGATACTGAGGCTTCGGTAACCGTGGTCGCCTTCGCCATTGTCGGCGGGCCGCCGGTCATCTTTGATGCGGAAATGGAGCTGAGCACCACCGCGGATTCGTCGGCCCCCGCAACCGCCGCCGACGTCGTCGATCTCGTCCGGGCACAGGGCGTCCAATACATCTTCGCCCAGTTCGTCGACATGCACGGCAAGCCGAACGCGAAGCTCGTGCCCGCCTCGCACATCGAGGACCTGCTCGACGATGGCGCCGGCTTCGCCGGGTTCGCGGCCGGCGACATCGGCCAGCGTCCGAACGACCCGGACATCATCGCGATGCCCGATCCGTCGAGTTACACCCGGCTCCCCTGGCGGCCGGAGATCGCGCGGCTCGCCTGCGACGTCACCGTCCATGGCAAGCCGTGGCCATACTGCCCGAGGACCATCCTCCGCAACCAGATCGCGGCGGCGGCGGCGCAGGGGTACGAACTGAAGGTCGGTGCCGAGCTGGAGTACTTCCTCCTGCGCCGCGAAGCCGACGGCTCCTTGGTGATCGCCGACGAGCTCGACACCCAGGGCCAGCCTTGCTACGACATGCGCGCCCTCACCCGCAGCCTCGACTTCGTCACCCAGGTGGCCGACCATCTCGACGTCCTCGGCTGGGACAACTACGCCACCGACCACGAGGACGCCAACGGTCAGTTCGAGCAGAACTTCGGCTACGCCGACGCCCTGACCACCTGTGACCGGGCGATCTTCTTCCGCTACATGGTCGAGAGCCTCGCCCAGGAGCGAGGCCTGATCGCGACCTTCATGCCGAAGCCGTTCGCGGCGCTGACCGGCAACGGCTGCCACCTCCACGTCAGCCTCTGGAAGGACGGCCGCAACGTCTTCGGCACCGAGGAGGACGACCGCCACGGCCTCGGCCTCTCCCCCGCCGGCTACAACTTCGTCGCCGGCCTGAAGAACCACGCCGCCGCCTACATTGCACTGACCGCTCCGAGCGTGAACTCCTACAAACGACTCGTCGTCGGTTCGCAGAGCGGCTCCGCCTGGGCGCCGATCTACATCAGCTACGGCAGCAACAACCGCACCCAGATGCTGCGGATCCCGGACGCCGGACGGATCGAGGACCGGACGGTCGACGGCTCTTGCAATCCTTACCTCGCGGTCACCGCGGTGCTCGCATGCGGCCTGGACGGGATCGAGCGGGGCCTCGACCCCGGCGAGCCGACCTCCGACCTCAACCTGCACGAACTGTCCGACGCGGAATGCGACGCCCTCGGGGTCGGCATGCTCCCGGACAATCTCCTCGACGCGACGAGGAACCTGGAGCGCGATGATGTGCTGCGTGCTGCCCTTGGGACTTGTGCCAACGAGGACTACATCGACTACTTCGTCCGGATCAAGCGCGCCGAATGGAGTCGTGCCCAGTCGGAGATCACCAGCTGGGAGCTCGAGCGGTATCTGCAGTTGTTCTGAGCGGCGGGGCCCGACCGGTGCCCGCTGACCCGTCTCCCGCCGAACGGGAGCTCGAGCGGCTTCGACTGGAGAACGAGACGCTCTCGGCGGTCGCCAGCGTGGTCGGTTCCGGACCCGACCTCGCCCACATCCTCGACCGCGTCGTCGACCTGCTGACCAAAGCAACCGACTGCCACGCCTGCTTCATCTACCTGGCCGCGGGCGAGCGGCTCGAGTTGCGAGCGGCCTCGCCGATCTACACCCATCTCGTCAGCAGGGTCAGCTTCGGCGTCGACGAGGGGCTCGCCGGCTGGACCATGGCTCGTCGCGAACCGGCGTTCATCCGCGAAGGCGCGATCGAGGACCCGCGCACGGTCTACGTGCCGGAGCTCGAGGAGGAGCGCTTCCAGTCGATGGTCGCCGTCCCCATCCTGGCCCGGGCGGGCGAGTCGATCGGAGCGATCGTCCTTCATACGGTCGCTCCACGCGAGTTCGACGAAGGCATCTTGAACATCCTTTCGCGGACGGCATCGCTGGTCTCGGGCGCGATCGAGAACGCCCGCCTCTACGAGGAAGCGCAGGAGCGGGTGTCGTCGCTCACGCAGTTGTCGGCGCTCGGCCGGGAGATCGCCGCGGTCGCCGATCGCGGCTCGCTGCTCGAACTCGCCGCGGCCGGCGTCCGCGAGCTGATCGAGGCCGACCTCTGCCGGATCTACGAGGCCGACGACTCGGAGACCGGGCTGCGGCTGGTCGCCGCGGCACCGGCCATGGAAGGACCGCCGAGCGACGATGAGGTCGCCCTGGTGATGGAGCTGGTCGAGGCCCGCGGAGAGGCGCGCCGGGCGGTGGTCGCGGACCTCGCGACGAAGCTGGGACTGGAGGCCGAGGGCGCAGCCGGGGATTCGGTCTCGCTGATGGCCAGCGGCCGTCGACTCGGGGCGCTCCTCGTCCTCTCTCGGCGTCCCTGGCGAGCCTCGGCCCCGGAGCTGCTGCGAGCGGCCGCGCAGCAGGTCGCCCTCGCCGTACAGCGGACCGAGTTGATCGAACGGCTGACCGAGGAGAACCTGGCGCGCGACCTCTTCGACGCTCTCAGCGGCGGCCATCTGGAGTTGGCCGCGGAGAAGGCCGCGGCTGCCGGGATCGACCTCAGGCGCCCTCACATCGTTCTCGAAGCGCTGCCCTCGGAAGCCGAGATACCTGCCTGGTCCGAGCACGCCACCACCGTCGAGAAGACCGTCAAGCGAACGCTGCCGGAGGCCCTCTGCGATATCGCACCGTCCTCCTTGCGGGCGTTGGCGCCGATCGTCGCCGAGGGCATCGAGCCGGTCCGGCCGATCATCGGTTCGCTCCTGGAGGCCGCCGGCTCTCACCACGTGGCGATCGGCATCAGCGAGGGCCGGCGCGGGCTCGACGGCCTCGCCGGCGCCTTGCGGGAAGCGTCGGACGCGGCGAGGATCGCCGCCCTCCTCGGCGGGGAGCGCAACGTGCTTCCCTACCGCGACACCGGCGCGTACCGGTACCTGATCGATCTGATCGACTCGGGCGGACCGGAGGACCACCTGCGCACGGCGGTCGAGGCGATCGCCGGCTACGACCGCGAACGACAGTCCCAGCTGCTCAGAACCCTCGACGAGTACCTCACCCAAGGTCGCGGCGTGGCGTCCACGGCCCGCGCCCTGATCATCCACGTCAACACGCTGCGCCAGCGGCTCGACCGGATCGAACAGCTGACCGGCCTCTCGCTCGAAGAGGAGGACCTACTGGCGTTGCAGTTGGCGGTGAAGCTCGGACAGGTGCGCGAGCAACGGCGCTGAGGGAGCGCGTCGGGTCCCCAGAGCGGTTGCGCCGCTCCGTTCAGTCTTCCTGCCGCCGCCCCAGCCGCACCGCGAGGGCGACGCCGACGATCAGCGCCGCGCCGTTGACGTAGTTGCTGACGTACTCGGGTGAGCCGGCGAGGTTCAGGCCGTTGTTGAGGATGCCGAGGAAGAAGATCGCGACCAGGGTGCCGGTCACGTTGTAGCGGCCCGGCTTCA
>JAFDWG010000069.1 GCA_018268605.1 Actinomycetota bacterium | reverse complement strand
GCGTCTCATGGAGGTCACAGCCTGCCAGGACCTCCATGAGACGCCCAGGACGCCGCAGCTAGGACGGCGGCGCCCGCCGGAAGAACCTCAGCCGCGCTCTAGCGCGACGACCACCGTCAGCGAGCCCTTGCCGGACGCCTTCTTGGCACTGCCGGCGTCGAAGATCTCCTTCGCGGCGTCGTTGTCGCCGAAGGACTCGGCGAAGCGGGTCAGCGAGTCGACCAGGAGGATCACGTCTTCGCCGTCGCCGGCGCGGCGCTGAGCCGCGGCGAGGGCGTCGTCGGCGTGGCGGGCCTGGCCGGCGGAGACGAGCTCGGCTTTCGGGACCTCGCGCTTCCAGTCGGCCAGCTCCTCGGGGCTCGGGTCGATCAGCAGGGCGACCGGGTCGGGACCGTCGGAGGCCTCGGCGAGGTCGGCGGCGACACCGCGCAGCAGCTCGGTGGCCGCCTCGCGGCTGTCGGCGATCAGCAAGGCCTGGCGACCCGACTCGGCGGGCAGCAGCAGGTCCTGGATCGAGATCCCCTCCTTGCGACGGCCGAACGGGCGGCGGCGACGGCGGCGACGGCGCGGGCGAGAGCCCTCCCCGTCCTCGTCGGAGTCCTTCTCCGTGTCCTCGGAGTCGCGACCGGAATCCTCGGGATCGCGGGAGCCCGAGGCGGAGCGGCTGCGCCGAGTTCGGGGCTGCTCCTCTTCTTCTTCCTCGACGTCCGTACGCTCCTCGCGTTCGCGCCCGCTCGAACCAGAGCGGCGACGGCGGCGACGTGGGCGCTCGCGGCCCTCATCGGCATCGGCGTCGCCCGACGCGGAGCCGGCCTCGTCACCGTTGTCGTCCGAGAGGCGCTCGATCAGCTCGGCGCGCGTCAGCATCCGGAAGCGCTCGACGCCGGCGGCGGCGGCGAGCTGGTGGAGGTCAGAAAGATGTTTGGATTCGAGCTCGGTCTTGGTCATCGGGGAGCGACTTTAGTCAACGGGCTCGGCCGAGGACGCGGCGGCCGGCGCCGGAGCGCCCCCGATACTTCGCGCCGGGTCCACCCCTTCCTCCGCCGCGACCCCCTCCCAGGCCGCGACCTCGGCCTCGACCCGAGCATCCGTCCAGCCCAGCTCCCCGCCCAGCGCCGCCGCGATCGGCCGCCGCGCCTCCGGATCGCGCAGCGAGGGCGCGGCGAGGATCCCGAGCCGGGTGCGCCGCAGCAGCACGTCGGCGAGCGATCGCGCCTGCTCGTGGCGCGCCGCCAGCACCACCTCGGCCAGCAGGTCGGGACGATCGGGGACGATCGGCGCCGCCAGCTCCGGCCGCTCCCGCGCCAGGTCGAGCACCTTGCGCGCCGCGTGGCCATAACGGAAGGCCAGTTGTGACAGCCTCTCCTCCCCTACCTCGTCGGGCGCCTCGAGATCGGCCGGGCGGGCCTCCATCCCGAGCGGGATCTCGGCCGTGCGACACGGCGCCGTGCGCCCTTCGCGCTCGACCAGCCGGTCGACCGTGAGTTTCGCCATCCGTCGGTAGGTCGTGAGCTTCCCGCCGGTGATCGTCAGCATCCCCGACGAGGTCTCGTAGAGCTCCTCCTTGCGGGAGATGTCGACCGACTTACGCGGATCGCCACTCGAGATCAGCGGCCGGACCCCGGCGTAGGCGCCGACCAGGTCCCCGGCCCCGAGCCTCGTGCCGAAGAACGAGTCCGTCGCGTCGAGCAGGTACTCGACTTCGTCCTCGGCGGGCCGCGGGTGCCGGGTGTCGCCGTCGAAGTCGTTGTCGGTGGTGCCGATCAGCGTCCGCCCGTACCAGGGCAGCGCGAAGATCATCCGCCCTTCGCCTGCCGGGACGATGCAGGCGGCGCTGCCCATCGGCAGATCGGCGGCGTCGAGGACCAGGTGGGTCCCGCGGCTCGGGGCGATCCGCGGTACGTCCTCCTCCTCGATCACCTCGGGGCGGATCGTGTCCGCCCAGACGCCGGTCGCGTTGACGACGTGGTCGGCGCTGACCTCGATCCGCTCACCCGAGTCGACCTCGACGAATGCGACGCCGGCGGCCACGCCCGGCCCGCCTGTCACCTCGACCACGTCGGCGCCGTTCAGCATCGCCGCGCCGTACCGTTCGGCCTCTCCGAGCACGGTCAGCACCAACCGCACGTCGTCGGTCTGGCAGTCGTAGAAGAGGTAGGCATCGTGGGGATCCCGGGTGGTCAGCGCCGGAACCAGCTCCAGCACCTCATCGTGGTCGATCGTCCGGTGGCGATCCGGGGACCACCACGGGTCGTCCTCCCGCGCCTGCGTGGAGAATTTCTCCCGCTTCTCGCGTTTCTCCCGCCGACTGCGCCCGGCCCGCGAGGCGGCCATCACGTCGTACATGTTCAGGCCCAGGCCGACCTTGCGGTCGCGCTTCTCCTCGCCGAGCGCGGCGACCAGGAACGGCGTCGGGTAGACGAGATGCGGCGCGAGGTGCACCAGCAGCTGACGCTCGAGAAGGGCCTCGCGCACCAGGCCGAGGTCGAAGTTCTGCAGGTAGCGGAGCCCGCCGTGGACCATCTTCGAGGAGCGGCTCGAGGTGCCGACGGCGAAGTCGTCGCGCTCCAGCAGGGCCACCGAGTAGCCGCGCGAGGCTGCGTCGAGCGCGACCCCGGCGCCGGTGATGCCGCCACCGATCACGACCACCTCGAAGTGGGCACCCGCGATCGTCTCGATCGCCGCGGCGCGGCTCAGCATCGCCCTGCCCCCGGGATCGTGTCGCCGACCTGGGTTTCCCTGCCGAGGCCCATCGTCCGAGGGTACTCGTCAGGAGTAGCGGCGCGGCGGAGGAGGCGGCTCCGGGACCGGAGCGTGCGGGGTGGTGCCGTTGATCGCCGGGGGCGCGGGCGGCGGCATCGAGCCGAGGGTGATCCGCCCGGTGCTCGACGGTGGCGCGGCCGGAGGCGGCGGCCCGCCCTTGGGATGCGTCGCTCGCCAGCGCTTGTAAGGGCCAAAGCCGATCGCGAAGAGGAGCCCTCCGGCGACCAGCCCGGCGATGATCGACCCGAGCACCGAGCCGTCCGATCCCGACCCCGAGTCGGACGCGCCCGCGGGGACGCCTTCGGAGAACGATTCGCCGGTCCCTTCTTCGATCGGCACCGGTGGCGGAGCTTCGGCCGGCGGGGTCGTGCCGGCGCCTTCCGGCGTCGCGCCCACGCCCCCGGTCTTGCCCCCCTTCCCGTTCTTGCTCTTCTTGCCGCCGCCATGTGCCTTGGGCGCCGAGGATTCGGCCCCGGGCACTTCCGCCGGCAGTTCCGGGAGCGGCGTCGGCAACGGGGTGACGCCGCCTTCTTCTGGCAGCGGCAGCGGTTCGATTTCGGGGGTGGGAGTCGGCGTCGGGGTGGGCGTCGGGAGCTTCGGCTTCGGCGCCCGCGGCACCGCCTCCAGCGGCAGATGCTTCTTCGCCGCCGCGACGAGCACCGAGCTGGTCACCCAGATCGGGGTCTGGTCGCTCTTCGCGGAGTACCGGTAGTGGCCGTCGGCGTCCTGGTTCTCTTCGAGGTATTCGAACGCCGACTTGCCGCCGCGCTTGAACTCGGCCGGGTTGGCGCCCACCGCGAGCAGACCCTCGATCGCCCAGGCCGTCGACTGCGTGTTCAGCGCGCCGTTGCCGCCGAGCCGCCAGCCGCCGCCCGGCTGCTGGGTCTGGCGCAGGTAGCCGACCGCCTTCTTCGCCGGCTTCCCGGACGGGTCCAGGACCTGGAGCACCGCCCCGGTCGCGTCGGGGTTGCTCGGCGCCCCCTCGGTGTCGCCCCAGCCGCCGTCTTCGTTCTGCACTTCCCGCAGCCATTCGATCGAGTCGGAGACGTTGGCGATCCCGGCGGAGCGCAGGGCCAGCACCGCGTAGGCGGTCGAGTTCGGCCAGGCTTCGTAGGAGCCGTCCTTACGTCGCTTGGCGAGCAGCGCGGCGACCAGGTTGCGCCCGCCGAATTCGCGCGGTTCGACCCCGGCGCCCTCGAGGGCGAGGATCGTACGGGACAGGTCGCCGGGGCTCTGGATCTCGCTGAGGACGCCCTGCAGATATTCGACCGGCGACTTGCCGGCGGTGCTGGTGACGTCCTGGGGATTGACCCCGGCCGCCGCGAGCCCGAGCATCGCCCAGCCGGTCATCGTCTGCGCCGACTTGGCGCCGGGCTTTTCCGCCCAGCCGCCGTCCTCGTTCTGGGTGCCTTCGAGCCAGGTGGCGGCGGCTTCGGTGCCGCCGGCGGGAGCCGCGTCGGCCCGGGTCGAGGCGAAGGCGCCGAGCAACAGCACCGCGACGAGGACCGTGGCGATGCGGCCGGTGGCCGCGATACCGCCGGGGCCAGGTGGCACCGCAGCGGCCGGCTTCACCGTGCCGACTTCCCCCCGCTTCCATTCGAAACGTTCACGGAATCGAATCAACATCCGGATCATCGCGGGACCGGCGGCGAGGGCAAGGACGATGTTGCCGGCTGCATGGGCTACTTCAAACGGGATCGCCCGGCCCTCGAGCAGCCAGAAGCGCTCCCAGGAGAGGCTGCCGCTGCCGTAGGTCGCCATCAGGGAGAAGTTGAGGATCGCGCCGTAGCCGACCGCGGCGAGGCCGCAGACCGCGGCGAGCGTCAGCCGTCCCACGTTGCGGGTGCCGAGCGCCAGCGCGGCGCCGAGGATGCCGCAGAGCCCCCAGGCCGCCATCTGCCAAGGGGTCCACGGGCCCTGCCCGAACCAGAAGTTCGAGATCAGCGCCGAGAAGGCTCCGACCGCGAAGCCCGCCGCCGGGCCGAGCGCGTAGCCCGCGAAGATGACGATGTCGGTAGTCGGCTTGACGTTGGGGAAGGCGGCGAAGGCGACGCGGCCGGCGATCGCCAGCGCGGCCAGCGCGGCGACGAGGGCGACGACCTGCGAGGGCGCGCGTGAGCGCTCGTACCAGCCGAAGCCCGCGAGGAGGACCCCGGCGAGGATCAGGAAGCTGACCAGCTGCCAGCTCATCCGGCGCGCTCCGCGAGGTGGGCGGCGCCCTGCTCGGGGGTGACGACCCCGGGACGGTCAAGGACGCGGGCGACCTCGGTGGCGAAGTACCAGCCGCCGGAGAGGATCTCGGCACTCGGGCCGTCGGCGATCACGACCCCGTCGCCGAGGAGGACGACGCGCTCGGCGAACTCGGCGGCGAACTCGACGTCGTGGGTGGCGATGACGATGGCCGCGCCCCCCGCGGCGAGGCACTCGACCAGCTTGTGCAGGTCCTCCTTGCGGGCGCAATCCATCCCCCGGGTCGGCTCGTCGAGGGCGACGAGACCGGGGACGCCGTCCCCCTCGAGGCGACCGGCGAGGGCGATCGCGAGGGCGAGCCGCTGGCGCTCGCCGCCGGAGAGATCGCGCGGGTCGGCCTCGATCGCGTGCTCCATCCCGACCGCCCGTAGGGCGTCACGGCCCTCCAGTCCCGGCAGCTCGTCGCCGACCCGCTCGCGGACGAGGAAATCGCCCGGGTTCTGGGTGAGGAGCGCCATCCGCTCCGCCGCCACCCGGCCGGCGACCGGATCGATCAGACCGGCCGCGGTGCGCAAGAGCGTCGACTTCCCGGCGCCGTTGCGGCCCATCAGAGCGACGCGTTCGCCGGGCGCGACGGCGAGCTCGATCCCCCGCAACACGTCACGCGCCCCCTCGCCGCTGTCGAGCTCGACCCAGAGCCCCTTGGCCGCGAACGCACGCGGCCCCTTCGGACGAGTGAAGGGTTGGCGGTGCTCCGGCCCCGTCAACCCTTCACTCGTCGGTGCGTCGCCGAGCGTCCGGCGGGCGTCGCGCACGCCGACCGGCAACGGCTCGATCCCCGCCAGCGAGAAGAGGCGTGCGGCGGGGGTCGTCAGCGCCGGGTCCGAATCCCGAGTCCAGGCGAGGAACTCGCGCGGGGAGCCGTCGAAGCCGACGCCTCCGTCCTCCATCGCGACGACCCGGTCGGCCGCGGCAAGGCAACGCTCGAGCCGGTGTTCGGCCAGCACGACCGCCACCCCCCACTCCTCGTTAAGGCGCCGCAGCAGCCAGATCAGCTCGTCGCCGGAGACCGGGTCGAGCTGCGAGGTCGGCTCGTCGAGGAGGACCAGCCGCGGCCGCGTCACCAGGGCCGCCGACAATGCCACCCGCTGCAGCTCACCGCCCGAGAGCGTGTCGACGGCGCGCCCGAGGAGGTGCGGGATCGCCAGTGCCAGCGCCACCTCCTCCACCGCCCGCGCCCGGTCCCCGGGCCCGTCGCCGCGCATCTCGAGCGGCAGCTCGATCTCCGCCGCGACGGTGGTCGAGACGACCTGCGTCTCCGGGTCCTGGGCGACGTAGCCGACGGCGGCGGCCAGCTCGCCGGGGCCGGAGGCGATCGCGTCGAGCCCGGCGACCTCGACCCGCCCCTCGACCTCGCCGCCGTGGAAGTGCGGCACGAGGCCACAGGCTGCGCGCAGGAGCGTCGACTTGCCGGAGGCCGAGCGCCCGGCGAGCAGAACGAACTCCCCCGGCGCGACCTCGACCGAGACGTCGAGCAGGGCCGGCGCGGCCGCCCGCGCGTAGGAGTAGGAGAGCCCCTCGACGGCGAGGGCCGGAGCCGCGCCGCGCCGGATCGCCAGCTCAGACACGGTGCTCCTCCCGTGGCGACGGCGGGGCGGCGCCCCTGGATCGGGCTGCGCCCAGCACCCGCAACCGCTCCCGCTCGGTCAGCCCCCGCGTCGGTCGCGGTCGGCGGCCGCGGTCGGCGCTGCCCGCGGAGAAGTGCGAACGTGGCCACGGGGACCGGCGTCGCGCGGAGCCTCGGTGCCGCGCCACGGCCCTGCCCCGAACCCGCAGCGGCGCCAGGCCACTCACCGCCACGATCGCGCACACGGCGAGCGTCGCGGCGCCGAGGCCGACGTGGATCGTCGGGTAGGGATGGAAGTCGTCGGCGCCCGCGACCTTGCCGACGATCGCCACCGCCAGCACCGCCGCCGCGACGGCGTAGAAGCGGACGTCGTGGCGGCTCGGCTCGCGGCGCCGGCGCCCGCGCGGGACGTCCAGGCTGTAGCCGCGGAGCTCGAGCGTCGCCGCCACGTCGACCGCCCGGTCGAGCGAGCCCGCCAGCAGGCGGCGCGCCAGCGCCCCCTTTCCCACCGGCGCCGACCCCGGGCCACGCAGCTGCCCCGCGTCGCGCAGGCGCCCGGCGTCGGCCGCCGCCACCGGGACCAGGCGCGAGACCAGCGTCGCGGTCAGCGCCGAGCGCGCCGCGATCGGCCGCAGTGCCCGCAGCACCCGGTCGGGGTCTACACAGGCCGAGTAGATGCCGAAAGCGACCATCGTCACCGCCGCTCGCATGCCGATCGAGACGCCCGCGACGATCGCCTCCAAGGTGATGTCGACCTGGCCGAGGATCGGCACCTCGCCGAGCCGCGCCAGCACCGTCTCCCCGCGATCGACGACCAGCGCGTTGACGACGACGATCAGGACCGCCAGGCCGAGCCCCATCCGCAGCGCCGCCCGCACCGCTGTCCACGCCCCCGCCAGCCACCCCGCCAGACACGCCGCGAACCCCGCCGCGAGCAGCACGGCCGGGCTCGAGTAGAGGAAGGCGACGACGACCAGCGAGCCGAGGTAGGCGACCGCGGCGCCGGGCCGGGCCGACTGCAGCGGCCCCCGGCGAGGGATGTATGCGAACGGCGATCTCATCTCGCTTCCGAGCGCAATGGCAGCGGCGTCACCGCCCCCGCTTCGCTCTCCACCGCGAAATGGTCCCGCAAATCGCCTGAATCGAGTACTTCGGCCGCCGATTCCACCGCGGCGGGCGTGCCGCCGGTGACCAGCCAGACCGGCGGGCCTTCGAAATGGCGGGTCGCCGCGACCAGGCCCGCCTTGAGACCGAAGGTGCGCGCCTTCCCTCCGTCTTCGTCGAGACCGACGAGTTGCCAGCCGCCCCCGCCCTGGGCGAACTCGGCGTAGACGCCGCTTTCCCCGGGGCCGTTCTCGATCAGCGGCCCGACCGGGTCCGAGCGCAGCTTCGCCCACGGGCCGACCAGGACCCGGACCGCGCCCTTCGGCGCTCCCGACGCGATCCTCACTCCTTCGCCTTCGAGCGCCGAGCGCGCCGTCGCGCACGCCTTCCCGCCGCCCATGCATTCGAGGACGACCGCCGGCGCGTGCCCTTCCCAACCCGTCGTGAACGGCGCGGGCCAGGAGCCGACCACCGCCGGGACGTGCGCGGTCGCCGACCAGTCGTGCATGTCCCACCAGATCCGCTCGCCGCCCTTCAGCGACACCTGGGCGGCGCCGACCGGCGACTCGACCCCGTTCACGTAGAAGAACCAGTCGTAGGGATGGCCGCCGCGTTCGCTTTCTTCGATCCCGTCGATCGACTTCACGTAGCCACCGCCGTAGCGCGTCTGGAGGTCTTCGACTTCGCCTTCGAGGAAGCGCATCACCGTGTCGGATTCGTTCGCTTCTCCCGACGATTCCGACATCTTCTTCGCGCCGAATTCACGAGTCACGGTCAGGTCGACCGAGCCGACCTTGTCGCCCGGCCCGAGACCGCAGCCGGCGGCCACGATCGCCGCTCCGAGCAGGAGCGCGATCGCGACCGGCACGCGGCGGCGAGACATCAGCTACCGGCGGGGCACTGGCTACCGAGGCAGACCGGCTCCTGCGCGGAGGGGATCGCGTCGCCGATGGCCGCGCTCAGTAGCGTCGGTTCGGTCAGCGTCACCATCACCTTGCCGCTCGCGTCGGTGGGGCCGGTCGCCCCGGTCACCGTCGCGCCCTTCATCGGCTTGTGCTGCCCTTTTTCGTTGTAGGCGTAGACGCGGACGGCGAACGGCACCCCGGCGCTCGCCTGCTGCGGCGCGCTCAGCACCAGCTCTTCCGGATAAGGGTAGGACGGCGCCAGGTCCCAGAGGACTTCGTCCCCGGTCTTGATCTTGGCCTTTTCGCCGCCGACGGTGGCGCCCTTGTGGTTGATCTTCAGGTACCAGGACGCCTTGCCCTTGGCGACGCTCTTGCCGACACCGCAGAGGCCGAGGCCGAAGCTGAAGTGGTCGGTGAGCGAGAGCGGCGAGAGCTGCTTGATCGTCTTCGCGCCGTTGGCGAGAAGGCCGAGTGCGGTGTTGCCCTTCAGCGCCACCGACTTGCCGCTGCCGCCGGTGCCGGCACCGAGGCAGGTCGCCTTCGGGCTGGTCTTGACGGAGACCTTCGGGGACTTGATCAGTTGTTCGGCGAGCACCACGTTGCCCTTGCCGACGACGCGCAGCGTCGCCGACGTGGCGGAGGCCGTCGCGGCCACCGCGAGGGCGAGACAGAGGACCAGTGAGCACGCGGCCACGGTCGATTTCATCCTGCTTGGCATATGAGCCACCCTTTCCTCGAGGGTCGTATTGGCTGGCCGGGGACAGGTCTCCTGGCTTCCGGGGTTTGGGCTGGCCGCGCCTTCCCGGAGGCGAGTGCGCCTCCAGTGGCCGACGCCGGGCAAGCGGCGTCCGCGACCTCCTCGACCCGGTCACAGTGGCGGGACCACGCCGGTTTCGCACCGGACTTCCCTTGACCACCGACCGTATGTAGGTGGCAAGTCTATTAGGCTCTCACCGCTCGGGCTTTGCCTGAGCACTGGGGATGACTCGTCCGATGGAGGTCTGAGATGAAGCGCATCAGATGGCGGCTACCCTCGCCGGCCCTCGTGATCGCCTGCCTTGCCCTGTTCGTCGCCCTCGGCGGCACGGTGCTGGCGGCGACGAAGATCGATGGCCGCCGGATCGAGGTGAGGTCGCTGCCCGGCAACCGCCTCGAAGTCGGCTCGGTGCCCGGCAACCGGATCGAGACCGGCTCCCTGAAGGGCTCCCAGATCCAGGTCGGGACGCTGGGCCAGGTGCCGAGCGCCGTCCACGCCGATTCCGCCGACAGCGCCCGTCGCGCCCAGACCGCGACCGCCGCCGACCACGCCGGCGACGCGACCACGATCAACGGCCACACCGTGGGGTGCCCGGCCGGGCGGCGCCAGTACGCCGGAGCGTGCTGGGACCTGACGCCGAGCGGCGCGTTGGCGAACGCGACGGATGCGGCGGCGGCCTGCGCGGCCCAGGGTGGGGAACTGCCGATGGTGCTGGCGTTCATGGCGTTCCGACGCGAACCGGGCGTGCAGGTGTCCGTCGGAGGCGAGTGGACCAGCGGGGTCTCCGTGATCTCCAATCTTCACGGTGGCGTCGTTCTGCTCTCCTCCGGGGACCTGTACGTCGAACCCATGCAGAGCCTCTTCCACTATCGCTGCGTGACGCCGCTTCTCGGCTGACGGCCAAATAACCTGCGGCGATGTCAGGCCGGGCCGTCGCCGTCGCGCTGCTTCTCTTCGCCCTCCTCGCCGGATCCGCGCGGGCCGATCCCGGTCCGCGCCAGATCGAGCGGTTCTGGACGCCGGCCCGGATGGCGGCGGCGCGTCCGCTCGAATTTTCGGTGGACCGCGACGGCAGAGCGGAGACCCGCCTCGGCCCGCGTCCCCGGCCGGCCACCGCCGGCTACTCCACCGTCGGATCGCCGGAAGACCCGCCCTTCGCCTGGAACGGCCGGCTCTTCGTCCGCCAGGACGGCGAGGAAGGCTTCTGCTCGGCCACCGCGATCGACTCGCCGACCCGCCGCCTCGTCCTCACCGCGGGCCACTGCGTCAACAGCGGCCCGAAGGACGGCAAACCCGGCAGCTGGTCGACCTACCTCGAGTTCGTCCCCGGGTTCAATCTCGGCGTCGCGCCGTTCGGCACCTTCGCCCTCTCCGGCCGGCCCCGGGCGCTGCCCCAGTGGGTCAAGGACGGCAACCCGGACTTCGACCTCGGTGCCTTCCTCGTCGAACCGAACGCCGAAGGCGTCGCCCTCGCCGACGCCGTCGGCGGCGGGGCGACGATCGTCACCGACCGCGGCCCCCGCCGGCGCTTCGAAACCTTCGGCTATCCCGGCGCCACCGAACGGATGCGCACCTGCGTCTCGGGATTCGCCGGCTACGACCCGGTCACCGCG
>JAFDWG010000068.1 GCA_018268605.1 Actinomycetota bacterium | reverse complement strand
CGCTCTTCGATCTGCTGCACCCCTACGCGCTTCTGGGCGGCGTCGCGACGCTGCTCATCTTTCTCGCCCACGGCTCGGTCTTCCTGGCCTTGAGGACCGAGGGGGAGATGGGCGAGAGGGCGAAGGCGATCGCCGGCCGCGTCATGACTCCCGCCGCCGTGGCCGGCGTCGCCTTTCTCGCCTGGACCGTGCTGGACCACCGGGGCGGGATCGACATCGCCTCGGCGCTCCTGGCGATCGTCGCCGCGGCCCTGCTCGCCGCCGCCGTCGTGCTCGTGCGGCGCAGCGCGGGCCGGGCCTTCGCGGCGACGGCGGGCGCGATCGTCTTCTTCTTCCTCTCGCTCTTCGTCGACCTCTTCCCGCACACGATGGTCTCCAGCACCAGCTCCGCCTTCGACATGACGCTGAACGCGTCGGCGTCCTCGACCTACACCCTGACCGTGATGACGGTGGTGGCCGGGCTGCTGGTGCCGGTCGTGCTGCTCTACCAGGGCTGGACCTACTGGGTGTTCCGCAAGCGCGTCTCGGCCGAGGACTTCGGCGACGTGCGCAGCCCGATCGATCTGCTCGCCTCCGACCGCTCCGGCGACGGGGACGCCGACGGCAAAGGCGACAGCGCCGGCAGGGCCGGACGGAGGAGGCCCGATGAGCTCGAGCCGGCAGGACCCGGAAGCCAGGGTTAGGGCGCGGGCGACGCAGCGGCGGCTCGGCAAGGCGAGTCGCGCGGCCCGCGCGCAGCTGGCCGCCACGGTCGTCCTCGGCTGCCTGGCGACGGCGCTGATCATCGCCCAGGCGACGCTGCTCGCCCACATCGTCGTCGACGCCTTCCTCGGCGGCGCCTCGCTGTCGGCGCTCGTGCCGCAGCTGGCCTGGCTGCTCGCCGTGTCGCTCGCCCGCGGCACGGTCGACCTCGGCTTCGAGGCGACCGGCCGGATCGGCGCCTCGCGGGTGATGGCCGAGCTACGCTCGCGGCTGGTCCGCCATCTGCTGAAGGAGCGCCCCGGCGCCCTCTCGGGCGAGCGCTCCGGTGCGCTGGCGGCGGCGACCGTGCAGGGCGTCGACGCGCTCGAGGCCTACTACGCGCGCTACATGCCCCAGGCGGTGCTGGCCGCCCTGACGCCGCTCGCGATCCTCGCCTGGGCGGTGCCGCGCGACTGGGAGGCGGCGGCGATCCTCGCGGTCACCGCGCCGCTCGTGCCCGTCTTCATGGTGCTGATCGGACGCCTCGCCGAAGGCGCGACGCGCCGCCGTTGGCAGCGCCTCTCGCGCCTCAGCGCCCGCTTCTTCGACCTCGTCGGCGGGCTCGAGACGCTGCGGGCGAACGGCCGCGCCGAGGCCCAGGCCGACTCGATCGCCGCCGCCGGGGAGAGCTACCGCCGGGAGACGATGGCGACCCTGCGGGTCGGCTTCCTTTCCGCCTTGGTGCTGGAGCTGCTGGCGATGATCGGCGTCGCTCTCGTCGCCGCCACGGTCGGCATCCAACTCGCCGAAGGCTCGCTCGGGTTGACCGCGGGCCTGACCGTCCTGATCCTCGCGCCCGAGGTCTACATGCCGCTGCGTCGGTTGGGCAGCGAGTTTCACGCCGGCGCCGACGCGATGGCCGCGGCCGAGGCGATCTTCGAGGTGCTCGACCGGCCGGTCGCGGTGAGCGCGCCCGCGGACCCGATCCCGGCGCCCGACCCACTGGACGCGCCGCTCCTGCTGGAGGGCGTCGAGTTCTCCCACGCGGGGCGCGAGCCGGTGCTGCGCGGGGTCGACCTGCGGCTGGCGCCGGGGGAGACGGTGGCGCTGGTCGGGCCGAGCGGCGGCGGCAAGTCGACGTTGCTCTCGCTCCTCCTTCGCCTCGCCGAGCCCGACGCGGGCGCGATCCGCTGTGGCGGCGTCGACCTGCGCGACGTCGATCCGGAGGCGTGGCGCCGGCGCGTCGCCTGGGTACCGCAACGGCCGACGATCTTCGCCGGGACGATCGCCGACAACATCGCCCTCGGCCGACCCGACGCGCCGCGGAGCGAGATCGAGGACGCGGCGCTCGACGCGATGTTGGGCCCGGTCGTCGGCTCCCTGTCCGAAGGGCTCGACACGCGGGTGGGGGACGGCGGGCGCCGGCTCTCGGCCGGACAGGCGCAACGGATCGGCCTGGCCCGCGCCTTCCTTCTCGACGCGCCACTCCTGCTGCTCGACGAGCCGACCGCGCACCTCGACGCCGGGACCGAGCGCGAGGTCGTCGCCGCGGTGGAGCACCTGGCCGCCGGGCGCACCGCCCTGATCGTCGCCCACCGCGAGGCCGCCGTCCGCGGCGCCGACCGCGTTGTCGAGCTCCGCGATGGCCGCATCACCACCCCCGACGGGAGTCCTTCCGACCTTTTGGGCCATATATGGCCCAAAAGGTCGGAAGGACTCGGCGGAGTGACGGCGTGAGGCCGCTGCGAGAGATCCTCGCGGTGGCACCGCCGTCGCGACGCCGACTGGCGCTCAGCGTCGCCCTCGGGGCAGGCGCGGTGCTCGCCGCGGTCGGGCTGCTCACGACCTCCGGCTACCTGATCAGCCGCGCGGCCCAGCGGCCCGAGATCCTGGCGCTCGGCGTCGCCATCGTCGGCGTCCGCTTCTTCGGCATCAGCCGCGCGCTCCTGCGCTACGCCGAGCGGCTGGTCTCCCACGACCTCGCCTTCCGCGCGCTCACCGACCTGCGCTCCCACCTCTTTCGCCGGCTCGTGCCGCTGGTGCCGGCGGGGCTGCCGGGGCTCGGGCGCGGGGAGCTGCTCGGCCGCTTCGTCGGCGACGTCGACTCCCTGCAGGACCTCTACCTGCGCGGCCTGATGCCACCGGCCGTGGCGGTCGTGGCGGGCGCCGGCGCGATCGTCGTCGCCTTCCTGATCCTGCCCGTGGCGGCGTTGGTGCTGGCGCTCTCCCTCCTTGCCGCCGGCGTCCTGGTACCGCTGGTGACGCGGGCGGCGAATCGCCGCGCCGGGCGGCGCCAGGGGGCCGCGCGGGCGGAGCTGACCGGGCAGGTGCTGGAGGTCGCGACCGGCTCGGCGGAGCTTGCGGTCGCCGGCCGGGCCGACGACTGGATCGCCCGCGCCGACGCCTCCGGGGCGCGCCTTGCGGAGCTGCAGCGCAGTGACGCGGTAGCCGGTGGCCTCGCGGCCGGACTGCTGACGGCGATCGCCGGGGCCGCCGTCGTGGTGATGCTCGCGGTGGCGATCCCGGCGGTCGACTCGGGTGTCCTCGCCGGCGTGATGCTGGCTGCGCTGGCACTTCTGGCGATGGCGTCCTTCGAGGCGGTCGCGCCGCTCGGAGTCGCCGCCGCCGGGATCGACGCCTGCGCGACGGCCGCCGGCCGGATCGAGGCGGTGATCGATCGTGAGCCGCCCGTCGCCGAGCCCGCCCGGCCGCTCACGCCGCGTCGCGGAGTCCTGCGCTTCGACCGCGTCCGCTTCCGCTACGAGGAGGATGCCCCCTGGGTCCTCGATGGCGTCGACCTGGCGCTCAGCCCGGGCCGCGCGGTCGCGCTCCTCGGACCAAGCGGCGCCGGCAAGAGCACCCTGGCCGAGCTCGCGGTGCGCTTCCGCGACCCGACCCTGGGACGGATCGAGCTGGCCGGGGTGCCGCTCGCCGCGATGGCCGGCGACGACGTTCGCGCCGCGGTCCGCCTCGCCCCCCAGGACGCCTACCTCTTCACCTCGACCCTGCGGGACAACGTCGCCCTCGGGCGCTCCGGCGCCGGCGACGCCGCGATCTGCGAGGCCCTCGAGGCGGTCGGCCTCGGCCCCTGGCTCGACTCCCTCCCCGACGGCCTCGATACCGAGGTCGGGGAGGCAGGCGCCAAGGTCTCCGGCGGTCAGCGCCAACGCATCGCCGCCGCCCGCGGCTTCCTCGCCGCCGCCGACTTCCTCGTCTTCGACGAGCCCACCGCCCACCTCGACCCCGCGGGCGCCGCCGACCTCCAACGCCGCATCGCAAACCTCGCCGCCGACGACGGCCCAGGCGTCCTCGTCATCACCCACGAGCGCGCGGCGCTCGATGCCTTCGACGAGGTGCTGGAACTGCGCGCAGGGCGAATCGTCACGGGGTAGGCCGGCGTGACGAGGCCCCGGAACCGCACGGGACGGTCACGTAAGTCGACCTCCGCAAGAACCTGTGCCGCCTCTCCGACGGAACCCTCACGTCCAGGACGGACGTAGGACTGCCGGGGCGGCCGGCACAACGGAGTCCCCCTACCGCCGCACCGCCCGGCTCACCAGGTGGTACTCGGCCGCCACGCCTTGCTCATCGTTCTCCAGCCTCGGCGGGGTCACGTCGACGTGGAAGTCCGGGTAGCCGAGGGCGACGTCGTGGGCGCGGTCGATCAGGAAGAGGACGCCGCCGACGTTGCCGAGGCAGATGTCGTCGCGGCCGCGGGGGATGGTGGAGTGGACGAGGCGGACTTCGGGCTCGCCTTCGGTGTCGGCGACGTGGCGGAGGACGAGGTTGCCGAGGTGCGCGCGCAGGTGGACGATGGCATCGACCGCGGCGGGGGTCGCCCAGACTCGCTGGGAGGCCATCTTCTCGGTCTGTGCGGCGCGGATGTCGGCGCTCACGGTCATGGTCACCATCGAATCGCCTGACGGCGCCGGGCGCATGCGGTCAACCCCACATCGTCGGGTGTGGAGCCTCGCGCCCTCAGGCCCAGGTGCGGGGCCAAGGGCGACGGTCGGCCGGGGGATGGACACCGACCCGTGCGGCCGCCGCCACCACCCCGTCGCCGGTGACCAGCAGCGGGTCCAGCTCCAGCGAGGCGAGCTCGGCGTGAGCTGCCGCCGCGGCCGCGGCGCCCCCCAACACGGTTTCGAGCGACCTCCGCCCGACCGGCGGCAGGTCGAGGAGCTCGAGCCGATCGAGCAGGTCCTCCGCGTCGTTCTCCCCGAGCGGGCAGAGCCGGGCCGGCCGGCGGTCGGCGGGCGCACCGACCCGGCCGCAGCGCAGGACCGGTCCGAAGAGGGGATCGGATTCGACTGCAACCCGCAGCGCCGTCACCGGCCCCGGCTCCTCGACCTCGCCGACGGCGATCCCGTAGCAGTCGAGCAGCCGCGCGGCGGCGGACTCGTCGAGCTCCTCACCTCCCTTCGCCAGCGCCGCCGCGACGATCGCGGCCGCCTCGTCAGAGCGCGGGACATCCGCCGAGGCGGGCGCCGAGGGTAGCCGCCTCCACTCCGCGATCATCGCGGGGTCGGACAGCTCGCTCGCCAGCTCCAGCGCCTCCTCGACCCCGTCGACCAGGAAGGCGCCGACCTGGTCGAAGAGCCCCGACCCGGGCGCTTCGGCGGCGGCCCGCTCGGCGATCACGACGATCGGCATCAGCGCGCCGACCCGGCGGGCGACGCGGGCGAAGCGCCGCGGGTCGCTGAACGATTCGACCTGCAGCAGGGCGACGTCCGTGGCCCGATCCTCCTCCCAGTACTCGAGCAGGTCGTTGGCGGTGATGTCGGCGCGCGCGCCGAGGGAGACGAAGGTGGACACGCCGATCCCGCCCGCCACCGCGCCGCGAAGCAGCGCCGCCCCGGCCCCGGCGCCTTGGGCGACGATGCCGACGCCGCCGTCGGGCGGTCGCTCGCTGCTCGCGGTCAGGTTCAGCATCCGGCCCGGGCGGTTGTCGAGCACCCCGAAGGAGGCGGGCCCGACGAGCCGCGTGCCCGAGTGGCGGCAGATGTCGAGCAGCCGATGCTCGGCCGCCCCGTCCCCGCGCTCCCAGGCGTCCGGCTCGCCACGCACGACGACGGCCCGCACGGCCTCCGCGGTCGTCTGCGCCCAATCGAGAGTTGCCTCCGGCGGGCCGTCGATCGTGGTCACCGTCGCCGGGTCGAAGAAGGCGGCGACCGCGGCGCGGGCGGCGACGCTGTCGCGCTCCTGGAAGCGCTCGATCGCCTCGGGGGCGGGGGAGATCGGCATCTCCACCACCACCGATCCCGGCTCGGAGCGCACCTCGACCGGGAAGCCGCTGTGGCGGAACATCGAGATCATCGCGTGGTTTTCCGGCAGGACGTCGGCGAGCATCCGCTCGAACCCGTCCTCGCCGGCGCGCTCGGCGAGTTGGGCGAGCAGAACGCTGCCGAGCCCGTTGCCCTGCAGCGCCGGGCTGACGGCGAAGGCGATCTCGACCAGCTCGTCGTCGATCGCGGCGAAGAAGCCGTGGCCGACCGGTCGCGCCGCGGCTCCGCGCAGCGCCAGCAGGCCGAAGCGCCGCCGGTAGTCGACGTCGGCGAGGATCCGCGCGACGTCGGCGAGGTCCGGCGCCCCGGTGAAGAAGCGGAACGCCAGCGAGCGTTCGTCGAGCGAGCCGAAGAAGTCGAGCAGCAGCGGCGCGTCGTCGGGGCGCACCGGGCGCAGCGAGACCGTCGAGCCGTCGCGTAGGACGACGTCGGAGGCGAGATGGGCCGGGTAGTTCATGCCCGCACCCCCTCCAGCTCGCCCAGGAGCTCGCCGTACTCGGCCAGCCGCACCGCGCCGAGGTAACGGCGGCGGACCCGGTCGTGGGCCGCGGCGCCGAGCCGCGCCGCCCACAGCGGGTCGCCGAGCAGGCCGAGCACGGCGGCGGCCAGCTCCCGCGGATCGCGCGGGTCCACCAGGAGGCCGCTCTCGCCGTCGACGATCTGCTCGCCGATGCCGCCGATCCGGCTGCCGACCACCGGCCGCCGCTTCCACATCGCCTCGGCGACGGTCAGGCCGAACCCCTCGGCGAGGCTCTTCTGCACCACCACGTCGGCCCGCCGCTGGATCGCGTTCACCACCGCCGCGTTCTCGTCGAGGTCGACCATCGGGAGCCCGGCCAGGTGTACCCGCTCGCGGATCTTCGGCGGCAACACCCCCCGGTGCTCGCGAACCTCGCGCCAGACGAATGCGCCCTCGGGGTCGTCGGCGACGGCCGTGGCATCGGGCCCGGCGAGGAGTAGATGCACGTTCTCGGCCGTGGCGAGCTCGACGGCCAGGCACTCGAGCAGCCCGTCGGGATCCTTCAGCCGGTCCCAGCGCGATACCTGGGCGACGAGCCGGGCGTCGGCGGGGATCGGCTCGTCCTGGACCAGCTCGGCGCGTCGCTCGACCCGGCCAGGACTGCCATCGGCGCGGGTGAAGTGGGGCGCGCCATCGTCCTCATTCGGTGCCGTGAGCCCGACGGTGGCCAGCATCGCCGCGCCGCAGCCCGCCCCCAGAGCCTGGTTCTTCGGCGAGAAGGGGTCGATCGAGGGCGCCATCACGCGGCAGCGGTCGGGGTCGAGCTCCGGCCAGACGAGCCCGCGACGGGAGAAGACGCAGGCGTCGGCAGCCTCGACATCGTCGACAAGGAACCGCCGGGCGCGGCGCGTCATCGCCCCGGGGTCGTCGACGCCGATGTGGCAGCGCCAGATCACCGTCGCGCCGAGAGCCTTGAAGTGGGGGGCGAGCCCGGCGGCCTGCGGATCGTGCAGGAAGACGACGTCCTCGGACCTCAACAGGCCTTCGAAGTGACGGGCGCTCCGCTCCAGCGTCCCCTCGTAGAGCGCCCGCTCCTCCGGTCCCAGGGCCCCGCCGTCGCCGGCGTCCTCGTGCAGGTTGTTGTGGAGGCGCTTGGTCAGCGCGAAGAAGGCCGGGTCCTCGCGCAGCACCGCCCAGCGGGTGTCGATGCCGGCCCCGCGCACGTAGGGCAGCAGCGAGTGCAGCATCTCGGCGACGCCGCCGCCGCGCAGGGTCGAGCTGACATGCCAGATGGCGCGGCCCTCGAACTGCTCGCGCGCCCGCCGCGCTGCCGCCTCGACCGCGGTGTACTCGGCGAGGCCGAGCACGGGGGCGAACCGCTCCGGCGGGTGCGTGGGCAGGAGGACGAACTTCGGCCGCGCCATCTCACGGACGCCTGGTGACGAGCAGCGGACAGGTGGCGTGGCGGAAGACGTGGCTCGAGACCGAGCCGAGCAGGGCCCGCTTCACCGGCCCGTAGCCGCGCGACCCCAGCACCAGCAGGTCGATGCCGTCCGCGCAGGCCTTCTCCAGCTCCGGCGCGGCCGCGCCGTTCAGGCGGTGCGGTTCTACGTTCATCTCCCGCGGGAAAAGTGATAGGCCTTCCTGCAGCACGGCCTCGGGGTCGGTCGGGTTGGCGACGTTCGGCCCGGCGAAGGAAAGCGGCACCGGCGGTTCGGCGACCACCAGCAGCTTCACTTCCCCGTCAGGGTCGACGAGGTCGCGGGCGCGGCGCAGCGCCACCTTGCTCTCCGGCGTGCCGAGATAGCCGAGCGCGACCGTCTTCAGGCCCTCGTGGGGAGCATCGGCGTAGCCGGGGGGCGCGACGAAGACATCGCATTTCGCTCCGTTCAGGACGCTGACCGCGACGCTGCCGGAGACGAGCCGGTCGAGCCCGTGGCGGTGGGGAGCGCCGATCACGATCCCGTCGAGCTCCTCCTCTTCGGAGAGCGAGGTGAGGATCGCGGCGGGGGAGCCGCCGCCGTAGACGCGAGTCTCCACCTCGACGCCGGGTAGCGACTGGCGCGCCTGCTCGATCAGCGGCGCCGCCACCCGCGCTTCCTCCTCGGCGAGCAGGGCGAACTCCATCGGCAGCGGGCCCGCGTAGACCACTTGGACGAGCAACACGCTCGAGCTGGTCGCGGCGCAGAGCAGCCGAGCCAGCTCGAGCGCGTCGCGGCCCGCTGCGGTGCCGTCGACCGCGACCAGGAGGCGCACGTCAATCTCCGTCCGGTGAAGCCCCGTTCGGCTTCTCCTTGATCTCGACGACCTTCTTCGCCTCCTCCTTCGGCAGCGGGATCGTCACCTCGAGGACGCCGTCGGCGACGGTCGCCTCGATGTCCTCGGGTTTCACGCCCCCCGGCAGGGTCATCGATCGCGAGAAGGCACCGACGTGGCGCTCGCGGCGCACGTAGTGCTCGGTCTTCTCGTCGGTCCTTTCCTCGTGTTCGCCGGAGACGGTGAGGATCCCGTCCTCGACCGCGATCTCGACGTCCTCGCGTTTGATGCCGGGGATGTCGGCGCGGATCACGATCGCGTCGTCGCGGCGGACGACGTCCATAGACAGCGTCGTGCCGGCGAAACCGTTTTCGGCGACGTCGCGGAACATCTGGTCGACGCGGTGGCGCAACTCGGTCAGCGGGCGCCACTCGGCCAGGTCGGTTGCCATCGGAGTTCCTTTCCTCGGATTTACGGGTGGTGGGGGCGACGCTAGGTCTCCGGCGGGCCGCCGCCATCCGGAGAAGGCCACAGCGAGGCGGCGGCGCGGCCCCGATGGCGCCCGGCCGGCTGCCGGGGACGATCGGTGCCATGAGTGCCCGCATCCGCCTCGGCCGCCTGTTCGGGATCCCGATCGGGGTGCAGCCCGCCTGGCTCCTGATCGTCGCCCTGATCGCCTGGTCGCTCGGCGCCGGCTACTACCCCGAACAGGTCGACGGCATCGCCGCCGCGGCCGCCTACGCCCTCGGGCTGGCGAGCGCGCTGCTCCTCTTCGCCGGCGTCCTCCTGCACGAGCTGGGGCACGCCCTGGTCGCCCGCCGGCGCGGGGTGGAGATCGAGGAGATCGACCTCTGGCTCCTCGGCGGCGTCGCCCGGATGAAGGGGCAGCCGACGCACGCCGTCGACGAACTCGCCTTCGCCGCCGCCGGCCCGGCGGTCACCCTGGCGATCACCATCGTCTGCGCCGTCGCGGCGCTCGCCGTCCCGGCCGCCTCGGCCCCCGCGCTGCGGGCGCTGCTCGACTACCTCGCCTTCGTCAACGCGGCCATCCTCGCCCTGAACCTCCTCCCGGCGTTCCCGCTCGACGGCGGACGCATCGCCCGGGCACTGATCTGGCGGCGGGTCGGCGACCTGCGGAGGGCGACGATGACGGCCGCGCGGCTCGGCCGTGGGATCGGCTGGGGCATGATCCTGCTGGGGGTGGCCGCCACCTTCGCCGGCGTCGTCTCCGGCTTCTGGTTCGCGCTCATCGGCGTGTTCGTCATCTGGGCCGCAAAGGCCGAAGAAGCCGAGACCCGCCTGAAGGCCGACCTCTCCGGCCGCCCCGCCGGAAGTCTGGCGACCCCGATCCCGGGCGGCCCGTTGGAGATCGAGCGCCACCTCCAGGAGATCGATCCCGAACTGGTCGTCGAGGAGGACACCGACCTCGCCGAGCTGATCGAGCGCCCGGCCTTCCTCCGCGCCCGCCGCGCGCTCGTCCGCCGCGCCGACGGCAGCCTCGGCCTGCTCTCCCTCGAGGACGTCGAGGAGCTGGCGCGTGCGGTCGAGCTGGTGGCAAACCCGCACCCACCTCGCCGGGATCGGGCGGATGGCGAGGCCGCCGCGACCCGTGACAGTGGAGCCATGCTCAGCCCTGGAACGAGAAAGGCCCACCGATGAAGGACTCAGTACTGATCGCAGGCGGCGGCGTCGCCGCGTTGGAGGCGGCCCTGGCGCTGGAGGATCTGGCGGGCGACCGCGTCGAGGTGACGATCTGCTCCCCGCGCCCGACCTTCGTCTACCGCCCCTACGCGGTCGGCGTCCCCTACGGCGTCTCCCACGTCGCCTCTTATGACCTGGAGCGCCTCGCCGCGGCGGCGGGGGCGCGCTATCGCGGCGACAGCATCGCGTCGGTCGACCGCGACGCCCGGCTTGCCGTCACCCACGACGGCGAGAGCATCGCCTACGGCGACCTGATCGTCTGCCCGGGGACGAAGCTGCTCTGGCCGGTGCCGGGCGCGATCACCTTCTGGGGGATCGCCGACGAGGGCGACGTCGGCAAGGTGATGGACGAGATCCGCGGCGGCGGCGCCCGCCGGGTCGCCTTCACGATGCCCGCGGTCGAGAGCTGGGCCCTGCCCCTCTATGAGCTGGCCCTCCTCTGCCGCGCCGAGCTCGACAAGAGCGGGGACGACGCCGAGCTGACGATCGTCACGCCGGAGGACGCGCCGCTGCAGGTCTTCGGTCGCGGTGCCGCCGAGGGCATGGCGGAGCTGCTCGCCGAACGGCGGATCGAGGTCCGCACCGGCACCCATCCGGTCCGCTTCGAGCACGGGCACCTGGAGACGGTCCCGGCCGGCCCGATCCCCTTCGACAAGGTGGTCAGCCTGCCGAAACTCGAGGGTCGACGGATCCGCGGCGTCCCCCACGACGTCGAAGGCTTCGTGCGGATCGACGAGCACTGCCGGGTCCTCGACTGCGAGCACGTCTACGCCGCCGGTGACGTGACCAGCTTCCCGGTGAAGCAGGGCGGGCTCGCCACCCAGCAGGCCGACGTCGCCGCCGAAGCGATCGCTGCCGGCCGTGGCGTCGAGATCGCGCCGGCCGAGTTCGATCCGATTCTCCACGGC
>JAFDWG010000067.1 GCA_018268605.1 Actinomycetota bacterium | reverse complement strand
CCCCGACTCGTTCCTCTCTGCCGCCGAAGCGGAGGAGTACCACGCGCGACAGGTCGGCGTCTTCGCCGCGGAGGGCGTGGACATGGTCGCCGCGATGACGATGACGTACGTGGAGGAGGGAGTGGGGGTGGTCCACGCGGCCGCGGCGTACGGAGTGCCCGTCGTCATCTCTTTCACCGTGGAAACCGACGGTCGCCTGCCGAGCGGCGAGCCCCTGCGCGAGGCGGTCGAACGCCTCGATGACGAGACCGGGGGAGCGGCGCTCTTCCAGATGGTCAACTGCGCCCACCCGACCCATTTCGCCGCCGAGCTCGGCGGCGGCGAACCATGGCTCTCTCGGATCGGCGGGATCCGGGCGAACGCGTCGCGCCGCAGCCACGCAGAACTCGACGAATCCACGGAGCTCGACGCCGGCGATCCGGCGGAGCTGGGCGCCGAATACCGGGCGCTCGTTCCCGACCTGCCCGACATACGCGTCGTCGGCGGCTGTTGCGGGACCGACCGGCGCCACGTCGACGCCATCTGCGCCGACCTCGCGGCCTGACCAGCCGCGCCACTCGGCCATACTTCGCTCGAACCTGGTTCCACCGCGTCGACGGAGCCGTTTATCTGCCCGGGCTTCCTGATCGACGGCCTCGGGGGCGTCAGTGACACCCTTCACGACCTCGACGCCTGGGTCGCCGACAGCCCCCTCTTCGCGGTCGAGTTCGACGGGTATTCGCGGTCCGGGCCTAGAGGCGGTCGGCGGAAGAAGGGCTGAGAGAGGGGACCTGAGTCCCTGTCGCAGCGGATCTCCCGCTCCTACGATCATTCATCGTGAAATCGTCGAAGCGGGTCCGTGTCCTTCACGCCGTGTCCTTCGCGGCGTTCCTCCTCTTCATCGTCGCACTCGTCGCGACGCTCGAACCGGCCGGTGCCGGGGCTCGGCCCAAGGACGGCGGGAATTCGGGCGGCGCGGGCAAGGCGCGGCCTGCGATCGCCTCGCCGAAGCCCGGTCAGCACGTCAAGACGTCCAGTCCGCGGCTGATCGTCCGTGCCGGGGCCGAGACCGCGGACCTGCGGGCGAAGCTGAACGGGACGGCGATCGGCAACCGCTTCGCGGTCAACCTGAAGCGGCACCGCCGCTACCTGGACGCCTCGCTGGTCGACGGGCTGCGACGCGGCAAGAACACCTTGGTCGTCTGGGTGAAGGGGAAGGGCGGTAGGTACCGGAAGTCCAAGGTCACCTTCTTCGTCACCAACGACAAGCCGCTGGCCAGCGCCGGTACCGATGTGCGGCTCCCGGTCGGCTCCAAGATCGAACTGCACGGACAGCTGCTCCTGCCCGAGGCCGCGGACGGCGCCGCCCACGCGAGCGACGCGGGCGAACCCAGTGGCACCGAAGTGGAATGGAGCATCGTCGACGCTCCACCCGAAAGTGAACTGACCCTGCCGCTGGCGACGATCGAACCGGCGGACGGCCGGCCGGCGGGCATCGAAGAAGCGAACACCCTGAGTCCCGTCTTCGTCCCGGACGTGCCCGGAACCTACGAACTGCAGATGACGGTGAAAGGCCCGACCGGCATCGGCGTCGACCGGTCGACCGCCTACGTCATCCCTTCGACCCCGCTGGTGATCCTGAACACGGAAGCCAACGGTGGCGCCGGGGGAAAGCAGCCGGCGATCCGGATCGGGTCGAACGTCCTCGCCGCGCCATTCATGCGGACGGTGGGGGGCACCGAAAACTATTCGGGCACCACCCCGGAAGGGAAGCAGTACAAAGCGCTCTGGCAGGTCGTCGCGCTCGACCGGACCACGCTCGAACTGAAATGGAACCGCACGTACGGGCTCTGCCGCAACGGCTCGTCCGGCAGCTGGTCCACCTGTGAGGTCGCCGAAACGGACCCGGCCTCCCACGTCCCGGCAGCCGCCAACCTGAACGAAGACCTCGCCAAGTCGTCCAACGAAGAACTGATCGTGGCGGCCTCCCACGCCGGGAGCGAATGGGCGTCCCCGACCGAAGGCAACTTCGTCGAAAGCAACTTCTCCCCGATCGGCTTCCCGAAAGAATCCGATCCGGAAATCGGCGCGGCGATCACCGCCTCCAAGCCCGGGGAACTGGCCGGGGTCGGCATCCCGGGCTTGAACCAAGGCGAAGCGACCGTGGTGGCAGGCACCGGGAAGCCCGGTATGACCGGCTACCTCTCGCCCGGCTCGGACCTGAAACGGCACTACGGGTACATCTCCTCGCAGCGGGTCCCCTTCGACACCCGGGCGTCATACAACTGCGCGTCCGGGACCTGCACCGTGGCCCAGCGGGTCGGCAAGGGGCCGAGCGCGGTGGAAGTGAAGGGTTCCGTGCCCGCGGACAAGGGCGGCTTCCTCATCGCCGGCTACAACCGCCTGAACCTGCAGCCGATCGAAAGCAGGACGTTCGTCACCGCCTTCCCGGGCGAAGAACAGGAAGGGAACTTCGGGCCGCCGCGCAAGGCCCTCGAAGAAATCCCCGGCTATCTCGCGGGGCTCGCCAACAAGCGGGCGATCGTCCTGATCACGTCGATCCACGGCAACCAGCAGCAGCGGAAGATCCTCTACCAGCAGGGGACCCCGGGGTGGGGCGAAGTCCTCGCCGAATTGGCGAAGCTCGGCGGCGCCCGCGAAGAGCTGATCGCCGGGATGAGCACCCCAGGCGCCGACTACTCGCTGGTCGGCCAGGTCAAGCAGCCCGAAGGCGGGAGCGTCGCCTCTTCGTCGCCCGGGGCACGCCTGCGTGGCTTCTTCGTCCCCGACAACGACTCGATCTACCGGCCCGAAGCGGTCAATCCGAACTCGAAGCCCTCGGAACTGCTGATGGAAGAAGTGTTGCGCGCCCCGGGCAGCGAACCGTGGCCGGGCGAAAACGAACCCGAAGTGATGGCGGCGATGGCCTGGATCGGGAAGAAGACGGTACTCGGCGAACGGCCGCGGTTCAGCTACTGGGAGCGCCTGAAAACCGCCTCTGAAGCGGGCGAAGCGCTGAAGGAAGTGGAACGCGTAACCCCCCAGGAAGAGAAAGAATTCACTCCCGCCGCCTACAGCAAGGCGAAGAAGTACCTGGAGACCGAGCTGCCGATGGTTCAGAAAGCGCGCTCCTACATGGAACTTCTGGCCTCGCCGGCGGGCGGCGGCAAGCAGGCCTGGGGGACGGCTTTCCAGCTCAGCGCCGAACTCACCGACCTGCAGAAGAAGTTGGAAGCCGAAGCGAAAGCCAATGCCTCGATCGGGCAGTTCCTCAGCCAGATGCTGCAGTTGATCTTCACCGTCGCCGGCCAGCCGGAGCTCTCCGGCGCGCTGAAATTCGCCGAAGAGGTGGCCACCACCGGCGCGCTCGGCAACGAGATCTACAACACCCTGTACGACGGGCGCGAAGGCAAGCCGAGCCAGCAGGTGAAAGCCGTCGACCTCGCCAACGAACTGGAAAAGCAGGCGATCGCGAACGAAGAATCCTTCCAGCGCTTCGGTGACATCCTGGTCAGCGACTGGAGCAAGCTGCAGGTGGTGGGGACCTATGGCAAGTGCAACGCCGAAGGCGGTTGTGGGCCGAAGGGCGAATTCGCCGAACTCTCCTACAGCCCCTCATGGGCCGACGAGGCGAGGCAGGCGACCAAGGAAGGCGCTCAGCGCGAGATGTACACCCAGCTCGTCCCGCTCGTCTTCCCGATCTGGAAAACCGAACCGCTGACCCGGACCACGGACACCGACCTGAGCTACGACTACAAGTGCAGCGACCTGTTCCGGCCGTTCAACGGCGCCCCGCAGCTGTCCTACGTGAAGACGCCGTGGAGCTTCATCCCGAACCAGGAAGAAGGCCTGGGCCAACCGGTGCTCTACCAGGTGTACCTCTCGGTCCGCCGTGATGGGCTGACGTACGGATTCGCGTCCGAAAAGGTGCTGAAGGCGATGTTCAACCCGGTCAACGCGCGGAACGCGAAGGAAGACGGCCTGGGTATGAGTCAGGCCGACTTCATGCGCGAAGGTGAAGCGGTCGGCAAGTTCATCCCCTCGCACAACTGTTGGTGGCGATGAGGCTTCTGGACAGGCTGACCTACGCCAACGTGATGGCGACGGTCGCGGTCTTCATCGCGCTGGGCGGCGTCGGCTACGCGGCAACGCGACTGCCGCGCAACAGCGTCGGGACGAAGCAGATCAAGAAGGCCGCGGTGACCCCGGCGAAACTCAGCCGGGCGGCGAAGTCGACCCTCGCCGGGCCGGCCGGGCCCGAAGGCCCGCGCGGGACGGCGGGCGCCCAGGGGCCGCGGGGTGCGACGGGTCCCCAGGGGCCGCGCGGCCCGCAGGGATCCCCCGGCGACAAGGGCGAACGGGGCCCGGCGGGCGATCCCGGCACCGCGCGCGCCTGGGCCGGCGTGGAAGCCGACGGGGGACTGGTCGCCGCCAAGGGTTTCTCCTCCGCCGTCTGGCGTCCCGCCGACGAGGACTACTGCGTGCGCCTGGAGCCCGACCTGAAAGTCGCCAGGACCGCCCCGACGGTCACCCCGCAGGGGGGACTGAACGAACCGCGCTTCGCCGTCGTCGAACCCGGCTGCGGCACGGACGGGTACTACGTCACGGTCTTCGACGCGATCCGCGGGGCTCCGACGCGGACGAAGGCATCGTTCTCGATCCTCGTCCCGTAGTCGGGGCGGTCGCGACAGCCCTAGGGGCCAAGCAGGATCCGCCCCCGGAAGCGCGGTCGACCGCGCCTCGGGGTCGTTCAGCCTGCGGACGATCCGCGCGGCGCGACCGGGCGCCAGCGGGGTGACACCTCGCCGACCTTGTCCGGAGGGACCAGCTGGCGGGCGGTGTGCTTCTGCAGCAGGTACATCACGACGAAGACGACGAGGCTGATCCCCGAGAGCAGCTTCACCTGGCTCTTGTCGAGGACGATGAAGTCGTTGGTGCTGTGGGCGAGCATCGCGATCGCCCAGGCACCGATCCCGGCGGCGGTGAAGATCGTGTGGCGGCGCCAGGCGGCCTGCCAGGCGACGGCGGCGACGAAGCCGGTGATGATCGGGTGGAGCATCTCGAAGAAGGGGCGGATCGGCGTCCAGTTGTCCGGCCCGAAGGCGTACTCGAAGCCCTCGATCACGCCGAACGTACAGGCGCTGACGAGGACCAGCAGGTAGCCCTCCCGGGGCAGGCGGTAGCGACCGCGCACCCAGAGGATCACCGGGATCAGAAGCTTGCCGGTCTCCTCGGCCGGGCCGGCGAGCGCGCCCCAGCCATGGTCCTTGAAGTTGCTGCCGACGAGCGTCGGCAGGCCGACCTCGACGCCGAAGGCAAGGCCGAAGCCGATCACGCCCGAGGCGACGCCCCAGATGGCGATCTCCTTGCGGCGCGAGCGGGCGATCCGGTCGAAGCCCACGCGGTGGTTGAGGAAGTAGAGGAGGGCCAGCATCGCGATCGCGGTCCCGCCGAGGGAGAAGACCGGCATCAGCACCTGGATGCCGCTGACCACGTGGGCGTGGCGATCGGTGCCCCAGAGCGCTGCCGCGATCCCGACGCAGAGGAGCACGGCGAGCGTGAACTTCCAGCCCTGGCCGCGCAGGAAGCCGAAGAGGTGGCGCTTGTGGTGCGGCAGGCGCGTCCCGGCCGGCGCGGGGCCGGACTCGGCGAGCCAGACGTCGCCGTCCCAGGCCCGCTCGAGCACTTGCTTGTGGTGATGACCGGGGACCGGATAGCGGCCAGGAGAGGGCAGCGGCACCGCGTCGGTGCGCGTTTCGGTCAGGTGGCCGTCAGCGGCAGAGGAGAGGGTCGTCGAGGTGGGCACGTCCCAGACATCGGCCGGTGTCCGTCACCCCTTGAGCGCGGCGAGGATGCTCCCCGCCGCCCCCGGCTCGATCGCGCGCGGGGCGCCGCTGTAGTCGTGCTAGCCGCGCAGCTCCTAGAACTCGCGCAGCTCCGTCGACTCGATCACCGTGGCGATCCGCTCGTGGCGCACGTGCTCCTGCTCGGCCACTTTGCGCGCGTCCGCTTCCAGGTCTCCCGGCGGCGTGATCGCGACGATCACGTGGCCAAGGACATGAGCCACGGGCGGCGGCCTCAACCGCGGCGCCGACCGAGGAGGGCGAGGGAGAGGGCGACGAGATAGAAGGCGGCGACCACGGCGAGCGGGAGGTGGAGGGCGAGGGTGCCGGTGGTCGAGAGGAGGGTGCCGAGCAGGGCGACGCCGAGGGCGCCGCCGCCTTGGCGGGCCGCGTTCTGGATCCCGGAGGCGAGGCCGATACGCTCGGCCGGCGCGCCCTCCATCGCCAGTGCGGTCATCGCCTGCATCGCCAGGGCGACGGTGCCGAAGGGAACCGTGCAGGCCATCGTCACCGCGGTCGAGGTGCCACCCAGGGCGGCCAGGAGGACCGCGCCGGTGGTGCCGCCGCTGAGGGCGATCACGACCGAGCGCCACTCGCCGAGGTAGCCGATCAGGCGGGCCGAGGTGAAGGCGATGACCATGATCACGCCGACCAGGGGCAGGAGGGCGAGGCCGGTCGCCAGCGGGCTCAGGCCGAGCTTTTCGTGGTAGAGCAGGGAAAGGCAGAAGATCGTGCCGTAGACGCCGAAGTTGAAGATCCCGGCGATCGCTACCGCGACCGAGAACTGGCGGTTGCGGAAGATCTCGGTAGGAATCATCGGCATCGGCACGGCCCGCTCGACGTGCCAGAAGGCGAGGACCGCGAGGGCGCCGAGGATGAGGAGACCGATCGTCTCCGGCGCTCCCCAGCCGGCCGATCCGGCCGCGATGAAGCCGCCGCTGAGGCCGCCGAGCGCGCCGACGACGAGAACCTGGCCGGGCAGGTCGAATGGGTGGCGGTGGCGGGGCGTCTCGGCGACGTAGGCGATCATCCCGGCCGCCGCGAGGGCGGCCACCGGAAGGTTGACGAGGAAGATCGTCCGCCAGCCGACGCTGTCGACGAGCACCCCGCCGAGGACCGGCCCGCCGACCATGCCGATGCTCGAGATCCCGCCCCAGGCGGCCAACGCTCCCCGGCGAGCCGGGCCCGCCGGGAACATGTGGGTGATCAGCGCCAGCGAGCAGGGCATCAGCAGGGCCGCGCCCAACCCCTGCACGGCCCGCGCCGCGATCAGCGTCGCCATCGTCGGTGTCGCCGCGCACCCGGCGCTCGCCACCGCGAAGACGCAGAGGCCGATCAGGAAGGCACGCTTGGCGCCGATCCGGTCAGACCAGGCGCCCATCGTCAGCAGGAAGGTGGCGAAGACGAGCGTGTAGGCGCTGACCACCCACTGGGCCCCGGAGAGGGAGCCGCCGAGGTCGGCGACGATCGGCCCCAGGGCGACGTTGACGATCAGCGCGTCGAGCGTGACGATCAGGAAGCCGGAGCAGATCGCCGCCAATCCGATCCGTGCTCTGGCGTCGTCCACGCGCGGATCCTAAGACGCTCTGTGAGCAACTCGACGGTGGACGGCGCCCCTGCCGGGTAGCTTGGGACGGGTGCCCGAGGACGCCACCACGCCGATGTCCCGGAAGTTGATCGCGCTGCTCGCGATCGGCACCGGCGCCACCGTCGCCAACCTCTACTACGCGCAGCCGCTCCTGGACGCGATCGCGTCGAACTTCGGCGTCTCCGACGGCACGGCGGGACTGCGGGTGACGACGTCGCAGGTCTTCTACGGCCTCGGGATCGTCTTCCTCGCCCCGTTGAGCGACCTGCTCGACCGGCGCAAGCTCGTCGTCACCCTGCTGGCGATCAGCTGCCTGGCGTTGATCGGCGCCGCCGCGGCGCCGCAGTTCCTGCTGCTCGCCCTGGCGATCGGCATCGCCTCGACCACCTCGGTGGTGGCCCAGATCCTCGTGCCCTTCGCCAGCACCCTCGCTCCGGAGCGCGAACGCGGCCACGTCGTCGGCCTCGTGATGGGCGGCTTGCTGACCGGCATCCTCCTCGCTCGCACCTTCGCCGGACTGCTTGCCGGCGCGACCAGTTGGCGGGCCGTGTTCGCCGTCGCCGCAGTGGCGATGGCGGTGCTCGCCGTGGCGCTCTGGCGGGCGATGCCGAACCTTCGCCCGTCGACCTCGCTGGGCTACCGCCGGCTGCTCGGCAGCGTCGGAGCGCTCATCCGCCGTGAGTCGGTGTTGCGCCGGCGGATGATCTACGGCGCCTGCGGGATGGCCGGCTTCAGCCTCGTCTGGACGACGCTCTCCTTCCTCCTCTCCGACCCGCCCTTCAGCTTCGGCGAGGCGGAGATCGGCCTCTTCGGCCTCGCCGGCATGGCGGGCGCGATCAGCGCGATGCGGATGGGCGGCCTCCACGACCGCGGGCACGGGCGCCTCGCCACCGGCGCGGTCCTCGCCGCGGTCCTCCTCAGCTGGCCAATCCTCATCCTCGGCGGGCACAGCGTCGTCGCGATCCTGGTCGGCCTCGCCGTCCTCGACTTCGGCGTGCAGGGCCAGAACGTCCTCAGCCAAGGAGCGATCTACGCCCTCGGCCGGGAGACGACGGGCCGGGTCACCACCGCCTACGTCACCTCCAATTTCACCGGCGGCGCGATCGGCTCCGCCGCCGGCTCCCTCGCCTGGAGCGTCGGAGGCTGGGGAGCCGTCTGCGGCGTCGGCATCACCTTCGCCGGCATCGCGCTGCTGCTCTGGCTCACCGAGCCAGGCCACCGCGTCCGCAGCACCGACCGCCGCGAGCTGTGCACCGCCGCGGCACCGGCGTCGCGCGGGTCGGCGACTTAGGGACGCACCCCTAAGCCAAGCGCTCGGACTGCATCTCGGATCGCTCCGCGTCCGCCGTCGTATCGGCCCCGGGGACGATCGAGCCGGACTGGCGACGTTGGCGGCCCATGTCGGCGAGGCCGAGCGCGCCGAGGAGGAAGGGGACGCCGGCGTGGAAGACGCGGTAGAGGAGGATGCCGCCGACGGCGAGGCTGAGCGACGAGCCGTAGAGGGTGAAGGCGCCGACCAGGCCGCCCTCGGCGCTGCCGGGGAGGGGGACGATCGCGCCCGCGTGGCCGATCGTGTAGGCGAGGACGAAGAGGGCGAGCGTCGGTCCGCCGCCCCCGAGCGCCTCGAAGGCGGCTCCCATCGAGGCGACGTCGAAGGCGTAATAGCCGATCGAGCCGGCGATCAGGAGGACTTCGCGGCGGCCGAGCACCATCTCGATGCTGGTGTCGACCGCGCCGACCAGCCAAGCCTGGGCGAGGGCGATCGCGCGGCGGAGCTTGCCGCCCTTGTTCGCGTCCAGCTGGGGGATCGCCCGCGGCAGCACGATGATCGCGCCGATGATGAAAGCCCCGGCGAGCCCCGGGATCAACGTCGCGGCGAGCGACGCCTCCCCGGGGAAGATGCCGACGGCCGCTCCGAGGCCGAAGATCACCAAGGCGAAGCCGCTGACGGCGCTCGTGACCAAGAAGAGGACGGCGGAGCGGCTGGCGGCGAAGGCGGTGG
Organism: Actinomycetota bacterium; assembly: GCA_018268605.1. Lineage (GTDB taxonomy): Bacteria > Actinomycetota > Thermoleophilia > Solirubrobacterales > 70-9 > VAYN01. The sequence continues at coordinate 1,921 of JAFDWG010000067.1, read as the reverse complement.
GGATGCCGGAGCGGATCAGGATCACCGCGCCGAGCGCGAGCCCGCCGCTGCCGCCGCTCGGCAGGAAGACGTTGGCGCTCTCCTCGACCACGCCGACGTCGAAGGACTCGCGCCAGCCGAGCCGCCGCTCGAAGGCGCCTCGCAGGGCGACGACGAAGCTCAGCACCGAGAGCAGCTGCAGGACGAAGGCGGCGATGACCCAGCTCGGCTCGGTGTTGGCGAAGCGATCGCGGATCGGCTCCAGGAAGGGGACCCAGATGACCGCCGCGGCGGCGAGCAACGCGAGGCCGGCGGCGAGCGCCCCGTTGACGAAGATCGTGCGGCTTTCGGGCGCCTTCTGGCGCGCCGCTTCGACCTCTGCGGTGCAGTCGAGGCCGCGTTCCCGAAGCTCCGCGCAGGGGTCGTCTTTCAGCTCAGGGGAGGGTTCTACGAACTGCAGCACACGTAGATCCTTTCTTCCCCAATCATTTATGAAACATCAACCTTATCGTGCTCTCATACTGGCGAATGACGGTTGAAACTCCGACCGAACCTGCCATTGAGCTACCCGCCTCGGTTCTGATCGCTCGCGTCGCCCGTCTCGTCCGCTCCCGCCTCGATGCGGCGCTCGGCCCGAGCGAGCTCCGCCAGCGCCAGCTTGTCGCCCTCTCCTACCTTCGCGACCATGGCCCGGCCCGCCAACAGGCGCTGGCGCAAAGCCTCTGCATGGACGCCTCCAGCCTCGTCTGCCTCCTCAACGACCTCGAGGACCGGGACCTGGTCGCCCGTCGCCGCGATCGTGAGGACCGCCGCCGCGGCATCCTCGAGTTGACCGAGGGCGGCCGCGCGGCGCTGGCCGAGAGCGACGCGCTCCTGGCCGAGATCGACGCCGAGATCCTCGCCGACCTCGACGGGTCCGAGCGCGCCGACCTCCGCTCCCTCCTCGGCCGCCTTCGCGGCGTCGGCCTCCCGGCCTAGCCGCCCGTCGGGCGGTTAGGTTCCGCCGGTGTCCGTCCTCCTCGGCCTGCTCGCCGCCGCCACCTACGGCAGCTCCGACTTCCTCGCCGGCCTCGTCAGCCGCCGGCTGCCGCCGATCGTCGTCACCGCCGTGGCCCAGTCGATCTGCCTCCTGGTCGGGGTCATCGCGGTCGCCTTCTATCCCGGCGATGGCATGAGCGCCAAGATCCTCGTCTGGGGCGTGGCGAGCGGCCTCGGGTCCGCGGGCGGCACCTTCGCGCTCTACCGCGGGCTCGGCGCCGGCGAGATGAGCGTCGTCGCGACCCTTTCGGGGCTGCTCACCGCGGTGATTCCGGTGGTCGTCGGCCTGGCGACCGGTGACACGCTGACCGCCCTCGCGGCCTTCGGCATCGTCGCCGCGATCCCGGCGATCGGCCTCGTTTCCTGGTCTGGCTCGTTTGGCATCGCCGCCCGCTCCGGCGCGGTCTGGGGAATTTTCGCCGGCATCGGCTTCGGCCTTCTGTTCGTCGGCTACGACCGTGCCGGCTCAGGCGCCGGCGCCTGGCCCCTCCTGGTCGCCGAGGGCACGGCGACGCTCCTGACCGCGGGACCGGCGTTGCTCGCGCTCCGGGGTATCCGGCTCGGCGAGCGTCGCCGCAGCCTCGGGATGCTTCTCGCCGCGGGCCTCCTCGCCGGAGCCGCAAACCTCTCCTTCATCGTCGCCAACCACCACGGCGAGCTTGCCGTGGTTGCCGTCCTCACCGCGCTCTACCCGGGCTTCACCGTGATCCTCGCCCGTGTCGTCCTCGGTGAGCGCTGGTCAGGGGCGCAGAAGGTCGGGCTGGTGACGGCGCTGCTCGCGACCGTCCTCGTGAGCCTGGGGTCGTAGGTGGCGGCCGTCCGAGGGGCGGTGCCCTGGGCGTCTCATGAAGGTCCTGGCAGGCTGTGACCTCCATGAGACGCCCAGGACGGAGGGAGTGCGGTG
>JAFDWG010000066.1 GCA_018268605.1 Actinomycetota bacterium | reverse complement strand
CAAGTGATCGACTCGCCCGCGCGTCGCTATCATCGCCGTCCCCGGGCGATTAGCTCAGTTGGTTAGAGCGCGTCTCTGATAAGGACGAGGTCCCTGGTTCGAATCCAGGATCGCCCACTCGGCCCCGTACACTTTTCGGTTCAGACCACGTACGGCGGGAGCACCCCCTTGCAGCAGATGCAGATCTATGGCGTGAGCTTCGACATGGTCGGCAAGCAGCCGATCGTCTTGTTGAAGACGGTCGACGGGAACCGGTTCCTGCCGATCTGGATCGGGCACCCCGAGGCGGCGGCGATCCTGATGAAGCTGCAGGGCGCCTCGACGCCGCGGCCGATGACCCACGACCTGCTCTCGGACATGCTCGAGAACCTCGACGCGAAATGCGAGCGGGTAGCGGTCACGGAACTGCGCGACAACACCTTCTACGCCTCGATCACGGTCAGCGTGGGGGGGTCGGAGATCGAGATCGACTCGCGCCCGTCGGACGCCCTCGCCCTGGCGGTCCGCGTCGCCGCCCCGATCTTCGCCGCCGAGGAGGTCATCGAGGAGTCGGCGATCGAGTTCGAGCACGAGGTCGAGGACACCGAGGAGGTAGTCGACAAATTCAAAGACTTCCTCGACGAAGTTTCCCCTGAGGACTTCGCCTCGGGCGATCAGTAACCGGAGTCTTGGCTCCGGTTGGCTATGCCGCGCTCGGCGAGAGCGCGAGATCGAGGATCCGCGCGACCAGGTCCTCGAAGCTCATCCCCGCGGCCTCGGCGGACTGGGGGAGGAGGCTGGTGTCGGTGAGGCCGGGGATCGCGTTGACCTCGAGGGCCCAAGGGCCGTCGTGGCCGAGGATCAGGTCGACGCGAGCGAAGCCCTCGCAGCCGAGGGCGAGGCAGGTGGCGAGGGCGGCGTCGGTGACCGCGGAGCGCGAGGTGGGGGAGAGGTCGGCGGGGCAGACGAAATGGGTGCGGCCGATCTCGTAGCGGGCCTCGAAGTCGTAAGGGTCGCCTTCGGCGGGGATCGCCTCGACGATCGGCAGGGCCTCGCCGCCGAGGACGGAGACCGCGACCTCGCGTCCCTCGACGAAGCGCTCCAGCATCACGCGATCGTCGTAGGAGAAGGCGGCGACCAGCGCGCCTGGCACCTCGGCGGGGGAGGCGGCGAACTTGACGCCGAGGGAGGAGCCGCCGCGGCTCGGCTTGACCACGATCGGGAAGCCGAGGGTGCCCTCGAGGTCGGTGAGCGCGTCGGCCGCGCCGAGATCTCGGAAGGCGGTCTGGGTGAAGGCGAAGAACTCGGGGGTGGGAATGCCGGCGGCGCGCATCGTCGCCTTCGCCATCACCTTGTCGATCGAGCGCGCGCAGGCCGCCGCCGCCGGCCCGGTGAAGGGGATGCCGAGGATTTCGAGCAACTCCTGCGCGGTCCCGTCCTCGCCGCCGACGCCATGCATGGCGACGAAGGCGACATCCGGCTTCTCGGCCCGCAGGCGTTTCACGAGGTCGGCGCCGACGTCGATCGGAACCACCTCGTGTCCGAGTCGTTCGAGCGCGTCCTCGACCCGGGCGCCGGAGCGGAGTGACACGCCGCGCTCGAGGGAGCGGCCGCCCTTGAGGACGACGACCTTCATCAGCCGGCGGCCTTGCGGAAGGGCAGCACCTCCGCACCCTCGTCCGTGGCACGCTGGTCCGCCTCCGGCGCCGAAGGAGTCAGATCGCGATCGTCGCCGGAGGCGGACTTTGGTGCTTCGCCATCAACGGGCACCTCCCCTTCGCGTCCGGGCGTGCCCGGGGAGGACTGGGGGGAGAGGCTTTCGTAAAGCTCGACCTGTTCCCTGATGACTCGGCCGATGCGCGAGATGCCCTCGCGGATCTCGGCATCGTTCACGCCGCTGAAGTTCAGGCGCATCGAGCTCTTGCCGCGGCCGTCGACGTAGGCCGCCTGGCCGGGCACGAAGGCGACGTCGGAGCGCAGGGCCTTGGCCAGGAGGTCGCCGGTGTCGATGTAGGAGGGCAGGGTCGCCCAGATGAAGAGGCCGCCCTCGGGCTCGGTCCAGGTCGCCTCCGCCGGGAAGTGCTCGGCGAGCGCCTCGAGCATCGTGTCGCGGCGGCCGCGGTAGAGCCCGACCAGGTCTTCGACGTAGTCCTTCCAGCCGCCTTCGGAGAAATACTGACGGACGAAGAACTGGGCGAGGGTCGAGGTGCAGAGGTCGGTCGCACCCTTCCCCAGTACGACTTTCTCCAGCACCGGGGGCGGCGCCACGACCCAGCCGAGGCGGATGCCGGGGGAGAGGATCTTCGAGAAGGTCCCCAGGTAGATGACGAAGTCGCCGCCGTCGAGCTGGTAGAGCGGCGGCAGCGCCTCGCCGCCGTAGCGGAGCAGACCGTACGGGTTGTCCTCGATCACGAGGATCTCGTTCAGGCGCGCAAGCTCGACCAGACGCGCCCGCCGCTCGAGCGAGAGTGTGACCCCGCCAGGGTTCTGGAAGCTCGGCACGGTGTAGATGAATTTCGGCCGGCGCCCTTCGGCCCGCAGCTCCTCGAGCAGCGCGTCGAGCAGGTCGATCCGCATGCCGTCCTCGTCCATCTCGATCTGGCGGACGTCGGCCTGGTAGCTGCAGAAGACAGGCACCGCTCCCGGGTACGTGGGCGCCTCGCAGATCACCACGTCGCCCGGGTCGACCAGGGTCTTGGTGACAAGGTCGATCGCCTGCTGGCCGCCGGTGGTGATGACGATGTCGTCGGGGTCGGGCAGCATCCCCTCGGCCGCCATCACCTCGACGATGCAGTCTTTGGTCTCGTCGAAGCCCTCGGTCGGGCCGTATTGGAGCGCCGCCGCCGCCGACTCGGCAGCGATCTTGCTCATCTGCGCGGCGAGGCTCTCCGGCGGGAAGGTCGAGGTGTCCGGGAGGCCGCCGGCCAGCGAGATCACTTCCGGGCGCGCCGTCACCGCCATCAGGTCGCGCATCGCCGAGGAGCGCATCACCGTCGTCCGCTCGGCGAAGAGGCCGGCGTAGCGCTCGAGGTCCCGGGTGGAGGTGTGGGCGCGTCGTTTGTGCGGCGGCTGGGGTACCTCTGTCATCCGTGAAGTGTGCCGGATTGGCGCCGATGTGCCCGCACCGTTAGGTTTCACGGCCGTGGATCTGCTCAAAGACCTCGGCGTCGGCATCGCGATCGGCATGCTGGCCGGCACCACCGGCACCACCGGCTCGGCCCGCGGGCGGATGGTCCTGCTGGCTGCGATCGTCGGCTTCGTCGCGGGCCTCCTCCTCGACAGCGTCGTCGGCGGGATCGTCGCGGCGGTCGGCGGCGGCGGTGCCTGCCTGGTGATCTCCGACCTCGTCTTCGGCGCCTCGCGGCGCCAGGGCAGCGGCGCCGGAGCCCTGGGATTCATCGTCGCCTTGGCCGCGCTGGTGGTCCTGGCGATCGCCCTGCTGGTCCCGATCGCGATCATCGTCGTCGCCATCGCGTTGATCTGGCTCGGCATCAGCCGCCGCCGCCGCGCGCAGCGCAAACACGCCGGCCTCCGCGTCCTCCGTTAACCGAACCTGCGGTGGCCGACCGCGGCCGTCCACGATGATTGAGTCAGCGATGCCCGGCGAGCGCCGCAAGAAGAAGCTGATCCTCACCTACGTCGACTCGCTCCGCACCGACATGCTGCGGCGCGCGATCGACGAGGGGCGGGCGCCGAACTTCGGTGCCCTGATCGAGCGCGGCGTGTTGATCGAGGACTGCGTCTCCAGCTTCCCCTCGGTGACCCCGGTCGCCTGCGCCGAGATGGTCACCGGGGTCGGCGCCGAGCGCCACTGGATCAGCGGCATGAACTGGTACCACCGGCTCGAGCGGCGCTACGTCGAGTACGGGACCTCGCTCGAGGCGACCCGCGCCTTCGGCGTCTTCCGCGCCCTCTACGACCTCGTCTACAACATGAACCTGGCGCACCTCTCGCCGGAGATCGACACCCTCTTCGAGAGCCTCGACGACGCCGGGGAGCGCACCGCCTGCACGCCCTACCTGATCTACCGCGGGCGCCACCGCCACGAAGTCTCGCTCGACGGGCTCCTGCGGCGGGCGGTCGACGCGACGAAACTGAAGTTCCGCCACCACACCTGGGGCCCGGCCGAGCTCTTCTACGGCGACCTCTACTCCAGTCGCCAGACCCCCTGCAAGTCGACCTCGATCCCCGGTGTCCGTGACCCCTACGCCGCCTGCTGCGCGGTCGAGCTGATGAAGGACGATGGCTTCGACTTCCTTCTCCTCTCGCTGCCCGACAACGACAACTACTCGCACCGCCACGGACCCGACGAGTCGATCGAGTCGATCGCCAAGGCCGACGAATGCTTCGGCCGACTGGTCGAGCAGGCGGGCGGAATGGACCCCTTCCTCGACGAGCACGCGGTGATCCTGGTGGCCGATCACGCACACACCGCGGTCGAGCGCGGCCTGCCGCTGGCCGAGATCCTGGGCGCGCAGTGGCGCGTCCTGCAGCCCTCCGAGGAGCGCCCGGAGCTGGCCCAGCTCGCGGTCAGCCCGACCAGCCGGGCGGCGCACGTCTACCTGCTGCCTGGTGAGGGCGAGCGTGCCGATCCCGCCGCGGTGGGGGAGAGGCTGACCGAGATCGAGGGGGTCGACCTGGTCTGCCGGCTGCTCGACGAGGAGGGCGCGCCGCTCTACCGACCAGAGCCGGGGATGCCCGCGGCGGGCGAGGAGTGGGCGACCGTCGAGCGCCGCGGCGAGCGGCTGCGCTTCCGTCCCGGCGGCGAGGTCGCCGACCTGCGCGGCGGGCGCTGGGAGGTGGAGGGGAAGCTCTCGACCCTGGAGGCGCGGATCGAGGACGGCAAGCTGCGCAGCGATGCCTACCCCGATCCGCTGCAGCGCGTCTGGTCGGCGCTGACCGCGCCGCACTCGGGCGACTGGGTGCTCTCGCTGGAGGAGGGCTTCGAGGCGGTCGACTGGGGCGGGGAGAGCCACGCCGGCGGCGGCAGCCATGGCGCCTTGCACGCCGGGGACAGCGTCGGCCCGCTGGTCTTCGTCGGCTGCGGGCCCGAGTCCGCAGACGAGCGCGAGCAGTGGGCGCTGCGCGACGTCACCCCGGCGATCCTCGAGCACTTCGGCCTGCCGCACGCGAACGCCGCGGGCGGCGAGTGATGGCCCGGCGGGCGGGGGCGCTCGTCGCGCTCCTGATCGCGCTCGCGCTGCTCGGGTCTGCCCCGGCGGGCGCCGCCGAAAAGGAACAGCCGCCGCCCGGCAGCATCAGCTCGGCCGAAGCGACCCAGGCCGCCGCCCGCGACCCGAAGGTCACGGCCGAGACCCACGTCCACCCGGACCTGATCCCCAGCCCGACGTTCAACAACGAACGCTGGGAAGTCGGCTGGTTCGAAGGCGACCACGAGGTCGCCCTGGTGATGGTCGACCCGAAGACCGGCGAAGTGACGGAGTCCTGGACCGGCTACCAGGTCGCCTGGGAAATGGCCCGCGGCTACTCGGGCGAGTTCGCCCACTCGCTGAACTCGCCCTTCATCTGGGTGCCGCTCTGCCTCTTGTTCCTGATCGGGCTCACCGACTGGCGGCGCCTGCGACGGATCGCCAACCTCGACCTCCTGGTCCTGATCGGCTTCGGCGTCTCCCACTTCTTCTTCAACCGCGGCGAAATCGGCGTCTCGGTCCCGCTCGCCTATCCGGTGCTCGTCTACCTCTTGGCGCGATGTCTGTGGATCGGGTTCCGCGGACGGGGCGCGGGCCTGCGCCCGACCTGGCCGACGATGTGGCTGCTGGTCTCCGCGCTCTTCCTGATGGGGTTCCGGGTCGGCCTGAACATGGCGGACGCGGGGGCGATCGACGTCGGCTACGCGGGGGTCACCGGCGCCCACAAGATCGTCCACGGCGAACCGCTCTACGGCGACTGGCCCGAAGACATCCACTCCGGCGACACCTACGGGCCGGTCAACTACGCCGCCTACGTGCCCTTCGAGGTGATCTGGCCCTACACCGGCGAATGGGACGACCTGCCCGCCGCCCACGGCGCCTCGATCACCTTCGACCTCGTCACCTTCGCCCTCCTGCTGGTGCTCGGCATCCGGATCCGCCCAGGACCGACGGGGCGCCGGCTCGGCGCGATCCTCGCCTTCGGCTGGGCCTCGTTCCCCTATACCGCCTACGTCCTCTCCTCCGACTCCAACGATGCGCTGATCTCGGCGCTCCTGGTGGCGACGCTCGTCCTCCTCGCCAAGCCCTTATGGCGTGGGGTGACGCTCGGGCTCGCGACCTGGGCCAAGTTCACGCCGCTGATGCTCGGCCCGATGCTGCTGACGTACGAAGGGTGGAAGCCTCGGAAGCTCGCCCTCTACGCGGCAGGCTTCGCCGCCGTCACCGTCATCTTCATGCTCTGGCCGGCGATCGACCCCGGCCTCAAGGTCTTCTACGAACGCACCATCGCCGCCCAGGCCGGTCGCAGTTCGCCGTTCTCGATCTGGGGACAGGTCGGATGGCTGGAACCGCTGCGGGTCGCGATCCTCGCCGCCACCGGGGTGCTGGCGATCGCCCTCGCCTTCGTCCCCCGCAAGAAGACGCTGCTGCAGGTCGCCGCCTTCTCGGCGGCGCTGATGATCGGCGTGCAGATCACCCTTCACCACTGGTTCTACCTCTACATCGTCTGGTTCTTCCCCTTGATGCTGGTCGCGCTGGCGTTGCTCGAGCGCACCGGGGAGCCGGATGAAGACGAGGTCCCGGGCCTGGTGCGACGGGTCAGGGGGCGGCGGGCGACGCGGCGGGAAGCATCACCTGCTCGAACGAATCCGCCAGTCCCGACCGGTTGACGTCGACCACGGCGCCCATCAACCACACGTCCTCGTCGGCGGTCTCGAAGCGGGTCGGCATCTGGGTGATCAGGGCGCCGAGCGCGTCCTCGATCCGCACCCCGAGGATGCCCTGGCGCGCCCCGGTCATGCCGACGTCGGAGATGAACGCGGTCCCCTTCGGCAGCACCCGGCCGTCGGCGGTCGGCACGTGGGTGTGGGTGCCGAGGACCGCGGCGACGCGGCCGTCGAGGTACCAGCCCATCGCCACCTTCTCGCTCGTCACCTCGGCGTGGAAGTCGACGATCACCGCATCGGCCTCGATCCGGTCGAGGATCGCGTCGACCGCGTCGAAGGGCGAGCGCGCGACCTTCAGCCCGACCCCGCCGCTGAGGTTGATCACGCCGACCCGCATCCCGCCGGCCTCGACCACGGTGTAGCCGCGGCCGGGGTTGCCGCTCGGGTAGTTCGCCGGGCGGATCACGTGATCGGCACGTTCGAGGAACGGGTAGGCGTCGCGGTGGCGGTAGGCGTGGTTGCCGAGCGTGATCACCGCGGCGCCGGTGTCGAAGATGTCGTTCGCGGTGCGCTCGGTGACCCCCATCCCGCCCGCCGAGTTCTCGCCGTTGACGACGATCAGGTCGGGCGAGTACCGCTCCCGCAGCGACGGCATCGTCTCGCGCAGCCCGCGCCGCCCGGGCCCGCCGACCACGTCACCGATGAAGAGCAGCCGCATGCGCCGACCCTAGTCCCCCGGGACCTTCCGAGCTTTTGGGCCATATGTGGCCCTTAAGCTCGGAAGGATGCGTGGGCGGCCTGATGACGATGAGCTGGTCCGTCGCGCGCTCGCCTATCCGTACGACCCGCCCGCGGGCTCCTTCGTCCAAATCGGAGGCCGGACGCTGTCGGTGCCGCCCCAGGAGGTCGACATCGACGGCCGCCGCGGGCTGCTCGCCTACGGCTCGAACGCCTCGCCGGAGGCGCTGACCCGCAAGCTCGCCCACCTACCACCGGAGCCGATCGCGGTGCTGCGGGTCGCGCTGCGCGGCTGGGACGTCGTCTACTCCGCCCACGTCACCCGGTACGGCTCGGTGCCGGCGGCGGTGGTTCCCAGCCCGGGGACGGTGGCGAGCGTCCACCTCGTCTTCCCGAGCGAGGCGCAGCTCGAGGCGCTCGCGGCGACCGAGGGGGAGAACTACCGGCTCGAGCAGCTCGCCGACTTCAGCGCGGAGTACGAGATCGGGGGAGAGGGACCGCGCGAGATCGACGCCTTCATCGGCGTCCACGGGCCGCTCTTCGTCGACGGCTCGCCGGTCGCCCTGGCCGCGATCCCCGCGGTCGAGCGAAGCTTCCCCGAACTGGCGACCCCGGCGATGATCGACCGCGTCCGCGCGTCCCTGGCCCCGGAGATGAGCGTGCGCGAGTTCGTCCTCCATCACGTGGAACGCGGCGGCCTGCGCCCGCTGCCGCCCCTGGGCCCGGTCGACTAGACGCGGGCGAAGCGGCGCAGCGCCACGCGGGCGATCGCGGTGTAGGCGACCGCGAGGATCGCCAGGTGCAGCAGCGGGCCGCCGATCCCGCCGTTGCCGGCTTCGAGCGCCGAGGTCATCGCGTCCAGCGTCGGCTTGAACGGGAAGAGCGCGGTGATGACCTTGATCACCTCGAAGAGGCCCGTGCCGACCGTGCCCGAGGGGACGAGGGAGAGGAAGGCGACCGGCAGCGTGACCATGAAGGCGAGCAGGGAGACGGCGCGGACCTCACGCGCCGCCGCGCCGAGCGCCGCGCCGGCCGCCGCGAGAGAGGCGCCGCCGACCACGATCGCCGCCAGCCAGAGGCCGAACCGTCCCCATTCCAGCGGCACGAAGATGGTCAGTCCGGCGAGCATCAGAAGGGTCACGATCAGGCCGACGACGACCCCGAGCAGGACCTTCTCGCCGAGCAGCGCCTCGCTCGAGACGAGGCCGCGGGTCAGGCGCGGGAAGGCATTCTCCTCGCGCTCCAGGGCGAGCGACCCGGCGACCAGAAGCACCGCGATGAAGGCTAGGGTGAAGGTCGCGGCGACGGCGATCGCGAAGGTTTCGAGCGGCGGCGAGGACCCACCGACCGCGACCTTCTTCACCGCGATCGGCTGGGCGAGGCGCTGGATCAGCGGCCCGGCGATGTCGAGGTTTTCGCTCGCCTCCTCGGCGAACTGGGTGACCTGGGAGAGAGCCTGTCTGAGGGCGCCGTCTTCGAGGGCAGGTTCGATCGCTTCGAGGATGCGGGCGCTCGCCTCGAGGCCGAGGATGTCGACCCCGCCGCCGAGCACCGGCAGGGTCCCGCCCTTGATCACCAGGTTGAGATAGCGACCGCCTTCGACCGCGATCCGTTTGGCCAGCGTCAGGTTCGCCTGGGCGAGCAGCGCTTCGATCTTGTCGTCGACGATGCCCGCCTTCAACGGGTCCGATTCGTTCACCAGCACTTCGACATGCGGCACGCCGGGGGAGAGGGTGGACAGCGAGTTGATCTTGTTGACGAGGTTTTCGGGAAGGATCAGCGCGGCGAGCACGTCGCCCGATTCGACCTTCGCCCTCGCTTCGTCGCGCGAGTCGACGTGGACGCATTCGACCTTGCCGCAGATCCGCCGCTGGACGTTCGCCGAGGAGAGCTTCTTGCCGCTGAGGCTGACCCGGGCGTTCTGCGGCACTTCGTTCAGCAGCGCGACCCGCGGCTTCTCCGGCCCGCGTGAGACGGCGAGGCCGACGAGGATCGCGATCAGCACCGGGTAGACGATCAGGAGCGCCGCCTGCAGCGGCGAGCGCCGCAGGATCTGCAGGTCCTTGAGCAGCAGCCAGCGCACGCGCTCAGTGCCCCCGGTGCTGGAGGTAGGCGACGAAAGCGGTCTCGAAGTCGCGGTCGGCGGCCTCGGGCGCCTCGGTGCGGACCGCCTCGCGGAGCTCGTCGGCCGGTCCGTCGAAGAGCGCCTCGCCGTCGGCCAGGACCAGCATCCGGTCCCCGTAGCGCTCGGCCTCCTGGATGTCGTGGGTCGAGAAGATCACGCTGGTCCCGCGCCCGGCCAGCGCCGAGACGAACTCCCAGAGACGCGCCCGCTGGCGCGGGTCGAGCCCGACGCTCGGCTCGTCCAGCAGCAGCACACCGGGCCGCGAGAGCAGCCCGATCGCGATGTTGATCCGCTGCTGGTTGCCACCCGAGAGCCGGGCGACGATCTCCCCCCGCCGCTCCCCGAGCCCGGTCAGCTCGAGCATCTCCTCCACCGAGGCTTGCGGATCCTCATGCTTCTCCAGCCGCGCGAAGAGCAGGAGGTTCTCCTCCACCGTCAGCCGTCGATAGAGCGCGGCTTGCTGCGGCACCCACCCCACAGCCCCGTCCCCCGTCTGAACCTCGCCGCCATCCGCCGCCTGAATGCCGGCAAGGATGGAGAGCAGGGTCGTCTTCCCGGCCCCGTTCGGACCGATCACCGCCACGAGCTCCCCAGGCTCGGCCTCGAAGCTCACCCCTCTGAGCGCCTCCCGATCCCCAAACCGCTTCACCAAACCTCTGGCCAGCACGGAGAGAAACGTAACGGCCCGAGAGGAAGGTGCGGGGTATCGCTGCCGGGACGCTCAAAGCCGGCGAAGCCAGGCCTGTCCGGGCAGGGATACCCCGCACCTTCCGTACACTGAGACCCGATGCCGTTTCCCGCCACCCGCCTGCGCCGCCTGCGCAGCACCGACACTTTCCGCTCCCTCGTCAGAGAGACCGAGCTGACCCCGGCCCACCTGATCCAGCCCGCCTTCGTGATCGCCGGCGAGAGCATCAGCGAGGAGATCCCCTCGATGCCGGGCGTCTCGCGCTACTCGATCAACAACCTGGTCGAGCACGCCGGCGAGGTGATCGAGGCGGGGATCGGGTCGATGCTGCTGTTCGGGATCCCGGCCGACAAGGACGAGGTCGGCTCCGGCGCCTACGACGACGAGGGGATCGTGCAGATGGCGGTCCGTGCGCTGAAGGACGCCCACCCCGACCTCACCGTGATCACCGACGTCTGCCTCTGCGAGTACACCGACCACGGCCACTGCGGCATCCCCGACGCCGACGGCAACATCCAGAACGACCTCAGCGTCGAGCTGATCGCGAAAACCGCGATCTCCCACGCCGACGCGGGCGCCGACGCGGTCGCGCCGAGCGACATGATGGACGGCCGGGTCGGCGCGATGCGCTTCCAGATGGATGAGGAGGGCCACCCGGACGTCCCGATCATCGCCTACAGCGCCAAGTACGCCTCGGCGTTCTACGGGCCCTTCCGCGACGCCGCCGAGTCGACGCCCGGCTTCGGCGATCGGCGCGGGTACCAGATGGACCCGTCCAACGGCACCGAAGGCGTGCGCGAGGCCGAACTGGACCTCGAGGAGGGCGCCGACATGCTGATGGTCAAGCCCGCCACCCCTTACATGGACATCATCCGCCGCGTCAAGGAGGCGACCGGAGCGCCCGTCGCCACCTACCATGTGTCGGGCGAGTACTCGGCGCTGAAAGCCGCCGCCTTGAACGGGTGGCTCGACGAGCGCGAGGCAGTCCTCGAGACGCTGACCGGGCTGCGCCGGGCCGGCGCCGACGCGATCATCACCTACTACGCGAAGGAGGCCGCAGGTTGGCTTCGGTAAAGACGTCAGCGAAAGCACCTAAGTCGAAGGCGCGCTCGCGCAAGGACGGCTCGGCGATCCCGCTCGACGAGACCGACAAGCGGCTGATGAACCTACTGCAGTCGCGCTTCCCGCTCGACCCGGAACCGTTCG
>JAFDWG010000065.1 GCA_018268605.1 Actinomycetota bacterium | reverse complement strand
AGCACGATCGAGAGCGCAGCGGCGCCGACTTCGTTGCCCTGTTCGATCTTCTGGCCGATCAGGATCGAGGTGACGGTGGTGTCGGATTTGCCACCCGCGAAGAGCAGCACCGAGCCGTACTCGCCGAGCGCCCGGGCGAACGCCAGGGCGACGCCGGCGGCGAGGCCGGGGAGGAGGTTGGGGAAGATGATGCGGCGGAAGATGGTGGAGCCCCCGGCGCCGAGCGAGGCGGCCGCCTCCTCCATGTCGCGGTCCATCTCGATCAGCAGCGGCTGCACCGCGCGGACCACGAAGGGGAGGGTGACGAAGCAGAGGGCGACGACGATCGCCATGCGCGTCAGTGCGAAGTCGATCCCTACGGGTGAGTTCTTGCCCCAGAGCTGGATCAGGATGAGGCTGGCGACGATCGTCGGCAGCGCGAAGGGCAGGTCGATGATCGCGTTGACGATCGCCTTGCCAGGGAAGTTGTCACGGACGAGGAGCCAGGCGACGATCGTGCCGAAGACGGCGTTGATCGCGACGACGATCAACGAGCAGATCAGGATCAGTTTCAGCGAGTCGAGCGCCGCCGAGGAGGTGACCTGTTCCCAGAACTGGCCGACCCCTTCGCTGAGCGATTTGTCGGTCATCGCCGCCAGGGGCAGCAGGACGATCAGGCTCAGCCAGAGGACCACGTAGCCCCGGCCGAGGCCCGCGCCCACCCCGGACAGGCGGAAGTGCCGTGCCCGGGGCGGTGCCACTGGTGCTTTGGCGGCGTGGGCCTCCATCGATCAGCCGGAGGTGGAGACGCCGAGTTCCTGCTCGATCTTGGCGACGGACCCTTCTTCTTCGTCGAAGAATTCGTCCTTCACTTTGCCCCAGCCACCGAATTTGGCGATCTTGAAGAGGCCTTTTTCGGGCGCCGGGAACTCTTTCGGATCGACCAGTTTCGGGTTGACCGGCCGGTAGCCGTTTTCCGCCCAGATTTCCTGGCCTTCGTCCGACCACATCCATTTCAGGAAGTCTTCGGCCGCCGGCTCGGGAGCTTCCTCGGTGACGGCGATCGGGGTTTCGATCTGGATCGTGTAGGGCGGGATGACGTATTCGACGTCTTCGCCTTCCTTTTCGGCCTTGATCGCTTCGTTCTCGTAGGTGAGGAGCACGTTGCCCTCGCCCTGAGAGAAGGCGGAGAAGGCGTCGCGACCGCTGCCCGGCTGGGCGGCGGTCTTTTCGAGCACCGTCTTCACCGCTTCGAGTGCTTCGGCTTCATCGGCGCCTTCTTCGATCGCCGAGCCGTAGACGGCCATGATGTTCCAGCGGGCCGAGCCGGAGCTGAACGGGTTCGGCGTGATCACTTCGGCTTCTTCGTTTTCCTCCAGATCCTTGAAGGATTTGATGCCGAGCGGGTTGCCTTTTTCTACCAGGATCACGACGACCGAGTTGGTCGCGTAGCCGCCGTAGGGCTCTTTTTCCCAGGCTTTGGAGACGATTTCCCCTTCTTCGACCAGCCGTTCCATGTCGGAGCTGACCGAGAAATGGACGACCGAGGCGGGCTGGCCCGCGGCCACCGCGCGACTCTGGTCACCGGACGCCCCGAACGAGTTGCTGAAGCTGACGCCGTTGCCTTCCGAGGTTTTCTCGAAGGCGGGCTCGAGGGCTTCGGCGTAGACCGATTCAGGGGTCGAGTAGCCGACCACGCTGAGCTTGGCGCCTCCCGAGGAGCCTCCGCTCGATTCTTCGCCGCCGCCGGAAGTGCTGCCGGAGGAGCTGCTGCCACCGCCACCGCAGCCGGCAACGATCAGTGCGACCAACAGGGTGAGGGCGGCCGTCAGGCCTACCGTCACGCTGCGCCGCCGGGTGGTGCGAGCGTTCCGCATCTAGGTTGTTCCTTCCTTTTTCGACTAACTAACTAAGCAATGGACCGGCGCAGCACCGTAGCACATTGTCGAGCGACAAAGTAGGGAAAGCCGATCACCCGACAGCTTTTCCCTTTCGCCGAGTGGCTCCGGACCAGGGGTAGCCGGCGCGGGGCATGGCGGTTAGGCTCGCTGCATGGACGTGAAGGCGGGGGTCTCACGGACGCCGGAGGAGCGCCTGGTCGGGTTGCCCGACTACCCCTTCGACGCCCACTACGAGGAGGTGGACGGGCTGCGGCTCGCTTACGTCGACGAGGGGGAGGGGCCGCCGGTGGTCTTCTTCCATGGCGAGCCGACCTGGTCGTTCCTCTGGCGCAAGGTGATCCCGCCGGTCCGGGACGCCGGCTTCCGTTGCATAGCCCCGGACTTCGTCGGCTTCGGCCGCTCCGACAAGCCGACCGACGTCGGCTTCTACACCTACGACCGCCACGTCGAGCTGATGGCGGAGCTGCTGGGGCGCCTGGACGTGCGGGGGGCGACCGCGGTCGTCCACGACTGGGGCGGGCCGATCGGGCTGCGGCTGGCGGTCGAGCACGCCGATCGCTTCGACCGCCTCGTGATCATGGAGACCGGTCCCTTCACCGGACACCAACGGATGAGCGAGACCTGGCTCGCCTTCCGGGAGTTCGTCCGCACCGCCGAGGAGGTACCGGTGGGGATGCTGGTGCGGGGCGGTTGTAAGCACGACCCGGGCGCCGAGGTGATCGCCGCCTACGAGGCTCCGTATGTGGACGCCGCCTCAAAGGCCGGCGCGCGAGCCTTCCCGCTGATCCTCCCGACCGAGCCCGACGCGCCCGGCGCGGCTGAGGGCAAACGCGTGGCCGACGCCCTTCGCGAGGACGAGCGCCCGACCCTCGTCCTCTGGGGCGAGGACGACCCTGTGTTGCCCTTCTCGACCGGCGAACGGGTCGCCTCCCAGTTGAACTTCCCGCCGCCGATCCCGATCGCCGACGCCGGCCATTTCCTCCAGGAGGACGCGGGCCCGGAAATCGGCGCCATCATCGCCGACTGGCTCACCTGAGGCGGCGTGGGGGCGCCTCGCGGTGTCCTCGGTCGCTCACCTCGGGTCACGCACCTGAGTGCGCTCCTCTCGCCTCGCTTCCCTGCGTCCTTGCGAGGCTGGCCCACGCCGCCTCAGGTCGGCATTACATCGAGGCCGCGGGCGCGGGCGGCGAGCTCGACCATGTCGTGGTGCTCGCGGTCGCGGAGCAGCTCCACCTGGTGCGGCGGTCCGGAGTCCTCCAGCCAGGTGACCGTCCCAGGCCAGTAGGAGTTCGGCGGGCGCCCGGGGTTGTGGAGCGGGGTGGAGAAGACCCAGTTGCCGGTGTTGTGCAACTGGCCGCCGCCGGGCAGGGGCCAGGAGGCTTCGTCCTCGCGCGGGCCGCCGCGGTGGGTGTGGCCGGTGATCACGTGGCCGCCGTCGACGCCGAGGCGGCGTGCCAGCTCCGCCGCGCCCTCGACCCCGGTGCGGAAGATCATCTCGCCGGAGATCTCCGATTCGAAGTCGGCGCGGAAGAGGCGGTTGACGGCGGAGACGGCGAGGGGGAAGGCAGCGCGGGCGGCGCGTGCCTTCAGGCGGCGCGTCCGCGAGCGGTCGGGACGGTCCGCGGCGATCAGCTCCCAGGCCGCCTCGGAGGGGCCGAGCTCGGCCTTCAGCCGACGCGCTCGTCCCTGCGCCGCTCCGAAGGCGAGGCCGTAGAGGGGGCGGACGATGCGCTCGTAGTCGGCCGGGATGGCGCGATCGGGGAGCAGCGGGCCGCTGATGCGGCTCACGCCCGCCAGGATCACGCACTCCGCGCGGGGGAGCCGCAGGTGCAGATCCATGTAGTGGCCGTGTGTCGCGTAGACGTCGTCACGCAGCCAGACGCCGGGGTAGGCGATCCGCAGGCGGGCGGGGGAGAGGGCGGCGGCGATCGCCGCGGTCGGGCCCGGGGTGGGGCCTTCGGTCGCGTCCAGTGGCAGCGGCGCGCCTTCGAGCGAGAGGCGGTCGAGCAGTGGTTCGGCGAAGCGCGCGTCGTGGTTGCCGGGGGTGAGGATGATCTCGATGTCGCCGACCGCGGCGCCCAGCTCGGTGAAGAAGGGGAGGGCGTGCTCCAGGGCGGCGCCGACCGGGCGCTCCCGCAGCTCGACGATGTCGCCGAGGAGGACGAGGCGCTCGGCCCCGCGCAGCTCCTCGAGCAGAACCGCGCGGATCTCGGGGTCCCGCAGTACGTCGCCGCCGCTCGTGACGCCCAGGTGCAGGTCGGAGATGATCGCCGTCTTCATGTGTGACCTTCTACCGCAGGGAGGCTTTGGCCGGCCGGCCAGTCCTCGGTAGAATCCCGCGAATGTATTCGTTCGGTGAAGAGCAGATCGCGCCCGCCAACGGGCTCGAGCTCTGCTACCAGGAGATGGGCGACCCCAGTGGCGAACCGCTCCTCCTGGTGATGGGCCTGGCGACGCAGATGATCGCCTGGCAGGAGGGCCTCTGTCGCCTGATGGCCGAGCGCGGCTACCGCGTCATCCGCTTCGATAACCGTGACATCGGGCGCTCCACCAAGCTCGACTGGGCGGGCATCCCGAGCAGGGCTGACCTGCTGATCGGGCGGCGTGCCACGGCGCCCTACCTGCTGCGCGACATGGCAAGCGACGCGGTCGGCCTCCTCGACCATCTCGGGATCGACCAGGCCCACGTGGTCGGCGCCTCGATGGGCGGCATGATCGTCCAGCAGATGGCGATCGACCACCCGCGGCGCCTGCACTCGATGGTGTCGATCATGTCGACCACCGGCAACCGTCGCAGCGGCCAGCCAAGCCTCAAAACCTTCGGCATCCTGCTCGGCAATCCGCCCAAGGGACGAGCCCAGGTCATCGAACGCGCCGTGCGCACCTTCAAGGTCATCGGCTCGCCCGGCTTCCCCTTCGAAGAAGACATGGTGCGCGAGATGGCGGCGCTGTCTTACGACCGCGGTCACTCGGCCGCCGGGGTGATGCGCCAACTGCATGCGATCATCGCCTCCGGTGACCGCACCAAGCAGCTCCACCGCGTCCAGGTTCCGACCGCCGTCATTCACGGCACCCGGGACCCGCTCGTCAAACCTTCCGGCGGCCGCGCGACCGCGAAGGCGATCTCCGGCGCCCGCCTGATGATGATCGACGGCATGGGCCACGACCTCCCGCGCGACCTTTGGCCGACCTTCGCCGAAGCGATCGACACCAACGCCGGCCGGGCTCGCCGCGCCGCCGCGACCGTGGCCGACCCGGCGTAGCCCGCCCGAAAGGCGGGCCGCCGAGAGGCACGAGTGCGGCTGAAAGGAGTCGAACCTTCACGGGCGCTAGCCCACACGGACCTGAACCGTGCGCGTCTACCAGTTCCGCCACAGCCGCAAGACCATCCAATCTACCGGTAAGCGCCCCAAAACCGGTCCGTGACCCACGGCACGCTCCTCTCCCGCCGCTCTCGCTAAACTGCTGCTCCCTCGCCGCTATCGTCTAGGGGACTAGGACGCCGGATTCTCAGTCCGGAAACCGGGGTTCGAATCCCCGTAGCGGTACTCCAGATGTAGAGCGAAACGGCCGCCCGCGAGGCGGTCTTTTTCGTTCTAGGGATCTCTCGAGTGACGGCGGGGGAGGATGGTGATCGCGAAGGTAGTTGAGGCATCGTGGATCAGATCGACCGGGATGGAGGTCGTTTTCGCTGGGCTCCGCGGCGGTCTGGCTGAGCCGAAGAGGGCGATCGATATCAGCTGTCCACGTGGGTCGTGGCGGGCCTTGTAACGGATGCCGGCGAAGCCCGCGTCGCGCAATGTCCGCGCCCAGGCCTGGGTCAGGCGGTAATCGGTCGTGGTGTGGATCTCCCCGGTGAGCCCGACGAGACCGAGGACCCTTGGATCGGTCAGGTCGACGAGGCTCACCTTCGGTTGTCGCAACCTGGAGAGCCGCTGCCCGTCGACCAGTGGCTCGGGGATCACGCCGCCCGGTCGCAGCAAGCGCCCGAACTTCTCGACGAATGCTCCGATCGGCTCTTCGGCGAGATAACAGGTCCCGGAATCTCCTAGGTTGAATCTGCCGTCAGCGCTGGTGTCGAAGAACCAAAGGGATACATCGCCCGGGTGGATCCGCCAGAGCGGGTTGGCTCCGAGTGTCGTGATGGGTAGCTCGGGAAGGTCGGTCGGCGGACGAGGTAGGCCTCGCGGGCTCAACGCATCAGGTCGGCAACGGTCCGCCGGGCCGCGAGAAGCAGGGGCTCGAGATCCACGTCGGCGAAAGCTTCGATCGGCGTCCGGCCATCGAGCTCAGGCTGAGGGGAGGTGGCGAAGGAGGCCAGAGTCCATGGGTCCAGTCCGGCCTCGCCGAAGATTCCGTTGAGCCGCTTGATCGCCCCGAACGGGGCACTGTTTGCGGCATCGAATTGCCAGCGTGGATAACGGATCAGCCCGGCCTCGTCGCGCAGCGCGAGCACCGAGCCGCTGAGCACCCGCTTCCGCAGCGCCTCGCGACTGACCCCGCCGAGCAGAACGCGCGCTTCGGCGCTGGTGAGCAACTCGCCGAGGGCGCGTTCCCAGGCGCCGCCCGCGAGCACGACCAGCGCCGCTCGGCGGCCAAGGGCCTCGGCATCGTCAGGCGAGCTCGGCCGCCCGCCGATCTCGGTAAGGGTCCGCCGGAACTCTTCGACGGTGCGGTCAAGGAGGGCCGAATTCGCTGCCATCGAGGACCTAGACTACCGTCAACCCCGTCAACGGTCAACAATGGCACTGTTCAGAGGGACCGATCGCGAGGAGGACTGGGATGCGCAGGGTGACCTATTCGATGGGGGTTTCGCTCGATGGCTACATCGTCGGGCCCGACGGCGGCTTCCAATGGACGGCGCCCGACGACGGGCTGTTTCGGTTCGCGATCGACCAGATTCGCGAGGTGGGGGTGCATCTGATGGGGCGGCGGCTGTATGAAGCGATGCTCTATTGGGAGACCGTCGCCGATGACCATGCGCTCGACGACGACAAACGCGAGTGGATATCGCTTTGGAATCCGCTCCCGAAGGTCGTGTTCTCGACCACCCTGACCGAGGTGGAGGGCAATGCCCGTCTGGCCACCGGCAGCGTGACGGAGGAGATCGAGCGGTTGCGGGCCGAGCCCGGGGAGGGCAACATCGCGATCGGCGGAGCGGGGCTCGCCGTCACGATCGCGGAGGCGGGTCTGATCGACGAGTACCGGGCCAAGGTGTATCCGGTGTTGGTCGGCGGTGGCATCCCCTTCTTTGCGCAGGCCGAGCAGCGGGTCGACCTTGAGCTGCTCGAGACCCGAACCTTCGACTCAGGCGTCGTCTACCTGCGCCACCGGGTGGTCCGCTGAGGACCTCCGCGGCTGTGGCGCAACGGAAAGTGTTGCGCCAAATTCAGGGCATGCCGGTGGCCATTGCGACCAAGATCAGCGCACTCAGTGAAGACCTCGGCTCACAGCGAAGGGTCGCGGAGTTGCTCGGCGTCAGCCCGGCACAGGTGACCCGGTGGCGGAAGGGCGGGGGTATAGACCTCGTCAACGCGGAGAAGGTCGATCTCCTCGAGCTGGTGTTGTCGAGCCTGCTGCGTCTCCATCCCGCGGACGCCGCCGAGCGGTGGCTCCTGGGGGTGAACCCGCGACTCGGCGATCGGCGACCGATCGACCTCGTGCGGCATGGTCGGAGCCAGGAGCTGCTCGCCGCGATCGCCGACGAGCGTGCCGGTGGCTATGCGTGAGGCTTTGGCGCACGCTGCCGTTCGATAGAAGCGCCGCCCCCGACGAGGCCGGGGGAGCGCTGTGGTTCCCACGCTCCCGGCAGAGCTACGGGCGGCATGACAACCCCGATCTCTACGGATGCCTCTACGTCGCCGAGGATGCCATTTCCGCGGTGGCGGAGGCGCTGGCGGTCTTTCGCGGCACCGGCTCGCTCCTGACTTCGATGCTCGAGCGCCAAGGCCGGCCGCTCGCCCTCGCCGAGCTCGCGCCGGCCGACGAGGCGATGTCGCGGCGCTGCGCTGGTGGTCGACGCTGGAGGCGCGCTGGATCAACCTGACGCTCTTCGACCGCGCCGCGTCGGCGCTGGAGGTCAAGGAAGAGGCGGAGCTGCGGATCGACGATCCTCTGGTTCGGGACGCGGCTGCACTCCTCGGCCTCGACTGAGGCCCGATGGCCACCAGAGGCGGTCGCCGAGGGTGAGGGCGATCGAGGGGACGAGGACGCTGCGGACCAGGAAGGTGTCGAGCAGGACGCCGAAGGCGACGACGAAGCCGAGCTCGGTGAGGAAGGTCAGGGGGAGGACGGCGAGCACGGAGAAGGTGCCGGCGAGGACGATGCCGGCGCTCGAGATGACGCCGCCGGTGACCGCCAGGGCGCGCAGGATGCCTTGTTCGGCGCCGTGCTTCTCGGTCTCCTCGCGGGCCCGGGCGATGAGGAAGATGTTGTAGTCGACGCCGAGGGCGACGAGGAAGACGAAGGCGAAGAGGGGCAGCGAGGGGTCGGAGCCGGGGAAGCCGAAGATCACGTCGAAGACGAGGTAGCCGACGCCGAGGGCGGCGAGGAAGCTGAGGATCACGGTGGCGATCAGGACCAACGGCGCGACCACCGCCCGCAGCAGGCCGAGCAGGATGAGGAAGACGACGAGCAGGATCAACGGGGGGATCACCTTCGAGTCCCAGCTCGCCGCGTCGCGGACGTCGAATTCGACCGCGGTCGGGCCGCCGATCAGCACGTCCTCGGACACCCGGTGGGCCGCTTCGCGCATCGGTTCGACCAGGTCGAAGGCTTCGGTCGAGTAGGGGTTCGGTTCCAGGGTCGCCTGGACCAACGTCCCTGGCGGGCCTTCGGCGACGGGCGGCGAGACGGCCTCGACGCCTTCCACCCCTTCGACCGCGGTGCTCACCGGGCCGACGTCGGCCGGGTCGGGGACGACGATGTCGGTCGGCGCGGTGGTCCCGGACGGGAAGCTCTGGTCGAGCAGGTGCTGGCCTTCCACCGATTCGACTTCCGAGCGATAGGTGTCTTCGCTGGTCAGGTCGGTGGAGAAGGAGGCGAAGCCGACACAGCAGACCAGCAGCACGCCCACGGTCCCGAACATGATCCGCCGTGGCGAGGCCGAGATCCGCCTGCCGACCCTCGCCCAGACCCCGTGCGTCGCGTCGCTGGCGTGCTCGCGCGAATGGCGGCGGATCTCGTAAGGGGTGAAAACGGCGCGGTCGAGGGGGCCGACGATCAGCGACGGGATGCGCCTCCCGCTGAGCACCCGCAGCACCCAGTTCAGAAGCACCAGCGGCAATAAGATCAGGACCACGAGGCAGGCGAGGAAGACGCGGACGAACGCCCCGAATCCGGGGCCCTCGACGATCGTCCGGCGCGCACGCCCGGAGGTCGACGACGCGCTCGGCACGGTCTCCTCCGTGTGAGGGACGAACGGCCAGAAGGCGCGGCGGCCGAAGATCGTCAGGAGGGCGGGGAGGAGGGTCAGCCCCGAGAGCGCCGCGCAGGCGATGCCGATCGCCGCGATCGGCCCGAGGCCCGACGTGCCGTTGACCTTGGCGATCATCAGGCAGAGGAGTGCCGCGACCACCGTCGCGGCCGAGGCGAGGATCGCCGGCCCGGCCGATTCGAGCGCGGTGCTCATCGCCTTGTGCTTGTCGCTGGTGTGGTGGAGCTCCTCGCGGTAACGGGCGACCAGGAGCAGCGCGTAGTCGGTGCCGGCGCCGAGCACCAAGACCGACATGATCGAGCTCGCCTGCCCGTTCACGGTGACGCCCAGCTCGGTCACGCCGTAGCCGATCGAACGCGACAGCACCTCGGCGAAGACGACCGCGACCAGCGGGATGAAGAGGAACATCGGTGAGCGTAGATGACGATCAGCAGGAAGACCACCAGGGCCAGCGCCGCCAGCAGCAGCGTCCCGTTGATCCCTTCGAAGACTTCGATCGCGTCGGCCGAGAAGCCCGCCCCGCCGGTGACCTTGGCGTTGAGGCCGTCGCTCGGGTGGGCGATGGCCTCGCGCCAGAACTTCACCGGGTCGACGATCCGGCTGCCCTCGCCTTCGGCGTTGATGTAGGCGATCACGATCGCCGCCTTGCCGTCCTGGGAGCAGATCGGACCGACGAAGGGCGCGTAGCCGGGCGGTTGGCCGGGGACGGCGGTGGTCGGACCACCGCACCCAGGCGCCCCGCCCCCCGCCGCGACTTCTTTCTCCTCGCCGCCCGGTTTGCCGCCCGAGGCCGCCGTTTCGCCGTCCGCGACCACGCCTTCGAAGCGCTTCGAGGTCATCTGGGCGACGTCGGCTTCGATCTCCTTGAAGTCGGCCGGCGTCAGGCCCTCCTCGCGACGGAAGACCACCACGGCGGGCGCGATTTCACCGTCCTGCAGTTCTTCGGTGGCGGCCAGTGCCTTCGTCGATTCCGCCGAGGACGGCAGGTAGGAGGTGGCCTCGTTCGATTCCGCTTCTTCGAACTTTCCAGGCAGGTCCGCGGGCCCGGCGGCGACGAAGATCACCAGGAACCAGAGGACGAAGACGACCCACTTCGCTCGCCGACCTGCCGCGAGCGCGAAGCGCGAACGGCGCATGGCCCAAGGCTCTCACGCGGGTCAAATAGGAATTCGATGCTCCGGGCCGGTGATCCTCAGTCCACGTGGTACCGGCCACTCGCATCGACGCTGACGTCGATGCAGTGGCCGGTTTTCTCCACCGCGCGATGGAGGAGCTGGCGCATCGTGACTTCGGCTTCGCCGGGACCGAAGGTGGCTTCCGGGTGGATCGAGGTGACTCGGGCAAGGTCCGTGTAGCCCTTCACGCCCGCCTGGTGGGACTTCCTGCTCGGTTTCTTGCACGCACGCGCCATCGCTTCGACGTCTTTCACGACGTTGATCGCCGCCGGGGTGCCCGCCAGCGATTCATGCACGTCTTCGCTGCCACCACAGCCGGCCAGAAAGAGCCCGAGGGCGGCGATCGCGGCGAGCGGGATGGTAAGGCGCATGAGCAGAGACTACGAAGGCGGAGCATCCCGACGCCGGACGCCCCACCCCTCCGCAAAGCTACTTGGCGCGCGACGTTCGGGGGGTCGGGACGAGGCAGAACGTGCTCGGGCGGCGCGCTCGCATATTCTTCGCCGCCCCCCGCTGTGCCCTCTTCCCCGAAGTCCCTGGAACTCACCACTTGAACGAGCCCGTAAAGCAGAACCAGCTACTCGCCTTCATCGAGATCCCGAAGGGGAGCCGCAACAAGTACGAGTACGACGAGGGGCTGGACCGGGTGGTCTTCGACCGCTTCCTTTCCGGCTCGACCGTCTACCCGACGGATTACGGCTTCCTGCCCGGCCATCTCGGCGAGGACGGCGACCCGCTCGACTGCCTCGTGGTCGGCTCCGAGCCGACCTTCCCAGGCTGCGTCACGCCGGTGAAGCCGGTCGCGCTGTTCAAGATGCGCGACGAGAAAGGGGCCGACGACAAGGTGATCTGCGTGCCGGTCCGCGACCCGCGCTGGTCCCACATCGACGGCCTCGAGGACGTGCCCGATCAGCTCCAGCAGGAAATCGAGCACTTCTTCAACGTCTACAAGAACCTCGAACACAAGCCGGTCGAGACCGATGGCTGGCACCCCTTGAGCGACGCCGAACGAGCCATCGAAGAGGCCCGTCGACGCGAGCTCGAGTCGAAGTCCGAGTAGTCACCGCACCTTTCTCTCCGGTCACGGGTTCTTTCGGCATCTGACGGTGCCGCGAGGTTGGCGGCGCGAAAACCGACCCGTACAGGGAGGGAAAA
>JAFDWG010000064.1 GCA_018268605.1 Actinomycetota bacterium | reverse complement strand
CACCAATGTGCGGCACGGAGATGGGCGGGGCAGATCCACCCCCTGTAGGGGGGTCAACCTGCCGCGCACATAGGTCGGTGTTGTGCGACACGCACGGAAGCGTGGACTTCCCGACATCTCCCGCACGTCACCCGGGACGGCGGCGCACTTCCTCCTCACCCTCCATACCCCGGCCGTCTCGGCCACGGCCACAGCATGCCCGGGCCGTGGCCGAGACGGCCGCGCTCGCCTCAAGCCCTTGCGTCCCTTTGCCCCGGGCGCACCAGTTACGTCCGCGCGGCAAACCTAGACTGCCTGCATGAACAAAGGTTCCTTTCTTTCGCGACGGAAGTTCATCGGAGGTCTGGGCGCCGCGACCGGGGCGGCGGCGCTCGGGGGGGCCGGGGCGGTGGAGGCGTTGGCGGCGCCGACGGGCGGGAAAGCTCCGCACCCCCAGACGCCTGCCGAAGCGCTGCGCATCCTCCAGGCCGGGAACACGCGTTACCGGCGCGGGAAGCTTTCGCTGCGGGACTACTCGCCGGTGGGAGAGAGGCGGGCGTCGGAACAGAAACCGTTCGCGGCGATCATCACCTGCGCCGACTCGCGGATCTCGCCGGAGCTGGTCTTCGACGTCGAACGCGGGAACATCTTCGTCTCGCGGATCGCGGGCAACAGCATCGACACCGGCACGCTCGGCAGCACCGAGTATGGGGTCGCGGTCCTCGGCGTGAAGGTGGTGATGGTGCTCGGCCACAGCGATTGCGGCGCGATCAAGTCGGCGATCGCCGCGGTCACCGAAGGCAAGACCTACCCGAGCTCGAAATATGGCGCGATCGGCGAGGTCCTCGACCCGTTGCTGCCGACGGTGAAGTCGCTGCCCGCGGATGAACGGACGCTCGCGCGCTGCGTCCCCGCCAACGCGATTGCCCAGGCGCAGGACCTCGCCCGCCGCGGCCCGATCATCGCTCCGGCGGTGCAGTCCGGGTCGATCCAGGTGGTCGCCGGCGTCTACAACATCGCCAACGGAGCCGTCTCGATCGTTCGCTGATCGCTCGCGGAGCGTGCGCGGGTCCGAATGGGCCCTCGCAAAAATTCCTTGTTTCAACTACTAAATTTGTGGTAGTAATTCCCCCGACATGGGGGGAGCGGGAACTTCCAACATCTGGAGACGTGCGCGGCGAACGGTGGGATTGTCGGTGGCCGCGTCGGTTCTGCTCCTCCTTTTTTCATGTGCCTCCTGGGCCGGCGTCGCACCTGCGGCGCCGGCCTTTGAAGCTTCCGGCTCGGTCGAACAGGTGTATGCGACCGGCGTGCCGGGCGGCGCCTCGGTGACGCTGCGCGACGGGTCCGGCGACGTGGTCGCCTCGAAGGACGCCGACTCTCTCGGCGGCGTCCTCTTCCGCGAAGTCAAGCCGGGGAGCGGCTACCGGCTGGAAGTCGGCGGGCAGCAGTCCGAACCGCTGACGGTCCTGACGCAGCGCTCGGCGCCGCCGAACACCTCGATCTACGACCAGAAGATCGAACCGCACGGCTATCAGTACCTGACCGTGCGGGACGGGACGAAGCTGGCGATCGACGTCCACCCGCCACAGGACGTGCTGACGCTGCTCACCAATCAGATCCCCAGTCCGAGCGAAGCCGCCGCGGGCGGCGAAGGCGGCCCTCCCGAAATGCCACAGCTGCCGATCGGCGAACTGGAAAAGATCATCAAGGAAATCCCCGGCGTGGGGGAAGTGGCCGGGGGCCTCTCCGGAGTCCTCGGCAAGGTCGGTGAAGGGCTCGGGATCAAGCTGAGCGGCTCGCCGCGACACAAGCTGCTGCAGCTGCGCCGCGCGGCGAAAGGCAAGGCGGGCGCCAGCACCGGCAAGGCCGCGCATGGCTCCGCGCTCGAACTTCCATACATCCCGACCGGCCCGACGCCGACGCTGATCGAGTACGCGGGCTACGGCTACGCCGATCCGGCAGGCCCCGAACACGGGATCTCCCTGATCGCCAACCTGATGGGCTTCACCGTCGTCGACGTGAACATGCGTGGCACCGGCTGCTCCGGCGGCGCCTACGACTTCTTCGAGCCGCTGCAGAGCCTCGACGGATACGACGTGATCGAGACGATCGCCGCCCAGCCCTGGGTCCTCCACCACGAAGTCGGGATGATGGGGATCAGCTACGGCGGGATCAGCCAGCTCTTCACCGCCGCGACGCGGCCGCCGCACCTCGCCGCGATCGCCCCGCTGTCGGTGATCGACAACACCCAGACGACGCTCTATCCCGGCGGCATCCTGAACACCGGCTTCGCGCTCGAATGGGCGAAGGAGAGGGTCCACGACGCCGAAGCGGCGGGGCCGACCAGCGGGCAGGCCTACGCCTGGAAGCGGGTCCAGGAAGGCGACGAAACCTGCAAGCGCAACCAGGTGCTCCACCCGGAAGCGGTCAACCTCCTGCAGAAGGTCAAAGACAACAGCCACTACGTGCCCAAGGTCGCCGACCCGCTCTCGCCGGTCACCTTCGTCAACAAGATCGACGTGCCGACCTTCATGGCCTGCCAGTGGACCGACGAGCAGACCGGCGGCCACTGCCCCGACCTCGCCGAGCACTTCACCGGCACCCGGAAGAAGTGGTTCACCTTCACCAACGGCACCCACATCGACTCGATCGACCCGGCGACCTTCAACCGCTGGATCGACTTCCTCGAGCTATACGTGGCGAAGCAGCCGCCGCTGGTGGCGGGCGCGGTGATGCACGTCGCGGCGCCACTCGTCTTCCAGGAAGCGATGGGGATCCCCGGCCTCACCCTGCCGCCGGACCCGATCCAGCTGCTGCCGACGTACGGCCCGGCCCTCGCCGCCTTCGAAGCGCAGAAGCCGATCCGGGTCCTCTTCGACAGCGGCGCCGGCGGCCTCTCGCCGGGACAGCCGTACCCGACCTTCGAAGAATCGTTCAGCGAATTCCCGATCCCGGGGACGCAGGCGAAGGCCTGGTACCTGGCGCCGGGCGGCAACCTGGCGTCGACCAAGACGGGCGGGTCCCACGCCGACGAATTCACCTGGGACGCGCACGCGCTGCCGCTGCAGGACTTCAGCGGCGATACCGCGGGCGGCGCCGGGGGCCTCTGGACGGCGACCCCGAGCTACCACTGGGAACAGAGCCCGCCCGGCTCGGCCGTCTCCTACGTGACCGAACCGCTGGCCGCGAACACGACCGTGATCGGCGCGGGAGCGGTGAACCTGTGGGTGCGTTCCTCGACTCCGAACGTCGACCTCCAGGCGACGGTCAGCGAGGTGCGCCCGGACGGCAAGGAGACCTTTGTGCAGAACGGTTGGGTGCGGGCGAACGAGCGCAAGCTCGACGCGGCCAAGTCGACGGCGCTCGAGCCGGTCCTCAGCCTGCGCGAATCCGACGTCCAGCCGATGCCCGCGAATGAATTCGTGAAAGTGACGATCCCGCTCTACTACGAGGGGCACGCCTACCGGGCCGGCTCGCGCATCCGGGTGACGATCGCGGCGCCGAACGGCACCCAACCGATCTGGGACTTCGAAGAAACCGAACCGGCGGGTGAGGCGCAGGTGGCGATCGCATATTCGAAGCAGGACCCGTCGAACCTGCTGCTCCCGGTCGTCCCCGGGATCGACGTCCCGAGCGCCCTGCCCCCGTGCCCGGGCCTACGCGGCGAGCCCTGCCGCGAATACGTCCCGCTGAATAACCGCCCCGCCACCCCCTGAGCCGCGCCACGATGGGGGCGTGACCGAGACGAGCGACCGCTTCGTCAACGCGACGTCCGAGCGGAGGATCCCGCAGGTGAGCCAGCCGGCGGTGCCGACGCTGAAGATCAGTAGCCAGGCCGCCGGGAGGTCACCGGCGTGCCGGGTCCGCAACGTGCGGATCACCTGCGGCAGGAAGCTGAGGGTGGTGCAGGCACCTGCGAACAGTCCGAGGGCGGTCATCGCCGGGGACTGTCGCAGGCGCCTTCCGCGGAACTAGTTCAGGTCGAACCGGTCGAGGTTCATCACCTTGGCCCACGCGGCGACGAAGTCGGAGGCGAACTTCTCCTTCGCGTCGTCGGAGGCGTAGACCTCGGCCAGCGCCCGCAGCTCGGAGTTCGAGCCGAAGACGAGGTCGGCGCGGCTGCCCGTCCACTTCAGGTTGCCGTCGCGGTCGCGCGCCTCGAACGTGGTCGAGTCGGCCGAGGTCGGCTTCCAGACCGTGTCCATGCTGAGCAGGTTGACGAAGAAGTCGTTCGTCAACTGCCCGGGACGGTCGGTGAGAACGCCGACCTGGGAGCCGCCGGTGTTGGCGCCGAGGACCCGCATGCCGCCGACCAGCACGGTCATCTCGGGCGCGGTCAGGGTCAGCAGGTTGGCCCGGTCGACCAGCAGGTACTCGCCCGGCAGACGGTGGCCGTCGACCAGGTAGTTGCGGAACCCGTCGGCGGTCGGCTCGAGGTGTTCGAACGACTCGACCTCGGTCTGATCCTGGGTCGCGTCGGTGCGGCCCGGGGTGAACGGGACCTCGACCGCGAGGCCCGCGTCCTTCGCCGCCTTCTCGACCGCGGCGGAGCCGGCGAGGACGATCAGGTCGGCGAGGGAGACCTGTTGGCCGCCCGCGCCGTTGAAGTCGCCTTGCACCTTCTCCAGCACGGTCAGCACCTGGGCCAGCTCTGCGGGGTCGTTGACAGCCCAGTCCTTCTGCGGCTCGAGGCGCAGGCGGGCACCGTTGGCACCGCCGCGTTTGTCGCCGCCGCGGAAGGTCGAGGCCGAGGCCCAGGCCGCGGAGACCAGCTGCGAGACCGAGAGGCCGGAGCCGAGGATCTGCTCCTTCAGGGTCGCGATGTCGGAGGCGTCGATCGGGTCCCCGCTCGGCTCCGGCACCGGGTCC
This sequence comes from Actinomycetota bacterium, assembly GCA_018268605.1. Classification (GTDB taxonomy): domain Bacteria; phylum Actinomycetota; class Thermoleophilia; order Solirubrobacterales; family 70-9; genus VAYN01. The sequence goes on along the minus strand of JAFDWG010000064.1, from coordinate 7,073 downwards.
TGCCAGATCAGGACCTCCTCGGGGACCTCCGGGCCGAGGTACCGCGCCCGCGGGCCCATGTCGCGGTGGGTCAGCTTGAACCAGGCGCGGGCGAAGGCGTCCGCCAGGGCGTCCGGGTCATCCAGCCAGCCACGCGTGACCTGCTCGAACTCCGGGTCGAAGCGCATCGCCAGGTCGGTGGTGAGCATCCGCGGCTTGTGCTTCTTCGCCGCGTCGGCCGCGTCGGGGACGCTCTCCTCGGCGTCCTTGGCGACCCACTGGTTGGCGCCCGCCGGGCTCTGCTCGGGCTCCCACTCGTTCCCGTAGAGGATCTCGAGGAAGCGGTTGTCCCAGCGGGTCGGCGTGTCGGTCCAGGTGACCTCGAGGCCCGAGGTGATCGTCGCCGTGCCGTTGCCCGACTCGTACGAGTTGATCCAGCCGAGGCCCTGCGTCTCGAGCGGCGCGCCCTCCGGCTCCGGTCCGACGTACTTTTCGGGATCGGCGGCGCCGTGGGTCTTGCCGAAGGCGTGGCCGCCGACGATCAGCGCGGCGGTCTCTTCGACGTTCATCGCCATCCGGCCGAAGGTCTCCTTGATGTCCTTCGCCGCGGCGAGCGGATCGGGGTTGCCCTGCGGGCCCTCCGGGTTGACGTAGATGAGGCCCATCTCGGTCGCGCCGAGCGGCTTCTCGAGGACGCGGTCGCCGGTGTGGCGCTCGTCGGTGAGCCAGACTTTCTCCGGGCCCCAGTAGACGTCCTCGTCGGGCTCCCAGACGTCGACGCGGCCGCCGGCGAAGCCGAAGGTCTCGAAGCCCATCGACTCGAGCGCGACGTTGCCGGAGAGGATCAGCAGGTCGGCCCAGGAGAGTGACTTGCCGTACTTCTGCTTGACCGGCCAGAGCAGGCGACGCGCCTTGTCGAGGTTGCCGTTGTCGGGCCAGGAGTTGAGCGGGGCGAAGCGCTGCTGTCCGGCGCCCGCGCCGCCGCGGCCGTCACTGACCCGGTAGGTGCCGGCGCTGTGCCAGGCCATGCGGATGATCAGCGGCCCGTAGTGGCCGAAGTCGGCGGGCCACCAGTCCTGCGAGGTGGTGAGGACCTCCTCGATGTCCTTCTTCACGGCGTCGAGGTCGAGCGCCTCGAAGGCGGCCGCGTAGTCGAAGTCGGCGCCCATCGGGTTCGCCTCGGCCGGGTTCTTGGCAAGGATCTTCAGGTTCAGCTTCTGCGGCCACCAGCCCTGGTTGCCGCCGCCCTCGACCGGCTCGGGTGCGCGCCCGTGCACGGGGCACTTCTCCGCTCCGTTGACCTGCGGCTCGTCCATTTTCCCGACGACGGCGTCGGGCGTCTCATGCGTGTCAGACACGTGTTTCCTTTCGACAGCTGGGGCATCGGCCCCAGTAGATGACCTCGGCCTCGTCGATGGCGAAGCCGTGAGTTTCGGAGGCGGTGAGGCAGGGGGTGTCGCCGACGGCGCAGTCGACATCGGCGATCGCGCCGCAGGCGCGGCAGATGACGTGGTGGTGGTTGTCGCCGACCCGCGACTCGTAGCGGGCGACCGAGCCCGCGGGCTCGATCCGCCGCACCAACCCGGCGTCGGTGAGCGCCCGCAGCACGTCGTAGACGGCCTGCGGCGAGACCTCGCCGAGCTCCTCCCGTACCGACTCGATCAGGGAGCCGGTATCGGCGTGCGGGTTGTCGTACACGGCCGCGAGCGCCGCGACCCGCGGTTGGGTCACCCGCAGGTCGACCTCCCGCAGCAGCTGCTCGTAATCGACGGTCGTCGGCACCGCGAGCAGTATGCCGCTTTTCTGGAACGATTCAAGTTAAGAAGTGGAAAACCGCCAGCCGTGCCGGATCGCGGCGTCGCGGACGGCGGCCCGCCGTGCTGCCGACAGTGACGCCGGAGTGGACGACCCCCGGCCGGGACGTGGACCGTCTGGCCGGGCCCGACCCGCTCGGTCAGCCCTGTTCGAAAGCTCGGCCATACCGAGCCAAGGAACAACGGACTGCCGGGGCGGCCGGCACAAACTCCGCCACGATGGCCGGCGCCCCGCCGATAGTTCTGCCGCGGCGGCCGTTGCGCGCGGGGGGCCGGTCGCGACACGATGGTCCGGTGATCGGGGACTACACGCAGTTGCCCGCCGACCTGCCGGTTCCGGTCGACGACGGGGCCGCGGACGGGATGGTGGGGAGGAAGGTGCCGGAGGAGGTCGGGCTCGCCGACCTCGCGGTGGGTCTGCTCGTCGCCTACGTCTACCCGATGACCGGAGGGCCCGGTCAGGAACTGCCGCACGGCTGGGACGACATCCCCGGCGCCCGCGGCTGCACGCCGCAGAGCTGCGCCTACCGGGACGCGCTCGCCGACTTCGAGCAGCTGGGAGCGACCGTGGTCGGGATCAGCGCCCAGTCGGCGGCCGAGCAGGCTGAGTTCGCCTCCCGCGAGTACCTTCCGTTCGCGCTGCTGAGCGACGAGGGCCTGCGCCTGCGCGAGGCGCTCGGGCTGCCGACCTTCGAGGCGGACGGAAGGGTCCTCTACCGACGCCTCACCTTCGTCGCCGCCGAGGGCCGGATCGTCAAGGTCTTCTATCCCGTCTTCCCGCCCGACCGCGACGCCGCCGAGGTGCTCGCCTGGCTCCGCGGGCGGGTGGCAGAGGCGAAAGGAGCCTGATGACCGCGCTGGCGAGGACGATCGCGATCCAGGGACGGGTGCTGCGCCACGTCCTCGACCTCGACCTGGACACGGCCGCAGCGCGGCTCGAGGGCGCCGAGCGGATCTGGCTGGTCGGTACCGGGACCAGCGAACACGCGGCACGCCTCGGCGCCGCGATGCTCGCCACCGCCGACTTCGACGCGCACGCCACCTCGTCGGCCGGCTTCGTCGCGGCGCCCCCGCCGCTCGGTCCCGATGACGCGCTCGTCGTCATCAGCCACACGACCGAGACCGCCTGCGCCCGGCGCGTCCGCGAGGAGGCGCTCGCCGCGGGCACCCGCCTGGTCTCGATCACCGCCGACGGCAAAGGTTGGCCCGAGGCGGTCGAGGCGGCGCCGCCGGAGCGCTCGGAGACCTATACCGCGAGCTACCTCGCCGCCCTCCTCGTCTTCGCCCGCGTCGCCGTCGCACTCGGCGGGTCGGAGTGGGGCGAGGACGACCTGGCGGCGCTGCCGAGCCTGGTCGACGGCGCCGGTGTCGAACCGCTCGCGGTCGAGACGCCGCCCACCCGCCTCACCGTCCTCTTCGGCGCCGGCCCCGCGGCGGTCACCGCGCGCGAGGGCGCGCTGAAGCTCCGCGAGGCGTCCCGCGTCCTCGCCGAGGGCTTCGAGGCCGAGTACCTGCTGCACGGCTCCGCCGTCCCGCTGACGGCGGACGACCACCTCATCGCGGTCGACCCGCTCGGCGATCTCGCCGGCCTCACCGCCTCCCTGGCCGACGCCGCCGAACGCGAGGGCATCCCCGTCGCCCGCCTCGATCCACCGGCGGACCTGCACCCCCTGTTGGCCCAGCTCCCCCTGACGGTCCGCCTCCAGGCCCTCGCCTCCCGTTGGGCCGACCGCCAGGGCATCGACCCAGACACCGTCATCCTCGGGGCCTGGGCAGACCCCGCACTCTGGTCCCTCGCCCCGCGCTGAGGGTCGTCCCTCAGCCGGGAGGGTTCTCGTCGTACTGCGGGGCGCTGTCGCCGATCTCCTCCCAGGGGGCTTTATAGGCGACCTGGAGGTGGAATTCAGGCTTCATGTCGAGGTCGCGCATGAGGCCCGCGGCGACGAAATATTTGCCGCCGAGGTCGTCGTAGATGCTGGCGCCGCACTTGCTGCAGAAGTTGCGCGGGGCGAACTCTGATTCGTAGGTTTCGACCAGGTCCTCACCGTCGGTGAAGCGGAAGTTCTCCTCGGCGACGACGACGCCCGACAGGCTCGACCCCGTCCAGCGCTGGCAGCGGGTGCAATGGCAGACGCCCATCGCCTCCGGATCGGTGACCTCGTAGGCGACACTGCCGCAGAGGCAGGCACCTTTAAGCGTTTCGGCCATGACGCACTCTCCTCGAAATCGGCGTTTTAGGAACCCACGCCGAAGCTACCACCGGATCTGCGTTCCGCCTATCGGTTCATACCGCGCAGTGGGTCGGTGACGATCGTCCCGGGGGAGTCGGGCTCGACGTCGACCACACCGGTGTTCTTATCGGACCCCGAGACGAGGTGGACCGGGATCGACTCCGCGCAGGCCGCCGCCGGCCCGTCGAAGCCCCAGGCGTTCCAGTAGCCGCGCAGTTCGCCTTCGTCGCCGATCAGGAAATGGACCGGCCCGCCCGGCTTCAGGTGGTTCTGGGACAGGAACCTGGCCGCGGTCGCGGGGGAGTCGACGGCCGGGTCGGCGGAGATCGCCAACACCGCTCCTTCGCCCGTCCCAAGTTCGTTCGCGACCCGGTAGAGGAGGCTGCCGAACCCCTCGCAGCGGCTGTCGATGAAGACGACCCCGTAGGGCTGGCTGCCCAGTGAAGCACTGTCGAACTCCTTGCCGTCGCCGGCTTCGGTCAGGCGCACCCGCGGCGCCGGGGTGCCGGCTTCGGCCGGGGCCGCGGCTTCGACCAGTCGGCGTTCGATCCGTTCCTCGCCCTTCGGCGTCACCACCTCGGTTTCTTCGCCGCCGAGGAAGTTGACCAGTGCCGCGATGATCAGCCCGGCCAGGATCGGGAGGCCGATGGCGAGGGCGGCGATCCGGTAGCGGCGGCGTTGGGCGTCCTCGTCCACATCCCTATTCTTCTGTACATGCCGATTCGCGACGATCGGCGCCTCGCGGCGCCGGTGGCGATCGCGGTCCGAAGCCTCGAGGCGCTGCTCGTCCTAGCGGCCGTCACCATCGCCATAGATGACCTGAGCCGCCTCTACGCGGAGGCTGGACCGTGAACGCGTTGCCGCTGGCCGACGCGGTCGACACTTTCTGGTCGGTGATGGAGGTGGCGGTGCCGCTCGCCGTGGCCGCCGCCTACCTGAAGCGCGCCAACTCGCTCGCCGACGAGGGCCGCCCGGTGCCGATCTGGCGCCAGCTCTGCTTCGCGCTGGGGATCATCGTCGTCGGCGGCTCCGTGGCCGGGCCGATCGACGACCAGGCCGACAAGCTCCTCTGGGTCCACATGATCCAGCACCTGATGCTGGCCGACGTCGCCTCGCTCCTGATCGTGCTCGGCTTCACCGGCCCGCTGCTGCAACCGCTCCTCACCTTCCGCGCGGGCCGCCCGCTGCGCCGCCTCACCCACCCGGTCGTGGCGATCTCCCTCTTCACCTTCAACCTCTACCTCTGGCACATCCCCTTCCTCTACCAGGCGGTCCTCACCGACACCTCGCTGCACGTGCTCGAGCACATGCTCTTCCTCGGCACCGGTGTCCTGCTGTGGATGCCGCTCTTCGGGCCGCTGCCCAAGCCGTGGTGGTTCGGCAAGGGCGCGCACGTCATCTACACGGTGGGGATCTGGCTGCCGGCGATGGTGATGGCCAACGTCTTCATGTGGTCCGACGTCGTCTTCTACCCCGATTACACGGCGACCGCCGAAGCCGCCGGGATCTCCGCGATCGCCGACCAGAGCACCTCGGGGTCGATCCTGATGGGGGACTGCACCTTCCTCGCGCTCGGCATCTTCGCCTGGGTCTTCCTCCGCTGGGCCAAGGAGGACATCGAAAAGCAGGACCTCCTCGACCTCGCGATCGACCGCCACGTCGAGCTGAGCGCCGATCGCGCCGCCCGTGCGGTCGCCGCCGGCCGAGGGCCGGAGCTGCGGGCCCGGATCGAATCAGGCGGGTCTACCGCCGAGCGCCCGCCGCCCGCCCCTGGCGGCTGACAGCAGCGCCGCAGAGTAGGAAATCCGTCTAGCGATCCGCGGAAAAGTAGGTACGATCGGGAGTGCTTTGTTCGCTCGGCACGATCGGCCCTCTGGGTACGCGGTGGCGATGGTCCTCCTCGCCGCCGCTTTGGTGTTCCCGACGCTCGCCGCAGCCGATCCGCCCGAACACGGTGCGGTCGAAACTCCGGCGCCCTCACCGTGGGGGCTCTGGAGCCGTTGGACCCCCGAACGCCTGGAAGCCGCCGAACCGTTGCCGCTCGTCACTTTGCCCGGGCCGGAGTCGACTGCCGAACCGGAATCGGAGGCGGCCCCGGCCGAACCCGGCGATGAAGGCGGGAGCACCGCCGCCGTGCGATACGCGGCGATGGGCCAGGCTGCGGCGAGCGAAGGGATCGAAGTCGGCGCCTCGGAATCGGCTGTGTTTCCGAGCAGCGCCAACGGCAAGGTCTTCGGCTCTTACTACACCGTCGTCAACAAACAACTTCAACGTCAGGATTACGTCTGCTCCGGCGCCGTGGTGAATTCCCCGAAAGGCAACGTGATCGTCACGGCCGGCCATTGCGTGATCGATCCCGAAACGGGAGCGACGACTAGCACCGAACTGATCTTCGTCCCTGGGTACCGCAATCGAGCGGCGCCCTTCGGCGTCTGGAAGATCCAGTCGTTCAAGACCCCCGAAACCTGGAAGAGCACGGCGAAGGCGGGGGTACGTCCCAACGAGGGTGGCGACCTCGCCTTCATCGAACTTCAGCCGAACACCGAAGGAGAAAGCGTCGAAGAAGCCGTCGGCTCGTTCGACGTTGCCTTCGATCAGGCCTGCAATCAGACCTACACCCAGTTCGGTTATCCCGCCGAAGCTCCCTACGAAGGCAATTTGCTCTATTCGAATACCGCTGCTTACGCGGGCGCCGACACCACCGGCGGATTTCTGCCGGTGCCGATGAAGATTGGCAGTGACTTCACCCGCGGCGCGAGCGGCGGGTCATGGACGGTCGGCATCGGCACCAATGCGCCGACCGTGCTCTCGGTCACCGCCTACGGGTACGAAAACCAACCCGGCTACCTCTTCGGTCCGTACTTCGGGGAGGCCGCGAAGAAGGCTTACGGCGTGATCACGAAGCAGACCATCCCGGCGGGGATCGAAGAAACCTGCGCGCCGCTTCCGGTGCCGCCGACGCCGACGCCGACGCCCAGCCCGACGCCCACCCCCTCGCCGACCCCGCCGCCGACGACCCCCGAAACCGTTCCTCCGTCGGCGCCGGTGA
>JAFDWG010000063.1 GCA_018268605.1 Actinomycetota bacterium | reverse complement strand
CCCGTTCTGGTTCGAGGTCCCGAAGTCCAAGCGGGCGCCGAAGGCGGTCGAGGCGGCGATCTCCGAAGGCGCCGACCTGATCCTCGCCTGGGGCGGCGACGGCATGGTCCGGCGCTGCGTCAACGCGATCGGCGACTCGCACGTCCCGCTCGGGATCCTCCCGGCCGGGACGGCCAACCTTCTGGCCAACAGCCTCGGGATCCCGATCGAGCCGGCGGGTGCTCTGCGGGTCGCCCTCCGCGGCGAGCGCCGCAAGCTCGACGTCGGCCGCTTCGAGGGCGAGCGCTTCGTGGTGATGGCGGGTGCCGGGCTCGACGCGGCGATGATCCGCGACTCGGATTCCTTGAAGGACAGGGTCGGGCGCGCCGCCTACGTCGTCGGCGGGGCGAAGAACGTCGGCCGGCCCGCCTTCGAGATCGAGGTGAAGGTGGACGGCACCCTCTGGTACGAGGGGGCGGCCAGCTGCCTCCTGATCGGCAACATCGGCGAGCTCTTCGGTGGCATCGACGTCTTCCCGGATGCGAGCCCTGACGACGGGCGGCTCGACGTCGGGCTGCTGACCGCCGAGAACCCGCTGCAGGTCCTGCGCGCCGCCGCCCGCACCGCGGTCGGCACGTCGGAGCGCTCGCCCTTCGTCCGCCTCACGCAGGCGCGCGAGGTCAAGGTCAAGCTCGACCGCAAGGTCCGCTACGAGCTCGACGGCGGCGACCGCAAGAAGGTGAAGAAGTTCAAGATCAAGATCGAACCCGGGGCGATAGCGGTGTGCGTTCCCGCCCGCGGAGAGGGGAGCAAGGAGCGATGACGCCTGATCTGGGGACCGGGGCGCAAGACCTCGGCGGCAAGGCGAAACGCGGCGGCGAGCAACTGGCACACGCCGAGGCGCTCGGCTGGCTGGCCCGCGCCGGACTGGTGGCGCGAGGGGCCGTCTACTTCGTGATCGGCCTGCTGGCGTTGGAGCTGGCGTTCGGCGAAGCCGGCGGCAAGACCACCGACCAACAGGGGGCGATGAAGGCGATCGCCGGGCAGTCCTACGGCGAGGTGCTGCTCGTCCTGCTTGCGATCGGCCTGGCGGGCTACTCCATCTGGCGGCTGACTCGGGCCATCGTCGGCCACGGCGCCGAACAGCGCGACGAGCCCTCGGACCGTGTCGCCGCGGCGGCCAGCGGCATCGTCTACGCGGCGCTCTGCATCGTCGCGATCGGCATCCTGCTCGGCTCCGGCTCGGAATCGAGCTCGGCCAAAGCCAAGGAAACGACGGCGGGCATCCTCGGCTGGTCCGGCGGCCCGGTGATCGTCGCCATCGCCGGTCTGATCCTGGTCGGCGTCGCCGCCTACCAGGGCTACAAGGGCATCTCGAAAGAGTTCCTCGAAGACGCGAAGACCGGGGAGATGAGCGAGTCGGTCCGGAAGGCCTACACGGCACTGGGCGTCTTCGGCCTGGTGGCGCGGGCGGTCATCTTCGCCCTGGTCGGCTACGGGGTGATCAAGGCCGCGGTCGAGTATGACCCGAAGGAAGCGGTGGGCCTTGACGGGGCGCTCCACAAACTGACGCAGACGACGCTCGGGCCTTGGCTGCTGGCGATCGTCGCCGCCGGGCTGATGGGCTTCGCGCTCTACTCGGTCGCCGACGCGCGGTACCGCAAGGTCTGATGGCCGATCGCAGCCTCCTCCGTGATCCGCGCACCTGGGTGGGCCCCGGGCTGGCGGTCGGCGCCGGGCTCGCCTGGTACGCCGCCGACAGCCTCCGCCACCGGCGCGAGGGCGCCTTCGGCTACGAGCTGGTCGAGGGTGTCGACGCCGACTCGCCCGACTTCATGCGCGCCGCCGAGGCGCTCACCGGCCACCCGATCAACGAGGGCTGTGAGGTCGAGCTGTTGATCAACGGCGACCAGATCTTTCCGGCGATGCTGGAGACGATCCGTTCGGCCGAGGAGACGCTCTGCCTCGAGACCTACGTCTACTGGCGCGGTGACATCGCCTCCGATATCGCCGAGGCGGTCTGCGAGCGGGCCCGCGCCGGGGTCGAGTGCCGGCTTCTGGTCGACGCGGTCGGCGGGGCGAAGATCACCGATGGCCTGATCGACGAGATGCAGGACTGCGGCGTCGACGTGCGTCGCTTTCGGCCGCCGAAGCTGTACGCGCTCCGCCACCTCGCCAACCGCACCCACCGTCGCCTGCTGATCGCCGATGGGCGGGTCGGGATGACCGGCGGGGTCGGCATCGCCGGCGAGTGGGAGGGCGACGCACGGGGACCGGACGAATGGCGCGACACCCACGTGCGAGTCCGCGGCCCGGTCGTCCGGGGCATGCAGGGCGCCTTCGCCGAGCACTGGCTGGAGGCGACCGGCGAGGTGCTCGGCGGGGAGCGCTTCCTTCCCGAGCTCGAGGCGCTTGCCGACGGCGGGCCGGTGCAGCTGATCCGCTCTGGCGCCGGGGTCGGCGACACCAACGCCGAGGCGATCCACTACCTCGCGATCGCCTCCGCCCAACGTTCGCTCGACATCTGCTCGGCCTACTTCGCGCCGCGGCCGGCCTTCACCCGGGCGCTCGCCGAAGCCGCGCAGCGTGGGGTGGAGGTGCGGATCGTCGTCCCCGGCCCGTACATCGACAAGGAGTTCGTGCGGCAGGCGGGGCGGGCGGCCTACGGGGAGCTGCTCGACGCCGGGGTGCGGATCTTCGAGTACCAGCCGACGATGCTGCACGCGAAGACGATGGCGGTGGACGGCGTCTGGGCGACGGTCGGGACGATGAATTTCGATAACCGCTCCTTCCAGCTGAACGACGAGATCACCCTCGCGGTGAGCAGCGAGCGCTTCTGCGAGGCGCTGGTCGCGAGCTTCGACGCCGACGTCGAGCGCAGCGAGGAGATGGACGCCGAGAAGTGGCGGCGCCGCGGTCCCGTGCAGCGCGCCCGCCAGCTGGCGACCACCGCGATCCGTCGCGAGATCTGAGGCGACGAGGGGAGGTCGCGATTGCCACTCCTGGTCCTCATCGTCGTCGCCCTGGCGGCGGGCTTCGCCGCCGCGCGGCTCTCGCGGCCGGTGTTGTCGCGGCCCCTGTCGCAGGTGGCGATCGCGATCGGCATCGGCGGCGCGGTGGTCGTCGGCGTCCTCGCGGTGATCGTCGGCGAGACCCATCTGGTCTCGGGACTCGACCAGAGCGTCGCCGACTGGGCCTATCGCAACAACACCTCGTTCACCCATCGCTGCCTCGGCCTGGTGACCGACCTGGGCGAAACCTGGGCCGTGTTGCTCGTCGGCCTCGCGGTTGCCCTGGTGGACCTGGTGCGCCGTCGCTCTCCCTGGGCGCTGCCGTTGCTCTTCGTCGTCATCGCCGGCGACAAGTTCCTGACCGTGACCCTGAAGCAGATCGTCGACCGCGCGCGTCCGACCCTCGAACCGGTCGCCGCCACCCTCGGCCCCTCGTTCCCGAGCGGCCACAGCTCCACCGCCGCGGCTTCCTGGGCTGCCTTCGCCTTCGTCGCCGCCTTCTGGTGGGGCCGCCGTTCGTGGCCGGCGTTGGTCGGCGGAGTGGTGGCGGTCGCGGTGGCGGTGGCCCTGAGCCGAGTGTTCCTCGACGTGCATTGGCTCACGGATGTGATCGGAGGATTGGCGTTGGGGTGGTCGTGGTTCGCGGTGTGCGCGGTGGGGTTCGGGGGGTTGCTCGGGCGGGGGCGGCAGTCCTAGCTGCGGCGTCCTGGGCGTCTCATCGCGTCCCTGGCAGGCTGTGACCGCGATGAGACGCCCAGGACGTGAGGGTTCCGTGAAACAACGGGCACAGGTTCGCGCGGAAGGCCGTGGGTTCCGGCAGGGCGCGGTCCGCGCCGCCGCCTGAGGCCGGGCGCGCGTGGCTGGGGACCAGGCCGGATCCGCTCTTTTGCGCCAAGGCCGCGTTCGCGAACCTAGGGCGTCGGGCGCTGACCGGTCGCGGTGGAGGACGGCTCGGGGGAGACCTGGGGATCCCGCTCCGGGTCGCGGTCTTCATCGCGGCCGCCGCCGAAGAGGCTGACCAGGGCCGGGACGAGGAGCGGGCGGGCGACCCAGGTGTCCAGCATCAGGCCGACGAACATCGCGAAGGCGAGCTCGCGGAAGGCGGCGATCGGGACAAGCCAGACGGCGGCGAAGGAGAGGGCGAGGATCAGGCCGGCGACGGCGATCGCGCTCGAGGCCCGGGTGCCGGCGGTGCGGACCGCCTCGCGCAGATGGCGACGCTCGGCCTCGCGCCAGATCCGGCTGACGAGGAAGACGTTGTAGTCGGCGCCCAGGGCCAGCATCAGGATCGCCGTCGCCACCGGGACGAAGAAGGCGAGCTCGTTGTAGCCGAGCAAGTCCTGGAAGAAGTAGACGGTGAGGCCGAGAGCTGCGGCGACGACGAGGAGGCTCGATCCGACCAGGTAGAGCGGCGCGGTGCGGCTGCGCAGCAGGACCCAGAGCAGGAGCAGCAGGATGGCCAGCGCCGCGGGCGCCACCTTGAGGCCCGCCTGCCAGGTGTCTTCGGTGAGTTCGTGCCCGATCGAGGTGTCGCCGGTGGCGCCGAAGGTGACGCCGTGGAGCCCGCTCGCCGTCGCCAGCGCCGGCAGGATCGATTCGAGGCCGGCGAGGATGCCGGGGGCGACCGGGCCGTCCGGGTCGGCTTCGAGGACGACGAGGTAGCGGGCGGCGCTCCCGTCCGACGCGACGAATACGCCCGGTGGGGGCTGGGCGGGGCCGGTGGTCGGCCCGAGGACGGAGGCGACCCCGGGCTCGTCGGCGATGCGTTCGCGGAGCGCCGCGAGACCCGCTTCGTCGCGCCCGACCCCTTCGCCTTCGACCACCACCATCGTCGGCCCGACGACACCCGGGCCGAAGGCGTGGGTCGCTTCGTCGAAGCCCTGCCGGCTTTGGGTCTTCTCCGGTAGTCCGCGGAGGATCGGGTTGCCGAGCTCCATCCGTAGCAGGCCGCTCGCCGCGGCGAGCAGGGCGGCGACCGTGACGATCACGATGAGGATCGGATGGCGGGCCGCCACGCCGATGACACGGCCGCGCGCCCCGGACTTCTCGTCGACGTCCTCGCCGGGCTCGTCCCCGGCCACCTCGAGCCGGTGCGGCCAGAAGACGAAGCGGCCGAGGATCGCCAGGCAGGCGGGGATGAAGGTGAGCGAGACGATCGCCGCGACGAGCACCGAGATCGCCATCGCCGGGCCGAAGGCGGAGAGGAAGTCGACGCCCGACAGGGCCAGGGTCATGGTCGCGCCGGCGATCATCAGCGCCGCGGTCGAGATCACCGGCAGCAGCTCCCCGGTCACCGCACTCGCCGCCTCCACCGCTGAGGCACCCTGCCGCAGGCGCGCCCGGAAGCCGGAGAGGAAGAAGACGAGGTAGTCGGTCAGCACGCCGAAGAGCAGGGCGACCACCACCGGCTCCGCCTCTTCCGGGATCGCCAGGCCGAAGCGTTCGGCGACCAGGCCCAGCAGGCGGTCGGTCAGGAGGTAGGAGAGGGCAACGCCGGCGAGGCAGAGGAGCGGGATCGCGAGCGAGCGGAAGTAGATCAGGAGGATGCCGACGACGATCGCGATCGTCGCGATCTCCACCCACGGGAGGTGTTCTTCGACCAGGTTCGTTTCGGCAGCGGCGGCGGGCACCGCGCCGGTGAGGTGCGCGGTTTCGGCACCGCTCGCCCGGCGCAGGCCGTTCGCGAATTCTTCGCTGAGCCCGACCTCGTCGTGGGTGGCCGAGGGTTCGGCGTATAGGTAGATCAGCATCGTGTCGCCGATCTGCCCGCCCTGGAGCGGCCGCCCTTCAGCGCTGAACGGGACGGCCTTGAGGCCGGACTTGCCCCCGTCGGTGCGGGCGATGAAGCGGAGCGTCGCCGCGCCCTCGCCGGGGTCGAACCCGCCCGCCTTGTGGGCGACCACCATCGAGCGGCTGATCAGCGGGAAGCCGAAGGTTTCGATCGAGTTCTCTTCGACTTCGATCGCCTCCGAGGAGCTGGGCAGCAGGCTGCCGAGCTCGGCCCCTTCGTTGCCGAGGCCCGACGGCAGGGCTGAGGTGGCGAGCGCGGTACCCGCGATCCAGGCGGCGATGACGAAGAAGCGCGCCCAGACGATCGAGCGTCCGATCCACCAGGCGGCACCGCGGTCGTGTTCCTGTCGCTCGCGCGTCTCCATGGGCCCGTTGGTTGAACGTGCCCGACCCCGATCTTGTCAGGGGTAAGGATCGCGGGGCGAGCGGTCCTCGGAGAGGGACCGCTGCGAGCGGGCGACGAGGCGCTCGATCGCGTCGGCGAGGTGGATCGGCGCGATGTTGTAGTCGCCGCCCTCGGTGCGGATCAGGTGGGCCTCGAGCAGGACGTCGGCGTGGGTGTGCCCGGCGGGAGGCTCGAAGCGATAGGACGCCAGCTCGATCAGGAGCCCGAGCGGGTCGCGGAAATAGATCGAGTCCATGAAGCCGCGGTCCTTGACGCCGCTGTGCTCGATGCCGCGCTCGTCGAGGCGCTCGACCGTCTGGCGGAAAACCGCGTTGGAGAGCGCGAAGGCGATGTGGTGGACGTGGCCGGTGTCCTGGGAGCGCGGGGAGGGGTCCGGAGTGCGGCCCTCGTTGGTGAAGATCGTGATCAGCCGCCCGTCGCCCGGGTCGAAGTAGAGGTGGCTCTCCTCGGGGCGGTCCAGGTTGGGCTGCTCGAAGACGAACGGCATCCCGAGGACGCCCTCCCAGAAGTCGATCGACGTCTGCCGGTCCGCGCCGGTGAGCGTGATGTGGTGGACGCCCTGGGTCTGCAGCTTGCGCATGTCGCTCGACCCTATCGCTCCGGCGCGCCGCTCCCGTGACGGGTGCGCCTCGGGCGTCCCGAGCGGAGTCTCGATCGATCGTCGGCTGGTCACCACTGGATCTTCTCGGTCACGCTCAAGGAATCGCCGCCGGGGGTCGAATTGTTGGGAGCAAGCCCCCGCGCCGCCCGGCGCCCGTCCGAGGAGTGTCCCGAGTCCGATGAAACCGTCTGGAAAAGTACGCCGGCTGGTCCCGGTGGCCGTCGTCGCCCTGATCGCCGTCGCCCTGCTCGCACCGGCCGCGAAGGCAGCCGACGTCCCGCCGCTGGTCGGCACCGCTCAATACAAAGCGCTGGTCGGCTTCGTCGAAAAGCTCCAGGGCCTCGCCGACACGCCCGCGACCGGCGCCCGCAAGGCCTCCTACGAAGATCAGCTGGAGAACAAGCACGACGCCGCCGTGAACAAATCGGCGGCGCTCTTCGCCCGTGGCAAGAAGGCGGCCAAGGCCGAATCGGAACGCGCGATCAAGGCCGGCGTGAAGACCATCCGCCAGACCGAGGCCGGCGAACTCGCCGCCCTGCGCCGCGACTACGACGCGCGGATGAACCTGGCGGCGACCAACTACGAGAATGCGGTCGGCCGCGTCGAAGACGTCTACGACACCCGCAACGCCTCGCTCGCCAGACAGATCAAAGCCCTTCGCAAGCAGAAGGCCGACGCTGAAGGCGCCCTGCGCAAAGCCACGATCCAGGACACGATCGATCGTCGGGTAAAGCGTGCGGCCGAAAACCGCAAGCTCCAGCAGAACGAACTCGCCGACCTGAAGACCGGCTACGCCCGCGAAAAGGCCGCCATCCGCAGCGGAAAGCAGTCGGCCACGCAGAGCCTCCAGCAGAATGACGCGGAAGCGATCGTCACCCTGCGTAACCGCGGCAAGCGCATCTACAACAGCCGCGTCCGCACGCTGCAGAGCCAGCGCGTCGACCAGCTACACGACCTCGAAAAGAAGCTGAACAACGGCCGCGCCGCGATTACCCGGATGCCGACGAAGAACTAAGGACGTCGACGGGCCGAAAACTTGACTATGTGTCAAGTTTTCGGCCCGTCGACCACTCGTCGGCGAGTACGGCGAAGACGAGTTCGTCGCCCCAGGCGCCCTTGAAGATCTCGGCCTCGCGGAAATGGGCCTCTTGGCGCATGCCGAGGCGGTGCAGGAGGGCGGCGGAGGCGGTGTTGCGGGCGTCGGTGCGGGCGAAGACGCGGTGGGCGGCGAGCTCCGTGAAGGCGAGGTCGATCAGCGCGCGGGTCGCCTCGGTTGCGTAGCCGTGGCCGCCGCTGTCGGGGTGGAAGACATAGCCGACCTCGACCTGGCGGTGGGCGATGCTGCGCAGGAAGATCGTCGCGTCGCCGAGCAGGAGGCCGTCCTCGAGGCGCTCGACGGCGAAGGTGACCACGTCGTCGTCGTTCTCCAGGGTGGTCTGGGCGATGCGTTGGCCCAGGGCAGGCTCCACCTCGTCCCGGGTGCGCGGCTCCCAGTAGAGGAACCTCGCGACCTCGGGCAGCGCCTGGATCGCGGCGAGGCGATCGAGGTCGCCCTCGCGGTAGCGGCGCAGGAGGAGGCGCTCGGTACGGATCTCGCGATCGGCCAGGTCCACCGGGTCGACGCTAGAGCACGCCGCCCGCCGGTGCCGATCACCCGACGGCCGGCACCTGCTGGGTGATGCAGTGGATGTTGCCGCCGCCGAGCAGGATCTCGCGGGCGGGGACGCCGATGACCTCGCGTCCGGGGAAGGTGGCGCGGAGAATCTCGGCGGCCTCGTCGTCGTGGCGCTCGTCGACGAGCGGGAAGACGATCGCCTTCGTGCCGAGGAAGAAGTTGGCGTAGGACGCGGCGAGGCGGTCGCCCGCCCGGCGCGGCAACGTCCCGGCGACCGCGTCGACGCCGGCGGCCTCCTCGGCTGAGATCTCGATCGGGCCGGGGGAGGGCAGGCGGACCACCTCGAGCGGCCGGCCCTTGGCGTCGGCCGCCGCTTCGAGACGGTCGGCGGCGTCGGCGGAGATCTCGTGCTGGGGATCGGAGGCGTCGTCTGACCAGGTGAGGAGGACCTTTCCCGGCGCGGCGAAGCAGGCGAGGTTGTCGACATGCCCGTCGGTCTCGTCGTTGAAGACCCCGCGGCCGAGCCAGACGATCTTCTCGACGCCGAGGTGGTCACGCAGTGCCTCCTCGATCTGCTCGCGGGTCAGCTCCGGGTTGCGGTTGTGGTTCAGCAGGCACTCTTCGGTCGCGATCAGGGTGCCCTCACCGTCGACGTGGATCGAGCCGCCCTCGAGCACGATCGGCGCTCGGTAGCGGTCGGCCCCTTCGATCTCGCAGACCTTCGCCGCCACCCGGTCGTCGCGGTCCCAGGGGAAGTAGAGGCCGCCCTCCAGGCCGCCCCAGGCGTTGAAGCGCCAGTCGATGCCGCGCCGCCGCCCCCGCTCGTCGACGACGAAGGTCGGGCCCATGTCGCGGATCCAGGCGTCGTCGGTCGAGATCTCGACCAGGCGGACCTCAGCCGGGAGCACGGTGCGGGCGTGCTCGAATTGGGCGTCGGAGACCGCCATCGTCACCGGCTCGGAGGTCGCGATCGCGCGCGCCACCTCGGTGTAGGCGGCCTGGGCGGGCTTCGCGCCGAGGCGCCAGTTGTCGGGACGCTCCGGCCAGGCGATCCAGCACCCCGAGTGGGGCTCGAACTCGCCGGGCATGCGGAAGCCGTCGGCCGCCGGGACCCCCGAGAGGAGTGCGCTCACGCGCCCGGGCCTCCGGCCGGCGAGTGCGACGGGGCGGCCTGGGCCTCCGGTGCTCCGTGGCGCTCGCGCCGCCCTGCGGCCGGCGCCGGCGGGCGCGACATCCTCCAGACGATCAGCTCGCCGACCGCCAGCGCACCGACGACGATCGCCAGCAGCGGCCCGGTGTAGCTCCATTCGGCGGGAGCCTTCGGCACCTCGGGCCAGACGAAGAGGACGGCAGCGGCCGCGACCACGAGCGTGGTCAGCGTCGCCAGCCCGATGACGACGACGGTGCCGCCGGGGATCTGGAAGGGCCGCTCGCGCTCCGGGTCCTTGCCCCGCAACACCACCACCGCCGGGAACATCAGCAGGTAGGGCAGTAGGAAGATCACCGAGGAGGCGGCGAAGATCGCGAAGAAGAGGTTGTCCTGGGTGTTGATGAAGATCGCCGAGCCGATCAGGACGAAGGTGGAGACGGCGCCGGTGATCAGCAGGGCGGCGAGCGGCGTCTTGTGCACCGGGTGCTCGCGCCCGAGGACCTCGGGCAACTCACGTTCGCTCGCCGCCTCGGCGGCCGCCCGGTTCGCCCCCATCGTCCAGGTGGTCATGTTGGTGAAGTAGGTGTAGAGGGCGCCGATGCCGAGTGCGTAGACGACGACCTCGCCGACCCCGGAGCGGCCGAAGATCGCGTGGAAGGTTTCGACCAGGCCCTGCACCAGTTCGAGCCGGCCGAGCGGCAGCGCCAGCAGGATGCCGACGGTGGCGAACAGGTAGAGGAAGGCGATCGAGGCGCCGGAGGTGAAGATCGCGCGGGGGATCTGCTTCTGCGGATCCTTCACCTCGCCCGCCATCGAGGAGACGAGCTCGAAGCCCATCAGCAGGTAGACGATCACCGGCAGGTAGGTCTTGGTGACGCCGAAGGAGGGCAGCAGGTTGCCCGCGTGGATCGTGTTCGCCGAGCCGTGGCGGATCGCGAAGACGATGCCTCCGGCACCGAGGGTGAAGATGATCACCGCCTTGATGATCGCGCCGAGGTTGTTGACCCACTTGCCGATCTCCAGGCGCATGATCCCGACCCCGACCACCGCCCAGGTGAGGGCGAGGGCGATCGCGATCTGCGGCCACTTCCCGGCCGGCCAGTCGGTCCAGTTGTTGATGAAGAGCTGGCAGAAGAGACCGGCGAAGAGGAGGAAGACCGAAGGCATCCAGAGGCCGACGTTGACCCAGTACCAGTAGGTGTTGCGGGCCGCCCAGCGCGAGCCGAAGGCGCGCTTCGTCCAGACGTAGATGCCGCCCTGTTCGGGGTAGGTGGTCGCCAGCTCGGCGGTGATCAGGGCGTAGGGGACGAAGAAGAAGACGATCGCGAGGAGCCACCAGCCGATCGTGTCGGCGCCGATCGAGGCCGACGCGGTCAGCTGATCGATGACGAGGATCGCCGAGACCGTGAACAGGGTCACGTCGAGGAGGCCCATCACGCGTTTGCGCGCGGTCATCGCCCGTCACCCCCGTGGGCCGCGCCGACCTCCCAGCCGACCCGGTCGAGGTAGCCCTCGATCCGCCCGGCGAAGTCGGCCTCGACCGCCGGGCTCGGCAGCGGCGCGAGCGTCGGATAGGTGAGCCAGGTGAGGATTCCCTTCTCCGCGTGGAGGCGGTTCTCCGCCTGGTCGAAGACGATCGAGCGGGGCCCGTCGATCACCGCGTCGGTGACCTCGACGCCGCGCGAGGCGGGCAGGCAGTGCATGAACCTGGCGTGTTCGGGCGCGCGCGCGATCAGCCCCTCGTTCACCTGGTAGCGGGGCATGAAGGCGGCCCGGCGCTCCGGGATCTCGTCCTCTTGCCCGACCCACCACCAGAGGTCGGTGTAGATGTAGTCGGCGCCTTCGACCGCCTCCTCGACGTTATCGGTGACGCGGACCGAGCCGCCCGACTCGGCGGCGTTGGCGGACGCGATCTCGAGCCACTCTTCCGGCGCCTGGTAGGCGGCCGGGGCGGCGTGGACGAAGTTCATCCCGAACTGGGTGGCGATGAACATCAGCGAGCTGCAGACGTTGGTGCGGTCGCCGACGAACACCACGGTCGAGCCGTGCAGGGCGCTCCCCGGCGGCAGATGCTCGCTCATCGTGAAGACGTCGCAGACCGCCTGGGTCGGGTGGTTGAAGTCGGTGAGCCCGTTGATCACCGGCACCTCGGCCACCTCGGCGAGGGCCAGTACGGTCTCGTGCTCCAGCGTCCGCGCCTCGATCACGTCGCACATCCGCGACAGCACCCGAGCCGTGTCCCCGATCGACTCCCGTTGGCCGAGGTGGATCTCACCCGGCTTGAGGTAGAGCGCGTGCCCGCCGAGCTTCGTCATCGCCACCTCGAAGGAGACGCGCGTCCGGGTCGAGGGCTCCTCGAAGATCATCCCCAGCGCCCGCCGTCGCAGCAGATCCGGCAGCGCCCGCTCGAGGTCGGCTTCCTTCAAGAGGAGGATCAGCCCCATCAGCTCCGCGAGCTCCTC
>JAFDWG010000062.1 GCA_018268605.1 Actinomycetota bacterium | reverse complement strand
GGTACGGCGCCGAGACCACGTAGCTCGACCAGTTACTCGCGTCGGCGGGGTTCGACCCGCCGCCGCTGAGCGTCCCGGCCGTCGCGCTCTTTTCGCAATTGGTCGGGTTGAGCATGAACTGGTAGCGGTTCATGTTCAGCTCGATCGAGCGGAGGTCCAGCTTGACGCCGCCGAACACGTCCGGGATCGGATCCGAGACCGCGTTGACCTGGGCGGTCAGCGGGTTGATGTTCAGGGCGACCCGGATGACCACGGTGCCGAGGTCGTACGGGCCCGAGACCGCCGGGGTGATGACCGCCAGCGAGAGCGGAGCGCCCTTGTACGGACCGGCCAGGTAGGCCGTGCCGCCGAGGCTCAGCGGCGCGCCGCCGGTCCCGGCCTTGGTGACGACCGTGCCCACCGCGCTGTTCGAGGAGCAGCTCGGGTTCGACTGCTGGGCTTTGCCGCTGCTCGCCGCCGCGGCGGCGATTTCGGCTTCCCCGCAGTAGGGGATCCCGGCCAGGCGGCCGACGAGGCCCTTGGGCAGGGTCACGTTTACCGATTTGATCTCCTGCTGGCCGTCGTTGCGGCTGATCGTGACCTTGAACGGGCTGTACTTGGCCGCCGCGGTCGATTCGCTCACCGCCGAGTAGTCCGGCGTGAACTTGCGTTCGCCGAGGCTCTTCGGGCAGCTGCCGCCGCCCGGCACCGTGGCCAGCGTCGTGTTCCCGGTCGGCTTGTTGTTGTCGGGATTGCCGGACCACGGGGTGAATTCCGTGGTCGTCGTGTTCGTGCCGCAGGTCGGCGGCGTGGTCAGGATGCCCTTGTCCCCGCCGAAGAAGTTCAGGCGGAAGTTCCTGAACGTCGCCTGCGGGTTTTCGTCAACGATCGCGGTCAGCTGACCGGTCGTCCCGTTCGGCTTGACTTCGCCTTTGAGACGGACGTTGACGCCGTACCGTTCCGAGAACCCGTAGATGAAGATCCGGAACTGTTCGCCGGATTCGAATACGCCCGGCCCGTTTTTCAACGGCGCGCCGACGTAGACGAACCCTTTGATCGAGCCCGAGGGCAGCGACGGCGTCTGGATCTCCACGGTCCCGATCTTCGAGGCATCGGGGCATTCCACCGGCAGGGCCGTGTGGTAGTGGAACTGTTCGTCCGTGCAAGCCTCGAGGCCATTGCCGGCGGACGGGTTGATGCCCATCCCTTCGGGCAGCGTCACCTTCGCCGTCTTCAGGTAGGAGTTGGCGATCGGCGCCTGCGGATCGAACGGGATGCCCACGTCGACGGTCGTCGGTTCAGGACTGTCGACGCTTCGTTTGCCTTCCGCAGTGACCGAGATTTCCGGGTTGAACGGGACTTGGTCGCAGCCGGTGGCGCCGGTGGGCGTGGTGTAGCTGGCTTCGGTGCTCGACGGTTCGGTTTCGGGCGGGACATTGCCCTGCGTGTCGAGATAGATCGTCGAAACCTGCCCTCCGGCGCAGTTGCTCGGCATCGTCAGGTAGGTCCCGTCGTTCAGCGGGTTTGCTTCCGCCAGCGGATTGCCGGCCTTCGAACTGAAGAAGACCAGGCGCGACTCGATGATCGGTGGGCTTTTTTCCGACGGCGCATGGATGTCGCTGATGGTGAAGGTGACGTGCTGGTCGACCGGGCTCAGCGATCCGACGATGAAGGTCGGACCCGTTTCGGTCGGGAACGCGACCATCGAGGGCACGCCTTCGAACGGCACCATGTTGTAGACCGGCAATGCGACCCGGATCTGGGCGCATTCTCCCGGAGCGGGTGGAGGTTCGGGCGTACATCTGTTTTGCGGGTTCGGCGTCTGGGCCGCAAGCGTCAGATAGTTGACGCCAACGAGCGTCTGGGGCGGACATTCGAGAGTTTTTTTGAACACTTCCGTGTCGCACTGCGGGAGCGCTTCCGGGTTCACACTCAGGCCTTCTGGCGTGTTGACCACGATGTCTTTAAGGAATGAGGTCGGGAACCCACCCAACCCGAACAGGGCCGGGTAGGTATCGATCTTGAAGTCCGTGACCCCGTAGAGCGGATGGCCCGCGGCCTGGGTGAACAGGGTTCCGGTCGCCGCCCCTTTGCACTGTCCCGGCGGGACAGGCATCGTGGCTTCGGTGGCGATTTCTTCCTTTTTCCCGAATTTCGCAGGCAGCGGAGCCGGGAAATCTTCGTTCGAGCTACAGGTCAGCGATTCCCATTTCTTGATTCCGACCGCGGCGTTCGCGGACGATGCGACGAACAGGGCTCCGAGAGCCCCGATCGCCATCGCGAGCATCAACAAACGTCTCACTTTGAATCCTCCTCCGTTCGATGCCCGGTGCATGTCACTTGCCGCGCGGCAGCTGGGCCGCGCGGTTCTTGGTCAGGGTGGTCGCCCGACCGACGTCCTGCAGCTGCAGGACCCCGGAGAGCTTCTTCTGTTCGGCCGCGATTTCCTTCAGAACGAGCTTGCGACCCGATTTGGTGAGGGGCACCTTCACGTTCGTGGCCGTGCCGGCCTTGAGCGAGTAGTTACCGCGGGCGATCGCGTAGCTCGCCTTCCCCTTCGTCTTCTTGCTCCAGAAAGAGAGGCTGCCCGAGCAGGAGCCCTCACTGCTGCAACGCACCGGCACGATTACCGCCTTGCCATTGGCGGTCAGCTTTCCGGCGATGCCCGCGAACCCGACCGGTGCCGGGGTCACCGGCGTGGGGGCCGGAGTCACTGGTGCGGGATTCGGCGGTGCCGCCTTTTGTTCGTATTCGGCTGCCAGCGTGTATTCCGGCGGGACGACTTTGGGTGCCGGGGTTTGGACGAGACCACCCAGCGAACCGGGCTGATCGGTCACCGGTAGCCGGAGTTCCAGGCTGTTGACGATCACGTTCGCCTGCAGGTTGGAATAGCGGACGTACGGGAAGTCAGACGGCAGAAGTTCCAGCTTTGCCACGTGCCCGGCGGCGAACTGGTAGCCCTGCGCGTGGAGCTGGAAGACCATCTGCTGGGTACCTCCGACCGGTCGGTACACGCCGCGGGCGACGAGACTCTCTTTCCCTTCCGGCGAGACGTCCAGGAGCCGTGCCGCGATCTCCGAGTTGGGACTCGGCGACAGGATGCTGGCGATGATCGTCGGCGACCCCATCAGCGTGAAGCCACCGGCAGGGGCCGGGGCGAGGCTGTATTCGGCGCTGTGTTCGTTCTTCACGACAGCCGACGGGAGCGCCGTGCACGGGTTTTTGGTGCCGACGATCGGGTCGAAGGCGCCGCTCGAGGTCGTCGGCACTCCTTCTTCTTCGGAGTTCGGAGTGTGCGTGATGGTCTGCGGGTCGGACGACTGGAGGCGGACTTCACCGGGT
The DNA here is from genome assembly GCA_018268605.1 of Actinomycetota bacterium. Lineage (GTDB taxonomy): Bacteria > Actinomycetota > Thermoleophilia > Solirubrobacterales > 70-9 > VAYN01. Next base: position 8,809 of record JAFDWG010000062.1, on the reverse strand, counting down.
GCGAGCGAGCTCCAGTTGTCAGCTTTGAAGCGAGCTGCCGACGCACCGCCGCAGACGGTCGTGACCGTTTCGACGCTTGAGCTCGGCGAAGCTCCTTCTCCCTTCAGGTAATGGGCGAACCACGCTTCCAGCCGTTCGTTGAAAGCCGGTTCGGCGATCGGGTTGGTCTGACTGCTCCGCGAATGACCCATGTCGGCGAAGTAGAGCGAGATCGGGTCGCCCGGATACTGAGCCCGCGTACGCTGGTACAGACGCAGTGCTTCGTCGACCGGGAAGAGGTCGTCGTTCCAACCGCTCTGGATCAGCATCGGCGAAGGCTCGACCGAGGAGTCGATCCCGAAGGACGAGTGGAAGGTCGAGAGCAGTTTCACGATGCCTTCGACGCTCGGGTCGGTGTAAGGATCACCGGCTTCAAAGCGCAGCAGCCATCCAGGGATGTTGGCTTCCGGGTCGGCCGGGTTGTAGTTGCTGATCGCTTCGCCCACGGTATTCAGGCCTTTGCTCCAACTGGCTTTCCATACTCCGATCGGGAGTTTTCCGTTCGGTCCTCGGTACGGCGAGTTGGTGACGTAATCGAGATTCCGACCGTTCGGTGCCAGCGCGTAGGAGAGATCGGTCCACGGCCACTGCGGTACGGCAGCGGCGAGTTCCATCGGGATACCGCCTTTGCTGATCCACGGCACCAACGCTCCGTTTTCGAGCATCGTGCGGTTGTGCAGCGCGCCGAGCGCGGCAGAGATGCCCCCACCGTACGAGGCGCCAGTCGCACCGATTTTGGTCGGCTGCGCGAACCCTTCATCGGCAAGCTCGCCGATCAGAAACTGGGCGTCGCGCACTTCAAAACGATCGTCCATCAGATGGTTGTAGCCATTGGTGCAGTTGGGGAGGCCTTTGAAGGGATCGAATTTCCCGCAGGAGAGCCCCCACCCGCGGTCGCTCATGCTGAAGACGGCGTAACCCTCTTCGGCCCAGTGCTGGATGCGCGGGTCTTCCTGTTCGAACGTCAGCCCTTTTCCCGGTTCCGGTTCGAACGTTTTGAGACCCTGCTTCGAGCCACCCCAACCGTGGAAGTCACCGATCAACGGGAACGGACCCGCGCCGAGCGATTCCGGCGGCAAGAAGACGTTCACATCGATTTTGGTCCCGTCGAAGCTGAGCGTCTGTCCGTTGCATTCCGTGATGCCATTGACGGCGGCCACGCACGAGACGCTGCCTAAGACTTTCGTCGGAGGAGCCGCCTGCGCTGCTGGTGCGACTGCCAAGACCCCTACCGCCGCGATTGCGGCCAGCAGCCACCTCATGCGAGGCAGTGCCATCGAACGACCGAACATCTAAATCCTCCTCCGTTAACGCGATTCCCCAAAAGCGATAACGCCGCCCCCTGCGTGGCGCGGTACTCATCCCACTCCCACCGGGCACACTAGCGATCAGAGCGGAGGGGTCAAGTCGACCGGTCGGCCAACTTTGGACCGGGAATCGATACTGGGTAGGCCCGTGCGGCGACTAGTTGGGCGGCTTGCTACTGCTTGGCCTTCTGGCCCGCCCCACCTTTGTTCTTTTTGGAGCCCTGCTTGTGCTTGCCGGGCTTCGCCTTCTTGCCGTGCTTCCTCTTGTGGTGCTTCTTCGGATGGCGGTTCTTGCACGGCGTCTGGATCCGCGGGTGGCGGCTCACCTTCTTGCCGTTCTGGCCGACCAGTCGGACGATCCCCTTGACCGGCTTCGCGCAGAGGTTGGTCGAGGCCTGCAGTAGACCGTGCTTGCCGCCCGGCAGGTTGAGCACGAATTTGCTCACCGGCAGGTCGGGGAGGTTGGCGAAGGTGGTCCGGATGCCGCCCTTGAAGCTGTCGATCTTGCCGTCGAGGACGATGTTCACCTGACCCTTCAGGTCGGCGACCATGTCCGGCAGCGTGTTGTTCGACGAGCGCAGGTAGACAGGCCCTTCGACGGGATGCGAAAGAAGCGGCGTCCAGGCCCGCGCGAACCCGTAGCGAGATTTCGCCGGGCACTGTCCGGCGGCGAACTGCGGCCGGGTGCAGACGGTGCCGAGGCTCGCCTGGTCGAGGAAGATCGCGTGGGGCAACGCCACCGAGGCAAGCTGCGTGTTGGCCTGTCCTTCCTGGGTGGTCAGGGTCGCCTTCAGCTTCGGGTGCTTCGCGCGCTTCGTCTGACCGAAGAGGCGCACCTTCAGACCGGGGGTGAATTCGAGGCCTTCACACCCTTCGCCTTGGAACGGAACACTCACCTTGTACTGCGACCAGGCGGCCGAGTTGGTCGGGTCTCCCCCACCACCCGCGATCGAACCGACCGTGGCGTTCTTGTTGCAGTTGGTCCCGTTGAGGGTGAATTCCTTGCGCTTCAGGCTCACCTGGATCGAGCGGATGTCGAGTTTGGCGCCGCCGAACACATCAAGGATTTCGGCACTGGTTTCGATCTGCCCCGATTCCGGGTTCAGGTTCAGTGGCGCGACGACGACGACGTTGCCGAGGTCGAACGGCCCGGCGACGGCCGGGGTGATGACGACCGCCGACAGCGGCGCCCCCCTGTATGGACCGGAGAGGAAGACCTTGCCTTCGATCTTCAGCGGCGTGTTGCCGGTACCGGCTTCGATCGTCGCGCTACCGATTTCACTCTTCGGATTGCAGCTCGAGTTCTTCCGCTCTTCGACGCCGGAGCGTCCGGCCGCCCGGTTGTATTCGTTGGCTTCGCAGTAGGGGACGTTCGAGATGTTCGCGGTCGCACCGGGCGGTAGGGTCAGGTTGAAGCCTTTGATCTCCTGCTGACCTTCGGGGCGGGTGACCTGCAACTGGAAGGGCGTGTAGGTGGCGGCCTTGGCGGTGTTCGGCTTGGCGACGACGCCGGGGGAGAAGGGACGTTCGCCCATCGTCTTCGCGCACGGCCCACCGCCGGGGGCCTGGGTGAGCTTCAGTTCGGTCGGTGGGGTGCCGGTGACGGCGCCGGTCGAGTAGGGCACGGCGGTCGAGGTCGCGGTCTGACTGCAGAGCGGCGGGCTGCTCAAGACCGGGATCGCGTGTTTGGCGGTCGAGCCGAAGGTGAGCGTCGCCGAGCTGAACCCGACCTGCGGGAGTTCGGTGAATTCGGCGGTCAGCTGGCCGGTGGTCGGGTTCGCCTTGACCTTCCCTTCCTCGCGGACCTGCACGCCGTACCGCGGCGATTCGGCGTTGAAGAAGATCCGGTACTCCTGACCCGACTGGGGGTCGCGGCTCTTCTGTTCGGCCAGGTAGACCGGCCCCTTGAGCGAACCGGCGGGCAGCGCCGGCGCTTCGATCGCGATCGTGCCGATCTGCGTTTCGGCCGAGCAGGTGACGGGAGCCTTCGAGCGCAGCGGGAAGGCGGCGTCGGGACAGAACTTCAGACCGGGCGCGGTCGCCGGGTTGAGGCCCGTGCCGACGGGCAGCGTCACGTTCGCCGACTTCACGGTCGAGCTGTTGAGTTCTTTCGCGCCCAGGTGCTGCGGGTTGTTCAGCGAGACGGTGATCGTCGACGAGGAGTCGGTGGTGCCGCTCGCCGCCGCCGTCACGCTTGGCGCGAAGGGCACCGCCGAGCAGCCGATGATCGGGACCGGGCGGAAGGGCAGCGCCGGGGTGGTCGGAGTGTTCGGCGTGGTCGCGCCGGACTGGTTTTCCAGTTCGAGCGTGCTGGTCGTCGGCCCGTTGCAGGGACTCGGCAGCGTCAGGAAGGCGCCGCCGGCCCCCGTGCCGCCGGCCTGGCCGTTGAAGACGAGCCGGTTGCGGCCCAACGGCGGGAATGCGGCGATGTTGTTGATGTAGAACGACTCGTGGTAGTCGCCCGCCCATTCGATCGACGTTTCGAGGTAGACGAACTCGCTGATCAGACCGATCCCGAGCACTTCGAATTTGACGTGGAAGCCGAAGAGCGCCGGTTCGCCCTGGTTGGGCTGCAGGTTGTAGACCGGGAATTTGAGCGGCCCGATCGGGAGGCCGAGCACCGTCGAGGTGACTTCGCTGACCCCGACTTCGCTGCCGAGGGTCCCGCATTCAGCGTCGTTGTTTTTGAAGGTGTCAACCGGGCACTGCGGCGTCGCCTGCGGGTTGACGTTCAGGCCCTGGGGCAGTTCGACTTTCACGCGCTTGGCCTGATCCGATTCGCCGGAGGCGTTGACCGTGAAGTCGGTGACGCCCGCGGGTGGGTGACCGGCGGCCTGCGGGAAGAAGTCGCCAGGCGGGCTTTCGTAGGTGCAGGTCGTGGTCGCGCAGGTACCCGCTTCCCATTTCGCGATCCCGATCGCCGAGGCGGAGCTCGCGCCGAAGGCGGCGAAGGCCAGAGCGATCGCGACCAGCGCTCCGAAGATCCCTACAGCGTTACGTGCAGTCCTCATCCCGGCGACCCCTTACCCAACTAGATGGCTTTGAAAAACAACCACGCCTATTTGTGGCTGTTCTTCCCCTTGCTGCAGCCGCCGACCCCGAGGGGCAGCCGCTTCTTGATCAGGTGCTTGCCGTTCTGCGCGAGGATCTTCAATCTCGAGAAGTAGCGGTGCGTGCAAAGGTTGCGTGAGTTCTGGATCAACCCCTTCTTGCCGCCCCGCATCGTCAGCGTGAACTTCGACACCGGGACGTCGGGGACCGGCGAGAAGGTCGAGCGGATCCGTCCGTGCTTCACCGACTTGATCACGCCGTGCAGCTGGATGTTGACCTGGCCGCGCAGGTCGGCGAGCAGGTCTGGCAGGACGTGGTTCGAGGACACCAGGTACACCGGCCCGACGAGTTCGTCTTCGAGCAGGGGGGACTCGGCGCGGGCGCTGCCGTAGATCGCGGCCTTCGGGCATTCCTGGGCGGCGAGCTGGACGCGGGTGCAGATCGTCTTGATGTGGCCCTGGTCGATCAGCTCCGAGCGCGGCATCGTCAGCGTCGCCCGGGCGATGTTCGCGTCGCCGGGACGCGCCGTCAGCGTCGCCCGCAGCTTCGGATGGCCCGCCCGGCGCGTCTGCTTCTTGCCGCCGATGAACCGCGTGACGAGCTTGGGACGGAACTTCAGCGCCTGGCAGTCGGAGGTCTGGAAAGGCACCGAGGCGGCGAACGAGCTCCAGGCCGACGAGTTCGGCGGGTCCCCACCGCCGCCGTTCAAGGCCGCCGTGATCGACGCCTTCACGCAGCTGGTCGGGTTGAGGGCGAATTCCTTCTTGTCGAGTTCGAGGACGATCGAGCGGATGCTCAACTGGGCGCCCCCGAAGACGTCCGGGATCGGGTCCGAGACCGCCGTCACCTGGGCCGTTTCCGGGTTGACCTGCAGCGCCACCCTGACCACGACCGTGCCGAGATCGAACGGCCCGGCCGTGGCTGGGGTGACGACCGCCAGGGAGAGCGGGGCCCCGTGGTAGGGGCCTGCGAGGAAGACCTTGCCGTTGATCGCGAGGGGCGTCTGGGCGGTGCCCGCCTGCGCGGTGGCGGTCCCTACTTCGCTCGCCACGGGGCAACTCGATTTGGCGGCCTGCCCCGAGCCGCTGGTCTGCGCGGCGGCGGCGATCGCGCTCTCCGGGCAGTACGGAGTGCCCGCGAGCTTGGCGATCATCCCAGGCGCCAGGGTGACCGTCGCTGCCTTCAGCTCCTGTTGGCCGTTGCCGCGGGTGATCGCGACGCGCAGCGGGCTGAAGGCGCCCGCTTGGGGGCTCTTCGGCGCTGCGGCGAAAGATGGGGCGAAGGGCCGCGCCGCGAGCGTCGCTGCGCACGGCCCTCCGCCCGGGGTGGCGTGGAGGGAGAAGCTCCCGACCGGCGTGGCGGCGGCGGTACCGGACCACGGCGTCATCTGGGCGGTGGCGTCGTTCGGGCCGCAGGTGGGTGGGCTGCTGAGCACGGCCCGCTGGCCGCCGACAAAGCTCAGGGTGAAGCTGGTGAACGGGACCTGCGGCACTTCGGCGATCTTCGTCGTCAGCTGCCCGGTGATCGGGTCGGCGACGACATGGCCGAGGAGCCGCACGTCGATGCCGTAGCGGTCCGACACCGCGTCGATGAAGATTCTGTACTCATTGCCTGACGTCGGGTCGTTCGATTCCTGCTTGCCGATGTAGACGTTGCCTTCTAGCGCGCCTTCCGGTAGCGCGGCCGCGGTGATCCGGGCGGTGCCGATCTTCGACTCTGGCGGACAGGTGATCGGCGCGGTCGAGTGGAGGGCGAACTGCGCGTTTTCGCACGTCTTAAGTTTGTTCGGCGCGGCCGCGGCGGATGGATTGATCCCCATCCCCGGCGGCAGCGTCACCAATGCTTCCTTGGTCGTCGACTGGTCCTGACCTTCGGGACCATGGGGGGCGGCGACCGAAACCTCAACCTGAGGTGCAGCCGGAGAGTTGGCTTCCTCGGTGCCTGGTGCGACCGCGAGGCCGGGGGTGTACGGGATCGTGTTGCAGCTTTTCGGCGAGGTCCCCGGCGGGATCGGCGATTCGAGATAGGCACCCGCGCCAGAGGGGAAGCTCTCCCCGGCTTCGATCTCCTGGTAGGAGGCCGCGCGCAGCAGGGTCGAGTATTCACTGCCGGATTCGATGAAGGCCTGGCCGTGGCAGGTGCTCGGCGTGGTGAGGAAGGTGCCGTCGCCCGCGCGACCGTCGAAGACGAGCCGGTTTTTGAGGATCAGGGCCGGGGAGAGTTCTTTCAGCGGTCCCAGCGGGAGCGACAGCGCGCGCGGGACGGCGATCGTGAACCCCTCGTGATAATCGCCGGCCGAGTCGATGTCGCCTTCGAGGAAGACTTCGTTACCGGCAAGTTCGAGGCCGAAGCGGGCTGCCTGCCCTTGCTTTGGGACGACGTTGTAGACGGCCACTTCGGTGAGGCCCGGGATCGGCGCGACCGGTAGACCGAGGAACGGAGTCGCGGCGGTGACGAAGCTCTTGCCCACCGCCGACGCCGCGGGGCAGCCGCCCGCACCCGCTTCGAAGGTCGCGATCGGGCACCGTTGCGTAGCACCGGGGTTGACGCTCAGGCCCACCGGGAGCTCGACCCGCACGTAGGCGAGTTCTGTGGTCGGCAACGGCCCGAGCGGTCCAGGGGTATTGGCGACGATGAACTGCGTAAAGCCGAAGTTCGGATGCGCTGCGGCGGTTTCGAAGAATTGACCCGGCGTGGCGACGGAGCATTCGGCCGGAGCCGAAGGCGGTTCGGAGTTGCAGGTTCCCGCCTGCCAGCCGGAGTCGATCTTCGGTTCGTGAGGGTTGCTGGGTGCGATGACGGAGGCCGTGTCGGCCGCGGCGGGCGCGGGCGACACGGCGATCGCGACGGCGATCGCGACGCAGATCACGGAAGCGGTGATCCACGCGTCGCCAAACGACGCATCTCTCCTCCAGAAGAGCATCTCGCGGCGAGAATACCCGAAAATCGGTACATGAGTCAATATTTTTTGGTAATCTCGGCGCATGCCAGCCGAAAACGGGGTACAGGCGCTCATGAAGAATGGCAACGGAAACGGAAGCGGGGTCCTCGACGTGAATGGCAATGCCTCTACCAATGGCAGTGGCAACGGCAATGGAAGGCGGCCGAGCACTGAAGCCATCCCTGTGAACTGGGAGCGCCTGGCCCGCGCCACCGCCCATCCCCTACGGGTATCGATCCTTGAAATCCTCGGGATCGACGGCGGACGGGTCCTGTCCCCCAGCGACCTCAGCCAGGAGCTGCAGATCCCGCTCAGCAACACGAATTACCATGTCACCGAGCTGGCGAAAGCCGGACTGATCGTGCTCGTGCGCCAGCGCGCGGTGCGCGGTGCGACCGAGCACTTCTACACGCTGCCTGAAGCTCTACCTAAGGTCGAGGCCGAGGCGGCGACTATCGGCGAACCCGTCAACGTCTGATTCACCCATCCCGACGTCATCCACCCTGACGTCGATCTTCGTTGTCGCCAGGCGACGGATGAGCAGGAGGACGACGACGACGAGGATCAGGCTGACGCCGCCGGCGCCGAGCCCGAGGCCGCCGCGATGCGGTTCGACCGCGGCCCAGTCGGCGATCGATGCGCCGAGCGGACGAGTGAGGACGTAGGCGCTCCAGAAGGCGACGACCTCGTTCAGGCCGAACCACCGATAACCGGCGAACGGGATCGCGATCAGGGCGGCGAAGAGGACGATCGAGCCGAAGTAGCCGAGGTGGAGCGTCGTCGCCGTCATGTCGCCGGCCGCGGTGCCGAGAGCAAAGGTCGCCAGGACGGTCGCCCAGTAGAACGCCTCACGGCGGCGGGTGTAGATCGAGTGGATCGAGAGCGTGCCCTCGCTGCGGTGCCAGGCGTAGAAGATCGCCGCGAGCACGACGGCGTAAAAGATCGTCGAGTCCAGATAGGCAATGCCGAGCCCCACGTGCAGCGCGTCGGCGGCCGAGGTGCCGAAGATCGCGACCATGACCACCACACCCCAGTAGGTCCACGCTTCGTAGCGATCGGTCCGAAACTGCCTCCGCATCATCCACACCAGCCCGACCAGCATCAGCGGGATGGCGATCGCCGGACCGAAGAAGCCGTTCATCCAGTCGGACGTCGTCTCCCCCATCGCGGTCGTCGCCACCTTCGTGAGCCAGAAGATGACCAGAATCTCGGGGACCTTGGTGAAGCTCGCTTTCGTGAGGGCGCGGTTCATGGCGGGGCAAGCTAGGAGTGCGCGTTTAAGGCGTGATGAGAGAGATGGCGGGCGTCCGGGGAAAGGGACGCGGGCTGGTGGGTGGCCGGGGAAAGGGACAGGAGGGGAGGTGGGTGCCCGGGCAAGGGACGCAAGGCCCGGCGGCGAGCACGGCCGTCTCGGCCAGGTCACGTCGTTAGAAGTGGTGTAACGAACGGGTCCTCGTGGGGGCCGGGACGA
>JAFDWG010000061.1 GCA_018268605.1 Actinomycetota bacterium | reverse complement strand
CGATCTCAGGCCGCGAGACCGGCTGCAGATAGGCGACGATCGCCAGCGACTCGGCCTGCGCCGGGGTCAGCGGCGGTGTGCGGGGCTTGGCCAGCAGGCGGCGCGCGGCTTCCTCCGCGGAGGGGTCGCTCGCCAGCGTGAAGCCGCCGCCGAGCACCCGCAGGATGATCCCGCGCTTGCCCTCCGCCAGGTCTTCGCTGAGGAGCTCGATCGCCTCGGCGACCTGCCCCTCCGTCGCCTCCGTCGCCTCGGCGAGGTCGGCGATCGCGACCGGGTCCGGGGAGAGAAAGAGCAGGGCTTCGACCGTGCGCGCGAGGTCGCTCACGCGGCGACCGCCTGCCGGGCCCCGCGCATGACCCGGATCGGCCCGAAGTTCTCCTCCTGCTCCCAGGTCACCTCGCCTTTCGAGTAGAGGTCGAGCAAGGCGAAGATCGTCACCGCCTGCGTCAACCGGTCCTCCTTGCCGAACTCCTCGTCGAAGTCGAAGCTCGAGCGCCGTTCCAAGGCGTCGCGCAGCACCCGCAGGCGGCGCTGCAGGGAGACGGTCGGACGGATGTGGGAGACGTCGACTTCCTCGGGCTCCTTCAACAGGTCCCCGATCGCCGAGCCCAGCTTCTGCGGGTCGTAGACGGCGACCGCGGCGTCGACCGCGACGCGGCGGAGGTTGGCGGGCAGCGGCGCCTGACGGTAGAGGTAGGGACGCTCCGCCTCGAAGCGCTCGACCAGCGCGCCGGATGCCTCCCGGTAGCGCCGGTACTCGAGCATCCGGGCGAGCAGCTCCTCGACCGCCTCCTCAGGCTTCATCGGCTCGAGGCCGTCCTCCTCGCGCGGCAGCATCAGCCGCGACTTCAGCTCCAGCAGCGAGGCGATCAGGACGAGGAACTCGGTCGCCACCTCGAGGTCCAGCTCGCCCACCTCTTCGAGGTGGTCGATATAGGCGACGACGACCTCGCCGAGCTGCAACTCGAGCAGGCTGACCTCCTCACGGAGCACCACCGCGAGCAGTAGGTCGAACGGCCCCGCGAAGACGTCGAGGTCAAGATCCAGGTCGAGCTCCGAGGCGATAGCCATCCGAACCAGGGTAGACCCCCCTTGGGACGCTCCCAAGCGCGTGGATCGGCGGTATTTGCGGTGTGGGCCGGGCCGGACTAGCCGAAGCCCATGCGCTCGCGCACGTCGGCCACCGTGACCGACGCGATCGCCCGCGCCTTCTCCGCCCCGGCCGCCAGCGTCGCCTCAAGCGCCGCCTCGTCGGGCCGGATCTCCTCGTAGCGCTCGCGCACCGGCGCCAGCAGTTCGACCACCCCGTCGGCCACCGCCGCCTTGAAGTCGCCGTAACCGACCCCGTCGAACTCCCGCTCGATCTCCTCGCGACCGGTTCCCCGCGCCACCGCGAGGATGTCGATCAGATTCGTCACGCCTGGCTTGTCGGGAGCGGCGCGCACCTCGCGCCCGGAATCGGTCACCGCCGAGCCGACCTTCTTGCGGATCGCCTTCTCGTCGTCGAGCACCAGGACCGTGCCCTGCGGGGTGCCGCCGGTCGTCGACATCTTCCGTTCCGGCTCCTGCAGGTCCATGATCCGCGCGCCGACCTTCGGCAGCACCAGCTCCGGAACCACCAGGGTCTCGCCGAAGCGGGCGTTGAAGCGGCGCGCGATCTCCCGCATCAGCTCGACGTGTTGGCGCTGGTCCTCGCCGACCGGCACCTCCTGCCCGCGGTAGACCAACACGTCGGCGGCCATCAGCACCGGGTAGTAGAAGAGGGCCGAGGAGGCCAGCTCGCGCGCGCTCCCGGTCTTTTCCTTGAACTGGGTCATGCGGTCGAGATCGCCGTGGGAGGTGACCGCGGAGAGGTACCAGGTCATCTCGGTGTGCTCACGGACGTCGGCCTGGCGGAAGAAGATGCAGCGCTCCGGGTCGAGCCCCGCGGCGAGCAGGATCGCGGCGGTGTCGAGGACGCGCTCGCGCAGGTCCTCGGGGTCGTAGGGGACCGAGATCGAGTGCAGGTCGACGACGCAGAAGATCGCCGGGTCGCCCCGGTCCTGGCCGGTGACGTACTGGCGGATCGCGCCGATGAAGTTACCGAGGTGCTTGGCGCCGGTCGGCTGGATGCCGGAGAAGATGATCGGTTTGCCGTCAGCCATGGGCCGCCAAATCTAATTTCTCGGCCGGTTCGGCGCCTTCAGGGCCGCGATCGCGCCGTCGCGGGTTGCGGATGCCGACGCCGGAGGCGATTCCGCCGAGGATCATCAGGGACCCGGCGAGGAGGGCGCCGAGGTGGAAGGCGGAGGTCGAAGCGTCGGTAGCGGCGGCTTCGAGCGGGACTCGCACGCTGCCGTAGAGGCCGCTCGTGTCTGGAATCCCGAGCGGTTGTTCCTTGGCTTCGGCGATCGCTGCGCTCATCTCGCGGCGTTCTTCGTTCCGCAGGATTTCGCTCTCGATTCCGATGTCGACGGGGCGTTCGAGCTCCGAGTCGAGTCGCGAGGCGAAATGCGCCGATACGACCGCGCCGAGCACGGCGATCGCAAGCAGCCCGGCCACGCGGGAGACGCCGTTGTTGATGCCCGAGGCGATCCCGACCCGGTTCCCCGACACCGAGTCGAGCACGGTCGCGGTCAACGGCGCCACCGTCGCCGAGAGCCCGAGGCCGAAGACCAGCACCGCCGGCAGCACCTCGGTCGCGTAGGACGCTCCCGGGTCGAGGCGCAGGTAGAGGAACATGCCGAGCCCGGCGACGATCGGGCCGAGCGTCATCGGCAGCCGCGGTCCCGTCCCCGAGGCGAGCCGTCCCCAGCGCGGGCTGAGGAAGAAGAGGAGGAGTGAGATCGGCGTCGTCGCCAGGCCCGCCTCGAAGGGCGAGTAGCCGACCACCTGCTGCAGGTAGAGGCCGACGAAGAGGAGTCCCGCGCCGAGGCCGGCGTAGACCGTCAGGGTCGTCAGGTTCGCCACCGCGAAGTTGCGGATGCGGAAGAGCGAGAGGTCGAGCATCGGGCGTTTCGCGACCGCCTCCCAGGCGACGAAGGCGGCGAAGCAGGCGATGCCCGCGATCAGCGGCACCCAGACGATCGGGTCGCCCCAGCCGTGGGTCGGCTGCTCGATCAGGGCGAAGACCGGCCCGGCCAGGCCCGCCGCCGAGAGCACCACGCCGGGGACGTCGACACCGCGGAAGGCATCGGGGTCGCTCGACTCCTCGACCGCGCGCAGGGCCAGCACCACCGTCGCCGCGATCAGCGGGATGTTGACCCAGAAGATGGCGCGCCAGGAGATCAGGCCGACCAGGGCGCCACCGCCCGCGGGGCCGAAGACGGTCGCGATCCCCGTCCAGGCGGTCCACGTCCCGACCGCCTTGCCGCGTTCCTCTCCCGAGAAGGTCGCCGCGACAATCGCCAGCGATCCCGGCACCAGGAGCGCCCCGGCGATCCCTTGCAGGGCCCGTGCGCCGACAAGGAACGCCTCGCTGGGCGCCAGGGCACAGAGGATCGAGGTGACTCCGAAGGCCACCAGGCCGATGACGAAGAGTCGCCGCCGGCCGAACTGGTCCCCGAGGCTGCCGCCGACGAGGAGCAGGGACACCATCGTCAGCATGTAGGCCTCGAGGACCCACTGCTGGCCGGCCAGCCCCGCGTCCAGCTCCCGCCCGATCGAGGGCAGCGCGACGTTCACGATCGTCGCGTCGAGGAAGACGACGGTCGAGCCGAGGATCGTCGCGATCAGGGTGAGGCGCTGCTGCCGGGTCACCGACCGAGTCTAGGAAGCGCCCCGCGTCGACCGGCAGGGCGCCGGTCCTGCCGCGCAAGTTCCCGACCGAAGGGCCCCGTCCCGGTTGCGCGTACGCACATGACTGGAACAATCAGCGCATGGCGAGAGCGATCTGGTCCGGCTCGATCAGCTTCGGGCTGCTCAATGTCCCTGTCCGCATGTACAGCGCCGTGGCGCGGCGGAACATCGCGCTGCGCGAGATCCGCGAGTCGGACTCGGCGCGGATCAAACATCGGCGGGTCGCCGAAGGGACCGACGAAGAGGTCCCCTACGACGAGATCATCAAAGCCTACGAGCTGACCCCGGGGCAGTACGTGCCGCTGACCAAAGACGAGATGGCCGCGCTGGCGCCGGAGAAAACGCGCGCGATCGATGTCCAGGACTTCGTCGCGCTCGAAGAGATCGACCCGATGTACTTCGACAGCCCGTATTACCTCGGTCCCGCCGACGGCGCCGAGAAAGCGTACGGATTGCTCGCGAAAGCGATGAAAGCCTCCGGCAAGGTCGCGATCGCCCGGTTCGTCCTGCGCAACAAAGAGCACCTCGCGGCGATCCGCTCGGACGGCAACGTCCTCACCCTGACCACGATGCGCTTCGCCGACGAGGTGGTGCCGGTCGAGGAGCTCGACATCCTTCCCGAGAAAGCCTCGAAACCGGCGAAACGCGAGCAGGAGATGGCCGAGCAGCTGATCGAGTCCCTCTCCACCGACTTCGAACCGAGGGATTACCACGACGAATACCGCGAGCAGCTGCTGGCGCTGATCGAACGGAAGGCCGAAGGCAAGGAGATCGTCGCGTCGGAAGCCGAGGCGCCGAAAGCGACGAAAGCTCCCGACCTGATGGCCGCCCTCGAGGAATCGATCGCCGCGGTCCAAGGTGGCCAAGGCAAGAAACCGGCAAAAAAAGCCACAAAAAAAGCGCCTTCCAAAGCCAAAAAAGCTTCGAAATCGAACTCTTCCGCGAACAACTCGAAAAAAACGCCCGCAAAAAAGCGGGCGAAAGCCAAAGCGAAATAGGTCCCCTCCCGTGGCCGGGACGAGCCGCCAGGTCGAGATCGAAGGCCGTGAGCTGAAGCTCACCAACGTCGAGAAGGTCCTCTACCCGCAGAGCGGGTTCACCAAGGGCGAGATGATCGACTACTACGTCAAGGTCGCGCCGGCGATGATCCCGCACCTGAGTGGCCGCGCGGTCACCCTGCGCAGATTCCCGGAAGGGGTCGAAGACCTGGATGCCGCGTTCTTCGAGAAGCGCTGCCCGAAACACCGACCGAAATGGGTCAAGACCGCGACGGTCGAAGCGGGCCCGCGCGCCGGGAAGATCGACTTCTGCGTCTGCGACGGCCTCCCCACCCTGGTCTGGATGGCGCAGCTGGCGACGGTCGAGTTCCACCCGTCCCTCTCCAAAGCCCGGGCGCCGAAACGCCCGACCGTCCTCGCCTTCGACCTCGACCCCGGCCCGCCCGCCGACATCGTCGACTGCTGCCACGTGGCGCTTCGCCTCCGCGACCTCTTCGGCCACTTCGGCGTCGATTGCTTCCCCAAGACCTCCGGCTCCAAGGGCATGCAGGTCTACGTGCCGCTGAACAACAAGAAGGTCAACTACGAGAAGACCAAACCGATGGCCAAAGCCATCGCCCAGCTGCTCGAGAAGCAGACCCCCGACAAGGTCGTCTCGAAAATGAAAAAAGTGGAACGGGAGAACAAGGTCTTCGTCGATTGGTCCCAGAACCACGAGCGCAAAACCACCATCGCTGTCTACAGCCTCCGCGCCCGCGAACGCCAGACCGCGTCGACCCCCGTCACCTGGGACGAGGTCATCGACGTCGCCGACTCCGGCGACAAGTCGAAGCTGGTCTTCGAGTCCGACATGGTCATCGACCGGATCGAGAAGCACGGCGATCTCTTCGCGCCGGTGCTGGAGCTCGAACAGGAACTGCCGGATTTCGAGGAGTAGGTCGGTCGAGACGTCTTCGTCACGGGATCCCGCCCTCAGGGTCCAGGATCAAACCGGCCGTGCACCTCCGGCGGCACGGTGCCGCGGGGGCCGCGCCACATCTGGGTGCCGGAGAGGCCGGCGACGAGAGCGACCTCGCGGGTCGGACGGAAGCCGAGGCGTTCGTAGCGGGGGACGTTGCGCGGGTTCGAGGACTCGAGGAAGGCGGCGGCGGGCGGGTCGGCGGCGTCCATCTCCGCCAGGTTGTCGGCGACAAGACCGGCGGCGAGGCGGTTGCCCGCGTGATCGGGATGGGTCGCGAGCAGGCTCAGGTAGTAGTGCGGCGGCTCATGCGGGTGGTTGGCCTCGAAGGCGCGGAACATCTCCATCACCCGGCGCGCGGGCTCCGGCTCGCAGGCCTCGGCGACCACATCCGGCAACCGCTCCTCGTCGGCAGGCTTCATCTCCGGAAAGCCCGGCGGGATCCAGAGCGCCACCGCCTCCACCCCGTGGGTCACCCGCACCCAGCCGAAGTCGAGGGCCGCCCCGGCGAAGAAGCCGAACACCGTCGCCAGCGACGCCAGCTTTCGCTCCCGCGTTCCCGACACGAAGGCCCAGCCCCAGAGCGGGTCGTTCTCGAAGGCCCGGGCCATCGCCTCGCCGATCGCCGGAAGATCGGCCTCCGTTGCGACCCGCGTATTCACGCGCGTCAGCCTTTCACGTCGCGAGCAGCTCCGGGTGCGCGTCGAGGGTTTCCTCGAGCGTTTTCGGCCGCCGGCCGAGGAGCGCCTCGACGTCACCGCTCACCCGGTCGAGCGAGCCGTCGGCGATCGCCGTGTAGGTGCTTATCCAACCCTCGATCATCCAGTCCGGCGCGCCGCTCGACCGCCGACTCTCCCAGGCCTCCTCGACCGACTCCTCGACGTACTCGTAGGGCTCACCGGTATAGGCGGACAGCCGCTCCGCCGCCTCGGCCAAGGAGAAGAGGTCCGGGCCGGTGAGGTCGTAGGCCTTGCCGTCGTGGCGGCCGGGCTCGGTCAGGATCTCCACCGCGACCGCCGCGACGTCGTCGCGCGACACAGGCGAGAAGCGCCCGTCGCCGGCGGGCCCACGAAAGATGCGCTCCGGCCCGGCGAAGTAGGGGACGAAGTCCGTGTAGAAGGAGTCGCGCAGGAAGGTGAAGGCGACGCCGCCGGCACGGATCGCCTCCTCGGTCGCGTGGTGGTCGCGACCGAGCAGGAAGGTCGAGTCAGGGGCGGCGCCGAGGAACGAGGTGTAGACGATCCGCTCCACGCCGGCAGCGGCGGCCGCCTCGACCGCCGCCCGGTGTTCCGCGACCCGGTCCTGGGACTCCTCCGCCGAGACCAGGAAGAGGGTCGAAACCCCCTCGAGCGCCGCGCCGAACCCGGCCGGGTCGGAGTAGCCGCCGGGGACCTCGCGGATCTCCGCGCCGTCGAATTTCGGCACCCGGCTTTCGTCGCGCACGACGAGCCGCTGCCGCATGCAGGTTGACTATCGCCTGGGCGACCCGGCCACCGAGCTCGCCGGTGGCGCCCGTGACCGCGATGTCGGTCACCTAGGCGTCGGAGCCGCCGGAGGGCGAGGTCGCGTCGTTGAAGTCGGCCTCGCCGGTCGCGGCCGCGGCCGCCGGGGCGTCGAAGGACTGCCGGACGACCGGCTTGCGGGTGGCGCGGACCTCGTCGAGGCGCCGGACCGGGGTCGAGTACGGGGCGTTCTTGGCCGCCTCGGGGTCGGACTCGGCCTCGGCGAGGATCTCCTCGATCGCGTCGGCGAAGGCGTCCAGGGACTCCTTCGTCTCGGTCTCGGTCGGCTCGACCATCAGGGCCTCGTCGACGAGGAGCGGGAAGTAGACGGTCGGCGGGTGGAAGCCGAAGTCGAGGAGGCGCTTGGCGAGGTCGAGGGTGGCGAGACCGAGCTCGTTCTTCATCGGTCGGCCGGAGAGGACGAACTCATGCATGCAGTGGCGGTCGAAGGCGATCGGCAGGCGCTCGCCGGCACGGCCCTCGGCAAGACGGGCCTTGAGGTAGTTGGCGTTCAGCACCGCGGTCTCCGAGGCCTCGGTGAGGCCGTCGGCGCCGAGACTGAGGATGTAGGCGTAGGAGCGCACGAAGACGCCGAAGTTGCCCTGGAAGCCGCGTAATCTGCCGATCGACCTGGGCCGGTCGAAGTCGAGGTCGAAGCTCGGGCCATGGCCGTTTTCGGCATCCTTGCGGACCACCTGCGGGCGCGGCAGGAACGGCTCGATCCGCGAGCTCACGGCGATCGGCCCCGCCCCCGGCCCGCCGCCGCCGTGCGGCTGGCTGAAGGACTTGTGCAGGTTCAGGTGGACGATGTCGAAGCCCATGTCGCCGGGCCGCGTCCGCCCCATGATCGCGTTCAGGTTCGCGCCGTCGTAGTAGAGCGTCCCGCCCGCCTCGTGGATCAGGGCCGCGATCTCCTCGATGTTCTCGTCGAAGAGCCCGAGCGTGTTCGGGTTGGTCAGCATCAGGGAGGCGATCTGGTCGGGGCCCTCCGCGGCGATCTTCGCCCGCAGGTCGTCCATGTCGACGCCGCCACGCTCGTTCGTGGCAACCTTCACCACCTCGTAGCCCGCCATCGTCACCGAGGCCGGGTTCGTGCCGTGCGCGGTGTCCGGTGCGAGCACCTTGCTGCGCGTTTCGCCACGATCGGCGTGGTAGGCGCGGGTCAGCAGCAGGCCCGCGAGCTCACCGTGGGACCCGGCGGAAGGCTGCAGGCTGACGCCGGGCAGGCCGCAGATCTCCGAGAGGCTCTGCTGCAGCAGGTACATCAGCTCGAGCGCGCCCTGGGCGCGACGCGGGTCCTGCGCGGGGTGCAGGCGGGCGTGGCCGGGCAGCGCCGCGACCCGCTCGTTCAGCCGCGGGTTGTGCTTCATCGTGCACGAGCCGAGCGGGTAGAAGCCCGAGTCGAGATCGAAGTTCCTGCGGCTGAGGCGGTTGTAGTGGCGGACGATCTCCGGCTCGGCGACCTCGGGGAGGTTCGGCGGATCGGAGCGCAACAGGTTCGCCGGGATCAGGTCCTCGATCGGCGTCTCCGGGACCCCCGCGTCGGGCAGGACGGCGGCACGCCGCCCCGTCTTCGACTTCTCGTAGATCGTCGTCGCGCGTTCGCGCTGCATCGGCGCCTCGGCGAGCGGAGTCATGCGACCGCCCCCTGTGGAGCCGTGGTGGCGCTATCTGCCACATTCGCTCCACGCTCGGCGGCGATCGCGGCGCCCAAAGCCTCGGCCAGGCCGTCGATCTGCTCCGGTGTGCGGCGCTCGGTGACCGCGACGAGCAGCCCGTCCTCGAACTCCTCGTAATCGCGGCCGAGCGGGTAGCCGGCGGCGATCCCGCGCTCCGCCACCCGGTCGAGCACCCGGTCGACCGGGGCGTCAAGGCGCACGGCGAACTCGCGGACGACCGGTTCGTCGTGCAGCAACTCGACCCCCTCGACCGCGGCGAGCCGCTCCCGCGCGTAGGCGGTGCGCCGCACCAGCAGCTCGCCCAGCTCGCGGAAGCCCTCACGGCCGAGCCAGGCCAGGTGGACCATCGCGCCGAGCGCGTTCAGCGCCTGCGCGGTACAGATGTTGTTGGTCGCTTTCTCGCGACGGATGTGCTGCTCACGCGTCTGCAGCGCCAGGACGAAGCCGCGGCGCCCGTCGACGTCCTCGGTTTCGCCCGCGATCCGTCCCGGCATGCGACGGATCTGGGCCTCGGTCGCGCAGAAGAAGCCGAAGGACGGCCCACCGAAGTCCAGGCGGTTGCCGAGCGGCTGACCCTCGCCGATGGCGATGTCGGCGCCGCACTCTCCCGGCGGCTTCAAGATTCCGAGCGTCATCGGGTCGCAGGCGACGACCAGGAGCGCACCGTGCTCCTTCGCCGCCGCGCCGAGCGCCTCGACGTCCTCGACCGCGCCGAGGAAGTTGGGGCTCTGCATGATCACCGCCGCGGTCTCGTCGTCGACCGCGGCCGCCAGCGCCGCCGAGTCGGTCACCCCTCCCTCCAGCCCGACCTCCACGACCTCGGCGCCGTAACCGACCGAGTAGGTGGCGAGCGTCTCACGGCTGTGAGGGTGGACGCCGCGCGAGACGACGAACTTGCGCCGTTTGGTGGCTCCCATCGCCAGGTAGCCCGCCGAGGCGACCGAGCTCGGCCCCTCATAGAGCCCGGCGTTCGAGACCGGCAGCCCGGTCAGCTCGCTCATCGCGGTCTGGAACTCGAACATCACCTGGAGGCCGCCCTGGGAGATCTCCGGCTGGTAAGGCGTGTACGGCGTCAGGAACTCCGAGCGGGAGGTGATCGCGTCGACGATCGCCGGCACGTAGTGGTCATACATCCCGGCGCCGAGGAAACTCACCTGCTCTTCCGCGTCGACGTTCCGCCCGGCCAGAGCGGCAAGGCGCTCGTAGACCTCGGCCTCGCTCATCCCCGCGGGCAGCTCGAGCGGCCGCCCGAGGCGCAGCCGCCCGGGGATCTGCTCGAAGAGATCGTCGACCGACGCGACGCCGATCGCGGCCAGCATCTCCGCCCGGTCGTCGGGGGTGGCTGAGGTGTAGCGACTCACGTCAGTACAGGCTAGATGAGGTGGAGGCCGGGCTAGCGGTCAAGCAGCTTCTGGTACTCGGCGGCGGTGAGGAGCGACTCGTGCTCCTCGGGGCTCGCGAGCTTCACTTTGATCATCCAGCCCTCGCCGTAGGGATCCTCGTTGATCTGCTCGGGGCTGTCGGAGAGGGCGTCGTTGACCTCGGTGACCTCACCGGACATCGGCGCGATCACATCGGAGACGGCCTTCACCGACTCGACCTCCGCGTAGGGCTGGTCTTTGGTCACCGTCGTCCCCACCTCCGGCGGCTCGAAGAAGACGACCTCGCCGAGCGTGTCCTGGGCGAACCAGGTGATGCCGAAGAGGGCCGCATCGTCGCCGTCCAACCGCACCCAGTCGTGCTGGTCGTGGTAGCGCAGGTCGTCGGGGTAGTTGGCCTCGGCCAAGGTTCAGCTCCTGGTCTTGTTGGTGGTGATCTTGTCGGTGGTCAGGGGATACAGGGGCTTGGAAGCTATCCGCGCCGGACGATGCTTACCGCGCACGTCGATCTCGACCTCGGTGCCCGGCTCGGCGAGATCGCTGCGCACGTATGCCATCCCGGCCCCCTTCTCCAGCGACGGCGCGAAGGTGCCACTGGTGACGACGCCGACGTGGACGCCCTCGTCGCCGAGCACGGGATTGCCGTCGCGCGGGATCCCGGCCCCCTCGATCTCGAACGCCACCAGGCGCTCGGCGGTCCCCTCGGCGCGCGCCCGGGAGATCGCCGGGGACCCGAGGAAGCCCGTCGCCTCCTTGCAACACCAGCCGAGGTCGGCTTCGATCGGACTGCGCTCGGGCGTCAGCTCGTGGCCGTGCAGCGGATAACAGACCTCGAGCCGAAGCGTGTCCCGCGCGCCGAGCCCACAGGGCACGACGCCGGCCAGCCGCAGCTCTTTGAAGATCGGGATCGCGACCTCGGGGTCGAGCAGGATCTCGACCCCGTCCTCGCCCGTGTAGCCGGTGCCGCAGATCAGCGCAGGGCGGCGGCCGACGTGCTGGGCGAGCACGTGAAAGCGTTCGGGGAGCTCGATCTTCAGCGTCTCGGCGACGATCGCGCGGGCGTGCGGTCCCTGCACGGCGAGCATCGCGTAGCGGTCGGCGGCGTCTCGGACGGCGACGTCGTGGTCGCGTGACCAGCGGCCGAGCCACTGCAGGTCGGTCTCGTGGTTGGAGGCGTTGGTGACGATCAGGAAGCGGTCGGTGCCCAGCCGGTAGGCGAAAAGGTCGTCGATCACGCCACCCGACTCGTTGCAGAGGCACGAGTACTGGGCGCCCCCGACGCCGATCCTCGACACGTCGTTGGAGAGCACCAGCTGCAGGAAGGCGAGCGCGCCCGGTCCCTCGACCTCGACCTCGCCCATGTGGGAGACGTCGAACATCCCGGCGTGGGTGCGGACGGCGGAGTGCTCCTCCTTGATCCCCTCGTAGAGGACCGGCATCTCCCAGCCCGCGAACGGCACCAGCTTGGCGCCGAGCTCCTCGTGCTGCTCGTAGAGCGGGGTGCGGCGTAGGGCGGCGACGTTCACGCCGCCCAATCTACTCGCCAGGGGCGCCCTGGAGCCCGCCTACTCCTTGAGGAAGCCCGGGACGTCGATGTCGTCGTCCGACACCCGCAGTTTGCGGATGTCGGTGTCCTCGGCGGAGACCCGCGGCCGCGACTCGTAGCGACGCCGCACCCGCTGGGGCGAGCGCGCGAGGAGCTCGAAGCCTTCGAAGCCGGTCGCGATCACGGTCACCCGGATCTCGTCCCGCATCGACTGGTCGACGACCGAGCCGAAGATGATGTTGGCGTTGTCGTCGGCTTCCTGCTGGACCAGCTGGGCCGCCTCGTTGACCTCG
>JAFDWG010000060.1 GCA_018268605.1 Actinomycetota bacterium | reverse complement strand
GGAGGTCATACGGGGAATGTCCTTTGGCAGAAGTACTAGGGGTGTTAAAATGGAGCCATCCTCCGGGTAATTCGGAGGGTGCCTCCGCTTCTTTCGAGCACTATACGGAGGCAGCCTCCGTTTTGTCAAGGACGGCGAAACAGGATTTAGAAATGTCTGCGACCACCGATACCGCGACCTCCGAGTTGACCGCACTCTCGGCGCGGCCGAAGCGCGCCGACGCGCGCCGCAACTACGACAAGCTCGTGACCGCCGCCCGGGAGGCGTTCGCCGAGGAGGGCTCCGGCGCGACGCTGGAGGAGATCTCCAAGCGCGCCGGGGTGGGGATCGGCACCCTCTACCGCCACTTCCCCAAGCGCGAGGATCTGCTCGAGGCCACCTACCTCGGCGGCGTCGAAGAAATCTGCGCCGCGGCCGCCAAATACGAGGAATTGCCGCCCTGGGAGGCACTCACCGGCTGGCTTGGCGAGTTCGTCTCCTTCGCCGCCACCAAGCGCGCCCTGGCCGAGGAGATGTTCACCTACCTCGACCGCGACGCCCCCGTCTTCAAAGGCTGCGGCGGTGCCATCTGGACCGCCGGCGAGCCCCTCCTGAAGCGCGCCCAGGCCGCCGGCGAGGTCCGCACCGACGTCGACATCTCCGACGTCACCAAGATGATCAGCGGCATCGCCGGCCTGCGCCGCACCGAGCCCGAGCAGATCGAACGCCTCGTCGCGATCGCCCTCGACGGCCTGCGGCCCTCCTGATCCACCTCATCCCGCGCCGATAGCCTGAGGCCGAATGGGGGCAGCGGCCAAACGGGTGCCGGTCCCGCTCTGGGGCGGGCTCATCGTCGCGTTGCTCGGCTGGCAGATCGGGTTCCAGACGCCGGGGGCGGGGCTCGACCCGAGCTGGAACGCGGGGCTCGCGATGGCGGTCTACCAGGGGCTGCACTTCGGGTCCGAGGTCGTCTTCACCTACGGGCCGCTGGGCTTCCTGAACAGTCGCATCGTCTTTTTCGGCGATCTCGCCGTCCTGAGCTTCGTCTACGCATCGGCCCTCTACCTGCTCTTCTGCGTCGGCCTGGTGTGGGCGCTGCGGCGCGCTCTCCCGATCGTCCTCGCCCTCGTGGTGGCTTTCGTCGCGGTGGCCTGGCTGCCGATGCCGCTCATCGAGGTCGGCCTCCTGGTCGCCGTTTTCGCCTGCTTCTGGCTGCTGGAAGCAGAGCGCTCGGAGCGCGACCTCTGGATCTTCGTCGCCGCCGCGGCGACGTTCGCCGCTCCCGCGGCGCTGATCAAACTCTCGACCGGGCCACTGGTCGCGGTGATCCTCCTGATCGCGCTGATCGGGGCGCGGGCGGGCGGCAGGCGGGTCGCGGCCTACGTCGGCCTCTTCCTCCTCGAGGTGCTGGTGCTCTGGCTGGCGACCGGCCAGAGCCTCGGCGACGTCCCCGCGTTCATCGGCCACACGATCGAAATCTCGGGCGGCTACAGCTCGGCGATGCTGCGCTCGACCGACGTCGCTCCGTGGAAGGTGACCTTGGCGGTGATCGCCGCGATCGGGTCCGGCCTGGCGCTGGTGGTGGCGGCCTGGCTCTGGGGCGGGCGCGACCGCGCCACGCGCTGGGCGGGGGTCGCGATCGCCGCTCTCGTCTCCTTCGTCGTCTACAAGGAGGGCGTCGTCCGGGTCGACGCCGGTCACCTCACGGTGCTCTTCGGCAACGCCGCCGTAGTCTGGGTCGCGGTCGGGCTCGGCGGTCGCCATCGCACCCTGATGCTGGCCGGGGCCGCGCTCGTCTTCGCGATCAGCCTGCCGGTCCGCCCGGCGGGATTGACGACGAACTTCGACCCGTTGACCAACGTCAAGGACGCGGTCGAAAACGCCCGCACCTTGGTCGACTCCGGTCGCCGCGACCAGCTGATCGAAGGCGGCCACGCGGCGATGCAGGCGCAGTACGGGCTCGCGCCGGAAGGGGTGGCGGCGGTCGGCGACCACACGGTCGCGGTCGAACCGTGGGAGATCGGCGCCGCCTGGGCCTATGAACTGCGCTGGGACCCGCTTCCGGTCTTCCAGAACTACAACGCCTACACGTCCGGGCTCGATCGGCTGAACGCGGCAGCGGCCGAAGATCCCGAGGGCCCCGAACGCGTCCTGCGCCACAACCCCCTCATGGTGCAGCCGGAATTCCCGACCGCCGACGTGGACAACCGCTTCGGTGGCTGGGATCCGCCCGAACAGGCGCGCGCCGTGCTCTGCAACTTCGCGCCGCTCTGGGAAGACGAACGTTGGCAGGTGCTGGGCCGGGTAGGGAACCGTTGCGGTGGGGAACGGGAGATCGAAACGGTGAGCGCGGGGGCGGGGGAGGCCGTGGACGTGCCGACCCCCGGCCCGGGTGAGGTCGTCTTCGTGCGGATCGTGGGCGCGGGCGTCTCCGGGCTGGAAAAGGTGCAGACCTTCCTCCTCCACGCCGCCTCCCGCCACGCCGTGGTGAACGGCGACACGCGTTACCGGCTCGTCCCGGAAACGGCGGGCGACGGGCTGCTTCTGCGTGCCGCGCCCGGAATCGTCCAGCCCGGCCCCTTCGACCCCGTCCCGGAAGCGCGCACGATCGCGGTCGAAGGCGGCGCCGACCGCATCACCTACGACTTCTACGCGTTGCGGGTAGCGATGCCGCGATGAGCTACGAACGCAGGAGCCACCCGGTCGCGATCGTGATGCTGCTCGTCGCGGCGACGCTGGCGGGCACCGTCGCGATCGGCGCGATCTGGGCCAACCAGCAGTTGCTCTCGACCAGCAGCTGGGTCTCGGTCAGCGGCCAACTGCTGGAAAGTAGGAGCGTCCGCCACCGGGTCGCCCAGTTCCTCGGCGAAGAACTGGTCGGCCAGACCGAGGCGCAGCTGAATGCCGCGGGGCGGGGCGAAGCCGCCGAAGTGATCGTCCCGCGTCTACGCGCCGAGCAGACCCAGCTCGCCGAACGGGTGATGAAGACGAAGCAGTTCAAGGCGATCTGGCTGACCGCCAACCGCGCCGGCCAAGCGGCCCTCCTGCGGGTCCTCGACGAAAAGGGGAAGGTGGCCGAAGAAGGTGGGGTGGTGATCAACCTGACCCCGGCACTGCACCAGCTCGCCGACGTGCTCGAAGAAGAAGGGCTGGGGGAAGAACTCGGGATCGCGGACCTCGCCGGGCTGATCGAACCGGGAGCCGGGCGGATCAAGGTCCTGGAAGCCGCGGAGCTGAACCGTGCCCAGGACGTCGTCCGGGTGATCCGGGACCTCACCGCGCCGGGGGTGATCGTGACGCTCGCGCTCTACGCGATCGTCCTCTTCCTCGGCTGGGCCCGGATCGGGCGCACGCTGGTCGGCGTCGGCCTGGCGCTCGCCGCGACCGGTGCGCTGGCACTGCTCCTCCGCTCTCTGGTCGGCAACGAGATCATCGACCAGCTGATCGTCGGCGGTCGCGACCAAGGAGCAGCCGACGCCGCCTGGCAGATCGCCACGTCGAAGGTCGCCGATCTCGCGGGGATCGCGATCGGTCTCGGCGCCGTGATCGTCCTGTTGGTAGCCGCGGTGGCCGTCTTCCGCGTGGCGACGGCGCAGCGAGAGCTCGCCAGATGAGCTTCGGCGGGATCGAGGCGGGCGGCACCCACTGGAACTGCGCGATCGGCGGTGCCGAGGGCGCCGAGCTGACCCGGGTCGAAACCTTCCCGACGACGACGCCCGCCGAGACGATCGGCCGCGCGACGGAGTTCTTCGCCGCCGAGCCCGGGCTCGAGGCGCTCGGCCTCGGGCTCTTCGGGCCGGTCGACGTGCGCCGCGACTCGCCGAGCTGGGGGACGATCCTGTCGACGCCGAAGCCGGGCTGGGAAAACGTCAATGTCGCCGGCGCTCTCGCCGATGCTCTGGAGGTGCCGATCGCCCTCGACACCGACGTCAACGCCGCCGCCGTGGGGGAGTGGCGCCACGGCGGCGCGCAGGGCCTCGACACCTTCGTCTACCTCACCGTCGGCACCGGGATCGGCGGCGGCGTCTTCGCCAACAGGCTCCGGGTCCACGGCCTGCTCCACCCCGAGGTCGGCCACATGCTCGTCCCACATGACCGAACCCGCGACCCGTTCGAGGGCTGCTGCCCGTTCCACGGTGATTGCCTCGAGGGGCTCGCTTCGGGGACGGCGATGCGTGAGCGCTGGGGAAGGACCGGGGAGGAGCTGACCGACCCCGCAGCCTGGGACCTGGAGGCGGAGTACCTCGCCCTCGGCCTCGCCAACCTGACGATGACGCTCTCGGTCGAACGCATCGTCCTCGGCGGCGGCGTCGGCCGTGCCCCCGGCCTGGTCGAGCAAGTCGACGAGCGCCTGCGCGACGCCCTCGCCGGCTACGTCCCGGCGCCGGAAGTCGTCGCCCCCGGCCTCGGCCCCCGCAGCGGTCTCGTCGGCGCGATCAGCCTCGCCCGCGCAGCGCGGTGATCGCCAGGCTCACGGCGAGCTTGGCGCCGATGCCGCAGTAGACAGCGAAGTTGAGGAGCGGGTTCGCCCCGGGGGCGTCGAAGCGGCGGTAAAAGCGGCCCATGCCGCGGTGGAAGGCGATCTCCTGCTTCGGGGCGCGGCGCCTGGCGCTCGAGCCTCCCTTCACGTGCAGGGCCACGGCGCCGGGCTCGTAGAAGACCTTCCAGCCCGCGTCCCAGAAGCGGTGGCACCAGTCGAGGTCCTCCATGTAGAGCCAGTAGCCCTCGTCGAGCAGGCCGACCTGGGCGACCGCCTCCGCCCGACAGAGCATGAACGCGCCATTGACCGCGTCGACCTCTCCCGCTTCGTCCTCGCTCAGGTGGGTCGCCCGGTATTGGGAGAGCGACGCGCCGGCGCCCTCGCCGCGGCCGATCCCGGTGAAGTGGGCGAGCGCGGCGAGCGGAGTGGGGAAGGAGCGCTTCGCGGCGTGGTCGAACTCGCCGTCCTCGCGCACCAGCTTCGCCCCGACCATGCCGATCGCCGGGTCGGAGGCGAGCCTCTCCAGGCAGGTGTCGAGCGTCCCGGCGTAGACCTCGGTGTCCGGATTCAGCAGCAGTACGGCATCCGCGTGGCTCTCGCGCAGCACCAGGTTGTTGGCGGCGGAGAAGCCGATGTTGGCGCGGCGCTCCAGCCGAAACTCGGGGAACTCGCGCGCGACCATGTCAGGGGTCGCATCGGTGCTGCCGCTGTCGACGACCGTGACGGCCATCGTCGCGTTCTGCGGCGGGTGGGCGCGAAGGCTCTCGAGGCAGCGGCGCAGCAGCGCTTCAGCGCCGTGGCTGACGATCACGACCTCGAGCGATGGCATCCGCTGGAAGCTAGTAGGCGCCTTCGCCGCGCATGATCGCCCGCGGGGTCCGCATCAGGATCTGCACGTCGGTCAGCAGCGAGAGGTTGTCGAGGTAGTCGCGCTCCATCGCCAGGCGCTCCTCGAAGGTGAGGTCGCCGCGGCCGTACACCTGCATCGGCCCGGTCAGCCCCGGCTTGATCGCGAGGCGCCCGCGCTGGCGCTCGTCGTAGAGGGCGACGACCGCCTCCTCCTCGGGCCGCGGCCCGACCAGCGACATCTCCCCGCGCAACACGTTGAAGAGCTGGGGGAGCTCGTCGATCGAGGTCCGTCGGAGGAGCTTGCCGACGCGCGTTACCCGCGGGTCGTCGGGGATCTTGAAGGCGGGCTCCGAGAGCTTCGAGAGGTCGATCAGCTCGCCCAGCCGGTCCTCGGCGTCGGCGACCATGGTGCGGAACTTCATCATCGTGAACGGCACGCCGTCCTTGCCGGCGCGCTTCTGGCGGAAGAAGATCGGGCGGCCCGAGTCGATCAGCGTCGCCAACGCCGCGCACGCCAGGAGCGGCGAGAGGGCGATCAGCAGGAACCCGGAGACGAAGACGTCCATCGCCCGCTTCATCGCCTGGGTCGAGCGGGGCGGGTCGGAGAAGCGGAAGTCGAGGACGGGGAGCTCGGCGAGGCGGTTCAGCTCGATACCGGGGCCGAGCAGGCCGTAGTGCTGGGGCAGGAAGGTGAGCGCGAGGCCGAGCTTCTTGCACTCCTCGATCAGGCGCTCGGCGGCGACCTCCGACATCTGCTGTTCGGTGACGACGACGCGCTCGATCCCGGTCACCTCGGCGACCTCAGAGATGTCGGCGAGGCTGCCGAGGCGGGGCAGCTCGGCCGAGTCCTCCTCGCGCGTCGCCGAGAGGTAGCCGACCAGGTGCAGCCGCGTCTCCGGGTGGGTGACGACGCGACGGGCGACCGTGTCGACCGTGGCGGGCGGGCCGATCACCAGGCCGCGCGCGAGCGGCGTCGCCCGGTGCCAGACCCAGCGCAGGAGGCCGCGCAGCACGAAGCTGCCGATCAGCGTCCCGACCCCCAGGGCGATCGCGCTCTTCGGCGACAGCGGGCCGACCGGGCTGATTGCCAGGAGGCCGTCGAGCACCAGCGTGCCCAGGACGGTCGCCGAGACCAGCGAGGGCAGCTCGTCGAGGGTCGAGTGGCGGATCCGCCGGTGATCGTGGTCGTAGAGGCCGTGGAGCTTGACCACGAGGATCCAGCTGGGGCTGAAGAGGACCGCCCAGAAGAGGTCGGCGACGTCGGTCGAGGAGGTCGCCGCGGTGACGACCAGGAGGGCCGCGATCAACGCGGTCCAGTCCCCGAGGGCGAGCAGCCGTCGCAGGAGCGCGCCGCGCCGGCGCGAGCCCTCGGGGCCGCTCAGCCCGAGCCGGTCGGCCGCCACCGCCCGCGCGCGCCGATCCGGCACGTCGTCGCCGTTCGCCTCGGCGGCGCGCAGCGCGGCAGCCACCTTCCGTTCGGCGGCGATCTTCTCGGTGTCCGGCGTTCGCGTCATCCGCAACCTTCAAACCCTTCGGTGAGACAAGTTTCGAGCGGGTTCAGGCGTTTTGCTTCGTTCAGGTCGTTCTGGGCGGCTTCCTTCTGACCTGCCTGGTGCTCGGCTTTGGCCTTCAGGTACCAAAGCGTCCAGTTGTGATTCTCGCGATCGATCGCCTCCTCGAAGCGACGGATCGCGGTCGGATAGTCGCCCTGGGCCTGGGCCAGGAGGCCCAGTTGGAGGTAAGGAGTGGCCGCCCAGGGCTCGATCGAGCGCGCCGTTTCGGCGTGGTTCACGGCGCTTTCGAAATCGGCGGGATTCTCCTGGGCGGCGGCGGTCGAGGCGTGGATCTCGTGGTCGACCAGGAGCGGACCGGTGAGCGCGACCATGGTCAACCAGGCGACGGCCAGGCCGGCGATCGTGAGGCCGAAGCGGCGGCTTTCGGCGTCGGTCTCGACCGCTTGGCCTTCCCGTGCCCGGGCGGCGGCGCGGGCACGCCAGAGCTGGCCGCAGCGGGCCGCGACCAGGATCCCGGTCGCCATGAAGAAGATCGATCCGATCAGGGCGAACTGCCAGAACCAGTCGTAGGCGACGCCGACGGCGAAGGCGAAGCTGACGCCGAGGAGGATCGCGTAGAGCTCCCGCTCGCGGCCGCCTGCCGCGCGCCAGGCGGCGAACCCGGTCCAGAGCAGGAAGAGGACCAGGCCGAGGATGAGCAACCCGCCGACGATCCCGAGCTCATCCAGGGCCTGTAGGTAGACCGAGTGCGCCTGGGTGTTGGTCATCGCGATCGGGCGCAGTTCGTCCCAGGCGAACCCGTAGGTGCCCGCGCCGTGGCCGGTGATCGGCTTTTCCGCGAAGCCTTCTAGCGCGACGTCCCAGAACTGGATCCGGCCGCGGCTGGAGGCTTCCGCCAAGCCTGAGGGAGCGCCGAGGTCGGAGCTCGTGAACTTGTTCCAGGCCGACTCGCCGAAGAGGATGCCCGCGATGATCACCGCGACCAGCCCCGTGAGCGCGATCCCGTTCAGCACGCGGCGGTCGCGGGAGATCGCCAGAGCGCGCTCGACCCGGGGCGAGCGGCGCCGCTCGGCCCGGCGCAACAGCCAATAGGCGCCCAGCGTCAGGGCGATCCCGGCGAGCAGGACCCCGGAGACTCTCAGGCCCTGCCCGACGATCGGGGGGAAGTTGTAGTTGTTGGCAAGTTCGGAGTAGGAGTGGGTCAGAAAGACCGCCGGCAGGGTCAGCACCGCACCGATCAGCAGCGTCGCCAGATACCAGAGGCGATCGCGGGAGAGCACGATCAGGGTTCCGGCCGCGACGATCAGGGTGAGGATTCCCCCGCGGGACTCGGTGAAGTAGAGCGCCAGCAGGACCGCGGGCAGGGCACCGACCGAAAACCAGCGTAGGGCGCGGGTCAGCGAGCGTCGGCTCATCCAGAGGCAGAGCGCGGCGGCGAAGGAGAAGACGATCGCGTCGGCGTTCCAGTAGCCGAGTGGGTACTGCAGGCGCGAGCCCTTCGTTTCGTCGAAGGAGAGGTTGAAGACGTGGGGCAGAAGCCGCGTCGCCAAGGCCAGGATCGCGAGCAACGCGAGGGCGACTGCGATGCCTTCACCGAAACGTTGGCGCCTTTGGTTGGTTTGGGCCAGGAGGAACGCGGCAAGGAATACGCCGAGGTACATCAGGATCCGATCCGCCTCGGTGACGCTCAACTCGACAGAACCGGACCAGAGAGATGAGAGTGCAGACCAAATTGCAAAGCCAAGAAGCAGACCTGAGGCCCAATAGAACGGCTTCGCCAGGAGCGCCCGACCCGCGACTCCGAGGACCAGCAGGCCCACGACCAGAAGCCAGACCACCAGTCCGGCGATGTGCCGGGAGCTCAGCGAGAACCCTCCACCCGTCATCGCAAGAGCCCCGATCAGGACGATCGGACCGAGGAACGCCGCCGATTCCTCTAACCTCCTGCGGAATGCAAGGTGCCCCTCGCCGTCAGGCCCGTAGTTCGGCCCGCTCTTTTTTCTTGCTTCCGTCAGTGCTTGCTCTGCTGGCATTGGCTCTAGTTCCCGCAAGTGCTTTCGCGGGTAATTCGGGCGAAACCGTCTACGAAACCGAAATTCCCTCGGTGACGAGCGAACCCTCGTCCGGTGGCACGGAAAAGTCGCCTACCCATCACAAGTCTTCCAACAACGCCAAGGCCGAAGGTTCCGCCACGAAGGAAAGCGGCGGCGGCGCCGGGACCGAAGAACCCGGATCGGAAGCTGGATCGTCTGAAGGCGGTCACAAGACGGGGTCTTCCTCGAAGGAAGAAGAAGGCAAGTCTTCCACGGCGGGCGGTGGCAACGGCGGCGGCAACGGCAACAAGCCGAACGGCGGCGCCAACTCCGGCGGGTCAGAAGGCTCGATCGGTGAACAGACGGATCTTGGCAACACCCAGCAGGGGCATAACGTCGCGCAGAGCAGCGGCGGCTCCTCTCCGGTCGTGCCCATCCTGATCGCGGTGGTCGTCCTCGCGGCGATCTCGATCGGCGTGGTGCTCTACCGCCAGCGGAAGTCGGACCAAGGTGGTTCCGACGGACGCGCCTCTTCGCCCAGCGCGAGCTAGTCCGAACAACCCCACCCCACATGGAGGGATCGATGCTTAAAGCCAGCAGGAAGGCGCGCGCCCTGACGGCCGTGTCGGCCGTCGTCCTTGCGCTCGGGGTCTTCGCCGCGAGCGCCGGCGCCGTGACCGCCAAGTTCTTTGGCGTGGTGCCGCAGTCCAACCTCAGCCAGGAACAGTTCACGACGCTGAAGCAGGGCGGCGTGAAGGAGATGCGCGTGGCGATGATCTGGGGCGGTATGCAGCCGACCCGAGGCGGCGCCATCAATTGGGGCGAATTCGACGGTCAGGTCGAACGTGCCGCGAAGAGCGGCATCGAACTGCTGCCGTTCATCGTCGGGACCCCTGCCTGGGTGGTGCCGAGCGTGAACGTCCCGGGTGCGCCCGGTGCCAAGGCTCCGGCCCGCCTGCCGGTCGCGGGTAGCGCGGGAACCGCCTGGTCGGCGTTCCTCAAAGCGGCCGTCGGCCGCTACGGCACCAACGGCACCTTCTGGGCCGAACACCCGACCGTCCCGGTGAAGCCGATCAAGGCGTGGCAGATCTGGAACGAGCCGAACTTCAAGTACTTCGTCGCCAAGCCGAACCCGGCCGAATACGGGAAGCTCGTGAAGCTTTCCTCGTCCGCGATCAAATCGACCGACCCGACGGCCAAGGTCGTCCTGGCCGGGCTCTTCGCCAAGCCGGCGGGCGCCAGGTACCTGAACGGCAAGAAGGTCATGCACGCGACGAGCCCGAACTACTTCGCCTCGTACTTCCTCGAACAGATGTACAAGACCAACCCGGGGATCAAGTCGAGCTTCCAGGGCGTCGCGCTGCACCCGTACGTGGCCCGTTACCGCCAGCTGACGCCGGAGATCGAAGAACTCCGCGGCGTGATGACCCGCTCGGGCGACGCGGCCAAGGGCCTCTGGATCACCGAGCTCGGTTGGAGCTCCGAACCGCCGCAGGGCCCGTCCAACGTGTTCGCGGTCGGCACCTCCGGCCAGGCGCGGGAACTGAAAGGCGCCTTCACCCTGCTGAAAGCGGACGCGGCCAAATTCCGCCTCCAGCACGTCTACTGGTTCTCGGTCGACGACGCCGCCGAAACGTGCAACTTCTGCAACGGCTCCGGCCTCTTCAAGAAAGGCTTCGTGCCGAAGAAGTCCTGGACCGAATTCACGAAGTTCACCGGCGGCACCCCGTAACCGCCCGGTGTTGATGGGCCGAAAACTTGCCATATAGGCAAGTTTTCGGCCCATCGACGTAGCTGCGTAAGATCGATGGGTTGGCCACCGCATCGAAACGACGCACGAAGTCTGACCCGCTGTCCCCGTTCTCGGCGGCCACGCGGCGCTGGTTCGAAGCCTCCTTCGAGGGCCCGACCGAGGCTCAGGCCGGCGGCTGGGCGGCGATCTCCGGCGGCGACAACGCGCTGATCTGCGCGCCGACCGGCTCGGGCAAGACGCTCGCCTCCTTCCTCTGGGGCATCGACAAGCTGGCGCGGGAGCCAGAGCTCGGCACCGGCGTCAAGCTCGTCTACATCTCGCCGCTGAAAGCGCTCTCCTACGACATCGAGCGCAACCTGCGCGCGCCGCTGCGTGGGATCGGCGCCGAGGTCGAGGTCGGCCTGCGCACCGGCGACACCTCGCAGAAAGACCGCCGGGCGATGGCAAAAACGCCGCCCGACATCCTCATCACCACCCCAGAGTCGCTCTACCTGATGATGAGCAGCTCGGTGCGGGAGATCCTCACCGGGGTCGAGGCCGTGATCGTCGACGAGATCCACGCCGTCGCGCAGACCAAGAGGGGGAGCCACTTGGCGCTGACTTTGGAGCGTCTTGATCACATGGTTCGCACGGCGAAAGAAGAGGCCGGGGAGGAGTCGCCACCGGGAATCCAACGGATCGGCCTCTCGGCGACGCAGCGCCCGCTCGAGCGGATCGCCCAGTTCCTCGTCGGTCCCAAGAGGAAATGCAAGATCGTCGACGCGGGGACGCGCAAAGACCTCGACCTCGAGATCGTCGTGCCGGTCGAGGACATGTCGGACCCCGGCGCGCCCGCCTATCCGTCGGAGAACGGCACTGCGCAGCCTTCCGAAATCGAGCCCAGCGCCCACGTGCGCTCGATCTGGCCGGCGATCTACCCCGAACTGCTGAACCTGGTCCAGGCGCACACATCGACGATCATCTTCGTCAACAACCGGCGCGCCGCGGAGCGCCTCGCCAAGCGCCTGAACGAGCTCGCCAACGGCGAGGGCGAGGAGGAGCTGCCCGCGACCGAGCACGGCGGCCACGATGAGGCGGCGATAAAAAAGCGCCACGAGGACACCGGCGAGGAGCTCGAGTACATCGAGATCGCCCGCGCCCATCACGGTTCGCTCTCCCACGAGGAGCGCACGCTGGTCGAGGAGCTCCTGAAGTCGGGCCAGCTGCCCTGCCTCGTCGCCACCTCCTCGCTGGAGCTCGGCATCGACATGGGCGCGGTCGACCTCGTGATCCAGGTCGAGTCGCCGAAGTCGGTCACCCGTGGGCTCCAGCGCATCGGCCGCGCCGGGCACGGCATCGGCGAGACCTCCAAAGGCCGGATCTTCCCCAAATACCGCGGCGACCTGCTCGAGTGCGCGGTGGTCGCGCGGCGGATGCGCGAAGGGGAGATCGAGGAGACGACGATCCCGCAGAACCCGCTCGACGTGCTCGCCCAGCACCTCGTCTCGATGGCGGCGCTCGACGAGTGGGAGGTAGACGACGTCGAGAAGGTCGTCACCGCGACCGAGTCCTTCCACGACCTCTCGCGCGAGCAGCTCGAGAACGT
>JAFDWG010000005.1 GCA_018268605.1 Actinomycetota bacterium | reverse complement strand
TCGGCCACGGCCACAGCCAGCCCGGGCCGTGGACGGGACGGCCGGGCTCGCCGCAGGCCCTTGCGTCCCTTTCCTCCGGGCGCCACCGCCCGGAGGCCGGCCACTCAGAGAGGAATCCGCGCCCCCAATTGGTACGCCGTGAGGGCCAAGAGCACCACGGCGAGTACGCGGTCGCGGGCGACGGCGGCCAACGGCAGTGGCCAGATCAGGTACCAGGGAAGCAGCCAGGAGGTGGCGAGGAGGAGGCCCGTCCCGGCCCAGGCGGCGGCACGGATCCAGTCGGCCCCGCGCCAGGTCCTGACGAGGAGCCAGACGAGGGCGAGGCCGAAGAGCACGAGGGCCACGACCCGCACGACTCCCTCGTCGGTGCCGGAAAGGCGGGCGACGGTGACCGGGATCGAGAGGTGGCTCGTGCGTCCCTGGTTTTCGCCGGCGAGTCCGAACGCGTGCAGCCAGTCCCAGCCGAATGCGAGGGAGCCGGCCAGGCCGATCGCGACCGCCGCGCCAAGCGCCCCGACGGCGAAGCGCGGGGTCGCCCGCGCCCTGATCGCCGCCAGCAGGGCGAAGGGGCCGACGAAGAGGCTGGACGACTTGATCGCCGCACTCGCGACGAGGGAGGCGCCGGCGCTCGTCTCGCGGCGGACCACGAGCGCCGCGACGCCGATGGTGGCGAGGAGCATCGCGAGGCCGTCGTTGTGGGCGCCGCCGACCACGTGGACCAAGACCAACGGGTTCAAGGCGACGAAGGCGGCGGCGCGGACCGGGTCGACGCCGCGCCAGGTCGCAAGGCGGGAGACGACCCAGGCGAGCGCCAGGACCGAGGCCGCCGCGAGCGCCTTGAGGACGGCGACGGCGAGCCAGATCGGCAGCCACGCCAGGGGGTAGCTCGCAAGGGTGAAGAGCGGGCCGTAGGCGCTCGGCGTTTCGGTCCAGGTGACGTGGACGAAGGCCGGGTCGGCGGGCACCGCGTCGGGGGCGTTGACGTAGGGATCGAGTCCATGCCGGACGCCGAGCCGCGCGTAGTCGACGTAGCTGAAGGCGTCGTGGGAGAGGAGGACGGGCGCGCAGGCGAAGGCAATGACGAAGACGACGATCAGGCCGCCGACGACGCGCGCGTCGAGCCGCGGTGCCGTCGCGAGCACGCCGATGTAGGCGAGGAATCCCGCCCAGATCAGCCCATAGGCAAGCCCCGCGTCGATGACGCGACGCTACCGCCTGCCCGCCCCGCCGCCGTTCCGCTCTCCACGTCGATGGGCCGAAAACTTGCCTATGTGTCTAGTTTTCGGCCCATCGACGTGGAGGTCAGTGGCCTGCGGCTTGCCCGCCGCGTTCGGGGCCGCCGTACTTGGGAGGTAGGGGCGGCGGGAGGGGGGCTGGTTCTTGGCCGACGCCGGGGGCGTAGGCGTTCGGGTCGTAGCCGCCGACGGATTCCTGGCCCGGCAGTTCTTCGCCGCCGCCGCCCGGTTCGTTCGCGGCGCCTCTTTTCAGCTTCGCGCCCTCGGTGCCGGGGGCCGCGGCCGTGTACTGGCCGAAGCCGGGGGACCATTCGACCTGTTCTTCAGGTTCGTCGAATTCCTCGCACTTGACCCCCGCATTCGTGTAGAGGGAGTGCCAGATTTCTGCCGGGTAGGTGCCGCCGAAGACGGTGATGCCGTGGACGCTCGTCATCGAGATCGCGTTCGATTCCGGGTAGCCGACCCAGACCGCGGTCGCCAGGTTGGGCTGGTAGCCGGAGAACCAGGCGTCGGTCTCGTTGTCGGTCGTCCCGGTCTTCCCCGCCTGGCCGACGCAGCCGGTGTAGGCGGCGGTGCCGGTGCCTTCGGTGATGTTGTCGCGCAGCAGGCGCGTCACCTGCCAGGCGACCGCCGGGCTGAGGACGCGCTCGGGGTCCGGGCCCTGCGGGTGTTCGACCTTGCCGCCGGGGAGGACGACCTTCTCGATCGCCACCGGGCGATGGCGGATGCCGCCGGCCGCGAGGGTCGAGTAGGCGTCGGCGAGTTCGAGCGGGCTGACCCCGTACTTGAGCCCGCCGATCCCTTCCGCGGGGAGCCCCTGCAGGTGGGTCGTGATGCCCATCGACTTCGCCGTCGCGGCGACGTTTTTCGGCCCGACGTCGAGGTCGAGCTGGGCGAAGACGGTGTTGTCGGAGGTGACCGTCGCCTGCTGGAGGTTGATCGTCCCCTGGTAGCCCTCGTCGGCGGTATGCACTTCCCAGTGGCCGTAGTCGGGCAGAGTCAGATTCAGTGGCTTGGATTCGTAATAGGTGGTGTAGGGATCGATTCCCTGCTTGATCGCGGTGGTGAGGACGAAGGCCTTGAAGGTCGAGCCGGGCTGGCGGTGGCCCTGGGCCGCGAGGTTGAACTGGTCCTCGGCGTAGGAGGTGCTGTTGACCATCGCGCGGATGTCGCCGTTGCGGGGGTCGATCGAGACGAAGGCCGACGCCGGGTCGGTCGGTTCGTAGAGCGCTTCGGCGATCGCCGCCCGCCCGACCCGCTGCAGCTCCGGCGAGAGCGTGGTGTGGACCTGAAGGCCGCCGCGCCGCACCTTTTCGGCGCCGTAGTGGGCGATCAGCAGATGTTCCACATAGTCGAAGAAATAGGGCTCCTTGTGGTCGAAGTAATCATGGGACGGGCTCAACTCCAACCCATGCTTTTCGAGCCGGCGCGCCCGCTGCGGCGCCAGGTAGCCGAGCTTCGCCATCTTCTGCAGCACCTCGTTGCGCCGCGCTTTCGCCGCTTTCGGATAGAGCAGCGGGTTGTACTGGGACGGTGCCTGGGGGAGCCCGGCGAGCATCGCCATCTGCGCCACGTCGAGCTTCCACACCGGGCGCCCGAAGTAGAACTGGGACGCGGCGCCGACGCCGACCGCGGTCGAGCCCTCCACCGTCCCGTAGGTCGCGGTGTTCAGATACTGGCCGAGAATCTCGCCCTTGGTGTGGTGTTCGGAGTACTCGAGCGCCAGCTTCGCTTCTTCGATCTTGCGCTCGAGAGTCTTCTTCGGGTGCTGGATGCAGAGGTTGCGGACCAGCTGCTGGGTGATGGTCGAGCCGCCCTCGACCGCTTCGCCGGCTTCGATGTCGGTGACGGCGGCGCGCAGGATGCCCTGCGTGTCGAGCCCGCCGTGCTGGAAGAAGCGCTGGTCCTCGATCGCCACCGTCGCCAGCTCCAGCTTGCGCGGGATGCGCTTCCGGGCAACCGGGGCGCTCGCTTCCTGGGAGACGATCGCACCCAGGCGTTCCCCGTCGGCCGCGTAGATGACCGAGTTGCCGTGGCGTTCGGCGCGCTTGCAGCTCGCCAGCGACGGCGCGTCGGCGGCGACGTTCAGCACCCAGCTGGTGACGCCGATCACGCCGACCACGATCACGGCAAGGACGACCCCGATGGCGATCGCCACCTTGGTGCCCACGCTGCCCCGACGCCGCTGCCGACGCCGTCCCCGCTGCGTCATCCCAAAGAGCTTACGGACCGGTGGCGCGGCGCGACCTGTGTGAGACTGCCGGGGCCATGGAGGCGAACCTCGTCGACACCGAAGCCGCGCGGCCCAAGCGCGAGTTCCCCTACGCCAACTGGGGACCCTGGGCGGCGATCCTCGCCGTTTTCGCGGCGCTTGCCGTCGGGCTCTTCCTCTCGGTCCCGGCGCTGCTCCTCGGCAGCCAGGAAGGCGAGATCGAAGCGCTCTTCCCGCCGTCCTACTCGAGCGGCGCCGGCCTCGACAAGGGCGACGCGACGGCACTGGCGGTCGATGGGCGTACGAACCGCCTGTTCGCCGACCACGAAGACGAAGTGCGCGCCTTCGGGGCGTTCGGCGAAGAAGCGGCCGCCGCCCGGATCGGCGGGCTGGAAGATTCCCACGGGCTGGCGTTCGACCCACGCCGCGGCGTGCTGGCCGTGTCGGAGAAGGGCCCGGGGCGGATCCAGACCTACGACGTGTCCGGGAAGGGGAAACCACGCCGACTCGCCTCGCTGAAGGTCAGTGGTGCCGGCTTCGAACCGGAACGGATGGCCTACGCACCGGTGAAGGGCTCCCTCTACGTGATCGACGCAGGCACCGACCGGGTGATCGAGCTGAACGCGAAGGGGAAAGGCATCGGCGGCCTCGACGCGGCGGGGTCCCCGGCAGGCTCCTTCGACTTCGGCACCGACGACAACGACATCGCGGTGAACACCGCGCCCGGACCGTTGCGTGGCTACGTCTACGTCCTCTCCGGCAAGGGCGACGGCAAGGTCTGGGCGTTCGACCCTGCCGGTGACTTCGTATGGGAACTGAAGCCCGAATCGCGTGACGAATTCGCCTCCCTGGCGGTCGACTTCAAAGGCAACCTCTGGATCGCCGAACCGAACGGCGACACCTACGAGTACGGGCCCTCCGCGGGGATGGAAGCGCCGCAGCGCACCGGCGCCAAGATCTCCGCCGGGAACTCGGTCGGCTCGATCAAATTCGCCGGCTCCGGGCACCTCTTCGTCGCCCGCGAACTCGACGGCAAGCTGACCACGCTGGGCTCGATCATCTCCCAGCTCGGGACCGAGCTCGGGTTCCTGCTCGTCCCTTTCGCGCTCGCCTCGATGCGCGGCTCCTCGAGCATCCAGGAATCCCTCCGCCGGCTCGGCTTCCGCCGCTTCAAGCGCTCGGCCTTCGGCTGGATGGCGCTGACCTTCGTCCTCTACCTGGCCTTCACGATCTTCTACTCGCTGGTGATCACCGAACCGAAGCAGAAGGACATCGCCGAAAGCTTCGGGCCGACCGCCATCCAGGTCTTGTTGATCGTGATCGCGGCACCGATCGCCGAGGAGACGTGCTTCCGCGGCATGCTCTTCGGCGGGCTGCGGGAGAAGCTGCCGCGATTGGCGGCGGCGCTGATCTGCGGCCTGATCTTCGGCGCGCTCCACGCGCTGACCGGGATCACCGCGGTACCGCCGCTGATCGTCTTCGGATTCCTGTTGGCGCTGCTCTACGAGCGGACCGGATCGATCGTGCCGGGGATCTTGCTGCACATGATCAACAACTCCATAGCCCTGCTGGGACAGTAGGATTTCCGGCGTGATCCGCCGTCTCGCCCTCACCGTCGGAGCCGCCGCGCTCCTGGCGGTGCCCGCCACCGCGGTTGCCGCGCCGAAGGAAGGCGCGTCGCCGAAGAAGCAGGAAGCGGCGAAGAAGCCCGAAGCGCCGCCGAAGGCGACGGTGAAGATCGACATCCGCGGGCTCGACGGCGGCAAGGCCCAGATCCTCGACACGGTGCCGGTCGCCGGCACGGTGTCGCCCTACGTCGAGGGCCAGCACGTCGAAGTCAACTTCTTCCGCAACGGCTCCGAAGTCGTGAAGCGCCAGGTCGCGGTGCAGCCGGGCCCGAACGAAACGGGGACCTTCGAAACCAGCGTGGTCGTCAAGGAAGGCGGCAAGTACGCGGTCTCCGCGACGCACGTCGCGACCGCCGCGCTCGGCGCCGACTCGACCGTCCGCAAGAGCTGGACGGTCAGCTTCCCCGGTCTCAACCACGGCGAATGCGGACCGATCGTCCAGGTCTTCAAATCCCGGCTGGCGAAGATGGGCTACGTCAGCGGCGGCGGCAGGTGCTTCACCCCGCGGCTCGCGCGCGAGGTGCTCGCCTACCGCAAAGTCAACGACATGGACCGCACCAAAAAGGCCGGCCCCGGGCTCGTCAAGGCGGTCTTCGAAGGCAAGGGTGGCTACCACGTGAAGCACCCCGACGCGGGCGAACACGCCGAGGTGCCGCTCGACAAGCAGGTGCTGGTGCTGGTCAAAGACGGCAAGCCGTTCGCGATCTACCCGGTCTCGACCGGCAAGCCCTCGACGCCGACGATCACCGGCCACTACTACTTCTACCGCCAGGAACCGGGGACCAACTCGGAGGGGATGGTCTATTCGTTCTACTGGCACAACGGATACGCGGTCCACGGCTACCCAGAAGTCCCGAACTACGCCGCCAGCCACGGCTGCGTGCGGACCTTCATCGCCGACCAGCCGCGGATCTACGAACAGTTGCACTTCGGCGAGAGCATCTTCGTCTTCTAAGTGGCTGATCTGACCGCCGCCAAGGAGACGCTGGTCGCCGAGCTGCGCGAGCACTCGCTGGTGATCGGGGAAGTGACGTTGGCCAGCGGGGCGATCGCCCAGTACTACGTCGACGCGCGGCGGACGCTGATGCGGCCGGGCGGGTTCCGGGCGGTGGGCGAGCTGATCGCGGCGCGGGCGCACGAGCTCGGCGCCGAAGCGGTCGGCGGGCCGGCGACGGCGGCGATCCCGCCCGCCTGCGCGCCGCTCGCGGTCGGGGGCGGCGAGGACCTGGTCGCCTTCTTCGTGCGGAGCGCGAAGAAGGAGCACGGGCTGCAGCGCTGGGTCGAGGGGCCGGTCGAGGCGGGCGTCAAGTGCCTGGTCGTCGAGGACACGGTGACGACCGGCGGCTCGACCGCGGAAGCGATCGAGCGCTGCCGCGAGGAGGGACTCGAGATCGTCGGCGTGGTCGCCGTCGTGGACCGCCTGGCGGGCGGAGCCGAGCGGATCGAAGCGGCGGCCGGGGCTCCCTACACGGCCCTCGTCACGATCGACGAGCTCTACCCCGAGCGGCCCGACCGGGCCTGAGCGCCGGTAAGCGAGCGATGCCCGCCGAGCCCAGCCCGCCTGAGATCCGCGTCGTCGCCTGCCTGGTCGAGAAGCAGCGGACGACGCCCGACGCCTACCCGCTGTCGCTGAACTCGCTGCGCCTGGCCTGCAATCAGTCGACGAATCGCGATCCCGTCGTCGACTACGACGAGCAGACCGTGTCGGACGCGCTCCGCCAGACCGCCCTGCGCGGCTGGACGCGCTTGACGAGCGGGGCCGGGTCGCGGGCGCGCAAGTACCGCCACCTGTTGCCCGAGGCGCTCGGCGTGGACGATTCCGAGCAGGCGGTGCTCGCGGTGCTGATGCTGCGCGGCGCCCAGACGCCGGGTGAGCTGAAGCAGCGGACCGAGCGCTACTCGGACGGCTTCGCCGACCTGGCGGCCGTGCAAGAGGTGCTCGAGCGCCTGATCGAGCGCGGATACGTCGTCCGCCACGCGCGGCGTCCGGGCCAGAAGGAGGACCGCTACGAGCAGCTGCTGGGTGGAGGCGAAGCGGAGCCGAGCGCCGAGCACGACCGCGATGCCGGGGATGAGGAGTTCGTCTCCGTCGCCGAGGATCCGACCCCGGCCCAGGCCGCCGACGAAGTGGCGCGGCTCGATCGCCTCGAGTCGGAACTCCTCGAGCTCAAGGGCGAGATCGCGCGCCTGCGCGAGGCGCTCGGCGACTAGCCGGGCGCGCCGCTAACGGCGGCGAGACGGTGCCTTGAGCGGCAGGCCGGCGCCGCGTTTCCCGCCGGGGATCGAAGCGATCACCTGGGTCCCCAGCTTGCCGCGTTCGGCCAGCAGTTTGCGCCCGCCCGCGGTGAACGCCAGGTAGAAGGTGTGCCATTCGCCACCGCTCAGGTTGAAGGTGCGCGAGCCGAGCGAGCGGGTCACGGTGCGGACCAGCGCCGGCTTGTGCCGCCGCGGCGTCCTGACCTTGAAGGTGGTGCGCAGGCCGAGGTGGCCGGGGCAGGCGGTCCCGACCGGCCACTGGCAGGCGAGCGTCACCTTGACCCCGTGCGGCAGCGGCTTCAGGCGGGTGAAGGCGATCGCGACCGGGATGTAGGTCGTCTTGCAGCCGAGCAGGCGGTTGCCGCCGAGGGCCACGTTCAGGGCGTAGACGCAGATCGGCTCCGGTCCCGACTTGATCGTGGTGATCGTCGATTCGAAGCCATGGTTCGGTCCCGCCAGCTTGCGCGTGGCGCCGACGTCGGGCCGTTCGAGGTTGGC
Organism: Actinomycetota bacterium; assembly: GCA_018268605.1. Taxonomy (GTDB): domain Bacteria; phylum Actinomycetota; class Thermoleophilia; order Solirubrobacterales; family 70-9; genus VAYN01. Next base: position 22,794 of record JAFDWG010000005.1, on the reverse strand, counting down.
GACCTGGCCCAGTTCGAAGGTTTCGACGCCCTTCTGGCCTTCGCGGCCGCCGATGACGACGTTGATCGAGAGGGTTTCGGTCGGCGCGTCGGGATCGAGCGCCCAGCCCTTGACCTGCACCTGGCCGGGGGCCGGCGAGGTGGCCAGTTCGAATGAGCCGACCGGGTCGCTTTCCCCGACCGGCGCCGTGCCGACCCCGACCGTCGCCCCGTCGACGTAGTCGCTGTCGATGTTGATCGTGGTGCCGCCCCAGGTCTCGTTGTGCCCGCCGCGGAACTGGTGGATGCGCTGGTGGTTCGGCCAGGCGGTCGAGGGGATGACCGGGTCGAGCGTGTTTTCGGCGTTGTTCCAGTTCGCCGTCCAGATGTTGTCGGGTGAGGCGTAGGTGGTGCCGTAGGCCTTGGCCAGGTCGGAGATCCCGGAGCTGCTGGAGGAGTAGACGCCGGACTGATAGCCGAGCGCGTGCAGCTTTTCGGTCCAGGCCTCGAGGAAGGCGAGCACGGCGGCGGTGGCGCTGGTGGTCGGCGTATAGGCCTCCATGTCGAAGTAGATGGGGCTGCCCGGGCCGATGCCGATCGTGGCCGCCTGGGTGACTGCGTCTTCGGCCGCCGCGATGCCCTGGGTGGTCGCGGCGGTGGAGGTCAGCTTGGCGCAGCTGCTGCAGGCCGAGGTCGGCGCCTGCAGGCCGACGTAGGTCGGGATCAAGTGCCACCCGGCGGTGGTCTGGGCGCTGACCCAGCTGGCGCTCAGGTTGGGCTGCGAGCAGGCGCTGTTTTCGCCGCCGATGTAGATCCCGATGCCGCGGAACGGGGATTCGGCCCAGGCCGCCATCGCCTTGGTCGAGGGGGCGCTGCAGGCGTCGAAGCCGAGCCCGGTGAAGATGGCACCGCCGACCGACGCGGTGGCGACCGCGGGCGCCTTGCTCGCCGTGGCGGCGCCGGGGTGGTGCACGGAGAAGGGGCGCGCCCGCAACAGCGACCGCGTGGTCGCACGCTCGCCGTTCGCGGCGACGACGATCGCCCGGTGCTTGCCGAGAAGCGGGCCGGCCGGGCAGCGCTGTTCCTTCGAGGGCCCCCCGAGGTAGACGACGCGACGGTCGAGCCGGGTGCAGAAGTGGGAGCCCGGCTCCACCCGGATCACCCTGTAGCCGGCGGGGACCTTGACGTCCTGGCCGGCGTAATGGACGGTCCGGGCGCCCGCCGCGGGCGCGAGCGACCAGGCCGAGATGACCGCCGCGAAGGCGACGAGCAACAGGGCGGAGAGACGTTTGCCGGGTCCGAGGATCACGGGCTCAGAGGATTAAACGGGTCTCGCCCGCGGAAGTTGCTCTCGAGGGGTGATCGGCAAGCCGAGTTGCCGAAATCAGGCTCCGCGTCAATAGATGCCGAACTCGCCCGACCCGGCGCGGCCGAAGGGCATGTTGAGGCGCATGATCTGGAGCCGTTCGCCCTCGTCGTCCTCGATCACGTTGAGGGTGAGGTGGGCGTCGGGCGCCCGGCGCGGATGTGGAAGAAGAGGTCGCCGGGGGTGGCCGCCTCCGTGAGCGTCAGGCCCTCTCGGTCACGAGCAGGACCATCCGCCGCCTCCCCTTCGGGCCGAGCGGCGCATTACCGTGGAGCTTCATCCGGATCCTCCTTGTTGCTGGTGTCTCGACAACCCCAGCCTCCAAGGATGTCCGGATGAGCAACGTGCCCCAGGAACTACAACTAGCCGGGGTCGCCGAACCGCGGCAGGAACTGGGGCAGATCGCGTAGCTCCTCGAGGGCCAAGGCGGAGAGCGTCTCGATCCGCTCCTCGCCGAGCGGCGTCAGCAACAGGTGGACGACCCGGCCGTCCTCGGCGTCGCGATGGCGCTCGACCACGCCGGCGTCGACGGCCCGGTCGATCAGCTCGACCACGCTGTGGTGTTTGGTGACGAGGTAGTCGGCGATCTCCCCGACGGTCGGCGCCGTGTCGCCGGGATGACCTTTGATCGCGAGGAGGAGCTGGTGCTGGGCGGGGGTGAGGTCGGCGGCGCGCGCCTGTTCCTCGCTCCAGCGCAGGAAGCGGCGGAGGGCGGTGCGGAAGCGGAGCAGCTCTTCGTAGTCGCGCTGGGCCGGGCGGCGCGCGGGGCTCATGGCTTCCCGGCCGCGGTCGCCTCGCGGCCGGCGCGGAGCAGGTCCAGCGGGCGCAGGACGCGATCGCGGTGGCGCTCCTCGTCGAGGTCGCGCAGGCGCCCCTCCAGCAGCTGCTCGAGTCGCACCGTCCCGACCGGCACCTCGGGGAGCGCGCGCTCGGCGACCTGCAGCTCGGTCCGTCCCGACGCCGCCATGGCGTAGGCGACGTGCCGCAGGGTGTCGTCGACGAAGACGGTCGGGCCGTCGCTCGCTCCTGGTCCTGAGTCGGTCATCACGTCGCCGACGAATAGCACCTCGAGCGGGTCGACGCTGTATTCGTGGTTCACGTGGACGCCGCGGCGCGCGATCTTCTCGGTGAGGATCGAGCGTCGGAGGATCAGGATCGAGATCGCGTAGGCGGTGGCGGCGGCGATCAAGAGCGGCAGCAGGGCTTCGTAGCGATGGGTCAGCTCGACCGCGAAGACGACGCCGGTGAGCGGCGAGCGCATCGCCGCGGCAAGGATCGCGGCGAGCCCGACCAGCGGCCAGAAGCCCGCGGCGACGGCGGGGAACACCTGCGCCTCGAGCGCGCCGAGGGCGCCGCCGATCATCAGCAGCGGAGCGAGCACGCCGCCTGAGGTGCCTGAGCCGAGCGAAAGCGACCAGATCAGCGTCTTCACGATCAGGATGCCGATCACCAGGTGGAGGGCGACCTCGCCGTTCAGCTCTTCTTCGATCACGTTGTAGCCGACGCCGAGCGCCTGGGGCACGATCAAGCCGCCCACGCCGATGATCACGCCGCCGATCGCGGGCCACCACATCCAGTGGATCGGCAGGCGGGCGAAGGTGTCCTCGGAGGCGTAGACGAGGGTGGTGGAGATCAGCGCGAGGAGGGCGGCGAGCCCGCCTGCGACGACGCAGAGGGCGTAGGAGCCGGCGTCGAGGTGGAGGGCTCCCGGGGGCACCGGGAAGACCGGGCCGCCGCCGAGCAGCGGGACGCGGACGATCGCCGCCACCGCGACGGCCGCCGCCACCGGGACCAGGCTGCGCGGCCGCCACTCGAAGAGCAGCAGCTCGACCGCCAGCAGGACGGCGGCGAGCGGCGCGTCGAAGACTGCGGTCATGCCGGCGGCGGCGCCCGCGACGAGGAGGGTCTTGCGCTCATCGGCGCTCAGGTGGAAGAGCTGCGCGGAGATCGAGCCGAAGGCGCCGCCGGTCATGATGATCGGTCCCTCCGCCCCGAACGGCCCGCCGGTGCCGATGGCGATCGCCGAGGCGATCGGCTTCAACAGTGCGACCCGCGGCTGCACCTTGCTGCCCGAGGTGAGCACCGAGTCCATCGCCTCGGGGATCCCGTGGCCGCGAATCTTCTCCGAGCCGAAACGGGCGACGAGGCCGACCACGAGCCCGCCCGCGACCGGTGCCAGCAGGATGAGGAACGGCGAGTGGTGGATTTCCCCGGGAGCGACCAGCGCGGTGCCGAGGCGTTGGTAGAAGACGAGGTTCGTGATCAGGCCGATCAGCCGCAGCAGGCACCAGGCGACCCCGGCGACGAGCGCCCCGATCGGCAGGGCGAAGGCGGTGATCAGGAGCAGGCGCCGGCTGACGTCGAAGTCGCCGAGGTGACGAAGGTCGGTGGGAGGCACGGTGAGAAAATATCGGATAACGATATTTCACCGAGGTCGAAGCACGCCGCCGGCTAGAGTCCGGCCGATGAGCGACATGAACGACTTCAACGCACAGGTGATCGAGGAGTTCCGCGCCAACGGCGGCACGGCCGGCGGGATCTTCGAGGGCAAACCGCTGCTCCTGCTCCACCACGTCGGCGCCAGATCGGGCACCGATTATGTGACCCCGCTGGTCTACCTCGGCGAGGACGGCCGCACGTTCATCTTCGCCTCCAAAGGCGGCGCGCCGAACCATCCCGGCTGGTTCCACAACCTGAAGGCCAGCCCGGAGGTCTCGATGGAGATCGGCGGCGACACCGTGAAGGTCGTGGCCGAGGAGGTCACCGGCGCCGAGCGCGACCGGATCTACGAGATCCAGAAGGAGCAGCAGCCGCAGTTCGCCGAATACGAGGCGAACACCGACCGCAAGATCCCGGTGGTCGAGCTGAAGCCGCGGTCCTAGGAGGTCCCGGCGGGCTCGGCGGGGGTCGGTTACACGGCCGGTTGTGCCGGCGGGGGCGGCCGTCCGAGATTCGACGCCCAGGACGGAGGAGTGCGGTGTTCCTCCGAGGGTGCGTGCGTGAGAGGCAACACCTCGGCCGATCAGTCGACGAAGACGTCTCGAACTCCACGCGTCCTCGCGCCTGCTGTCGGATCCGGTGGACTTCCATGACGGTTCCGTCGCCGCGGTGTTGTGCAACACGCACCGAAGTCAGGACTTCTCACGCTCTCACGCGAGGAAGCGTGGACTTCGTGGCATCTCCCGCACGTCTCCCGGGACGGCGTCGCACTTCCGCGACGCCTTCCATACCCGGCCGTGCCCGCCGCAACGCCTTGCGTCCCTTCCTCCAGGCCTTGCCCCCTCAGCCCGTCGGATAGCGTGACCCCGTGACGGCGCTCGATCATCTGCTCGCGCCCCTCGACCTCGGCCCGGCGACGTTGCGGAACCGCATCGTCTCCACCTCGCACCAGACGACACTGGTCGCAGATCATCTGCCTACGGAGGACTTCGTCGCGTATCAGGAGGCGCGGGCGGCGGGCGGGGCGGGGCTGATCGTGATGGAGGCGGTCGCGGTGGCTCCCTCGGGCCTTCTGACTTCCCACACCCTCGCGGGGTATTTCGACACCGCCGCCGACGGCTACCGGCGGATCGCCGCGGGGGTCCAGCGGCACGGGACCAGGCTCTTCGTCCAGCTTTTCCACGGCGGACGGGAGGCGATCTCCTCGGCGCCACGGCCCGAGGTCGTCTCGTCGAGCGCGCGGCCGAGCCAGCGCTTCCAGACCGAGCCGCGGGCCCTTCGCACCGACGAGGTCGAGGACCTGGTCGCCTCCTACGGGCGCTGCGCCGGGATCGCCGCCGAGGCGGGGCTCGACGGGATCGAGGTCACCGGCGCCCACGGCTACCTGCTGGAGCAGTTCTTCGACCCGGAGCTGAACGATCGCGACGACCGTTACGGCGATCCGGCCGTGTTCGTGACCGAGGTGCTCGAAGCGGTGCGCGCGGCGGCGCCGGGGCTCGCGCTCGGGCTGCGGCTCAGCGGCGACTCGCCGGCGGCACAGGCGATCGCGCCCCGGGCGGTCGGCCTTGTCGACTTCATCCATCTGGCGATCGGGCACTCCGCCAGCTTCGTAGGCAGCACCGGCATCGCGCCACCGCCGCCGACCCCGCGCAACGCTGCCGCCGAGCTGACCACGCCCTTCAAGCTTGGCGTGCCGGTGCTGGCGACGACGCGGATCGTGGACCCGACCGAGGCCGATGCCCTGATCGCGAGCGGGGCGGCCGACGCGGTGGGGATGACCCGGGCGCTGATCACCGACCCCGCCCTCCCGAGCAAGGTCCGCGCGGGCGCGCTCGAGGAGGTGGTGCGCTGCATCGGCTGCAACGCCTGCATCGCCCACTACCACGCCGAGACGCCGATCCGCTGCTCGATGAACCCGCGCGCGGGCCGGGAGCTGACCCTGTCACCGGCCGGGGAGCAGGCCGACGGCGCCGCGTCACGGCGCGTGGTCGTCGTCGGCGCCGGTCCCGCCGGCCTTGCCGCGGCCGCCGAGGCGAGTGCTGGAGGCGACGAGGTGATCATCCTCGAGCGTGCCGAGGCGATCGGCGGCCAGGCGCGTCTGTTCGGCGTTGCTCCGGGACACGCGGAGACGTCCCAGAGCCTGGTCGCCAACTACGAGATGCTGCTCGCCCGCGGCGGGGTCGAGCTGCGCCTGGGGGAGGAGGCCGACGCCGAAGGCATCGCTGCGCTGTCGCCGGACCTCGTCGTCCTCGCGACCGGCGCACGCCCCTACTCCGCCGCGGCCGACCTCGGCCACCTCCCCGTCCTCGGCGCCTGGGACGTCCTCGCCGGTGCCCGGCCCGCGCGCCGGGTCCTGGTCGCCGACTGGGGCGGCGGGCCGACCGGCCTCGACACGGCCGAGCTCCTCGCCGCCGAGGGCCACGAGGTCACCCTCGTCACCGCCGCCCCGATGCCGGGCTTCTCCGTCCACCAGTACGCCCGCCACCAGTACCTTGCCCGCCTCGAGCGCGCCGGGGTGACGATCGCCTCCGGCCTCGAGCTCGACTCCGCCGGCCCCGGCGAGGTTCGCTGCCGCAGCATCTTCGCCCCGGAGCGGCGAACGATCTTCCCCGCCGAAGCCGTCGTCACCGCTCTCGGCCGGGTCCCTGAGGACGCGCTCGCGCGGGAGCTCCACGCCGCCGGGATCCCCCACGAGACCGCGGGCGACTGCCGCTCGCCGCGCGGCCTCGAGGAGGCGATCCTGGAGGGGACGATCAGAGTTCGCGTCAGTCGATGAACTCGATGTAGCCGTCGGCGCCGTCCAGCCGGATCCGGCGACCGTCCTCGATCAGCTCCGTCGCCCTCTCCACCCCGACCACGGCCGGGAGCCCGTACTCGCGGGCGATCACCGCGCCGTGCGTCATCAGCCCGCCGACCTCGGTGACCAGGCCGGAGATCGAGACGAAGAGCGGCGTCCAGCTAGGGTCGGTGAAACGGGTTACGAGGATGTCCCCCGGCTCGAGGTCGGCCCGGGAGATGTCGAGGACGACGCGCGCGCGGCCCTCGATCGTCCCGGTGGACACCGGCTGTCCGACCAGCGCCCCGGCGGGGGCGCCGTCGCGTCGGAACGAGCCGAAGAGCATCTCGCCCTCGGAGGTGAGGACCCGCGGAGGAGTGAGGGCCTCGTGGGCGCGGAACTCCTCCTTGCGTCTGCCGATCAGGTCGGCATCGGCGCGTCCGCGGCGCACCGCGGCGGCGAGCTCCTCGAAGCGCAGGAAGAAGACGTCCTCAGGCTCCTCCAGAACGCCGGCTTCCACGAGGCGCTCGGCCTCCCGCATCACCGCGCGCTTGTAGACGAAGTCGCGGCTGACCTTCGCGTACTTCGGATACTCGCGGTAGCCGACGAAGGTGCGCAGGCGCTCCACCATCCCCTCCGTCTCGGCGGCCTTCTCCTCGCCGTCCGGCAGCGCCCGCAGGCGCGCGACCACGTCGCGCTCCTTTCGCGCGGCCTCCTCGCGTCCCCGCAGGAGACGCCGCTCTCCGGCGCCGGCCTCGAAGTTCCGCACGTTGCCGAGGATGATCGGCACCAACGTCGTCGGGCACTCGGCCCAGCGCGGCCGGGTGATATCGATCTCACCGACGCAGCGCATGCCGTAGGTGGCGAGGAACTCGTCGATCGCGGCGCGTGCCTCGGCCCCGCCGGGGATGCCCGGCAGCTCCGCGAGGAAGTCCTCGCGCCCATCGCAATCCCCCTCCACCCGCTCCAGGAACACGACGACCTCCGGGTGCGGCCGGACGGCGTCGGCCACGTCGAGCAGCGCCAGGCCCATCTCGGCGGTGACGTTGCCGGGAGCCGACTGGGCGAGGGTGTCGGCGGCGTTGCGCTCGCCCAGCCACTCCTCCAGCCGCTCGTTGAGCCACAGGGTCGACTGGATCCCGGCCATGATCACCTGCAGGCCGAGAGGGTCGAAGAGGCGTTTCTTACCGAGCGCTTCGATGTCGTCGCGGATGAAGTCGAGAAGGTCGGTCCCCGTCCTCCCCTCGATGTCGCGTCGCAGGTCCGCGAGCGAGTGCCGGCTGCGCTCGATCAGCTCCGTGACGATCGCCGGATCGGTCTCGATCGTCGCCGGGGCGCCGCCGCTGAGCGGCATGCTCGTCGGGCTCTCGTCGTCCACCTCGGGGATGAAGTCACCGCGCTCCAGCACCGTTTCCAGGGCATCGCGGACCAGGGGGTCGGATTTCCCGAGCATCTCCAGGTTGCCGCCGCGGCCGCCGATCGACCCCAGTTCCCGGGTCACGTCGACGAAGAGCCGCCCACCCGCCTCGAACATCGGCCGCGCCGCGGTCATCTGCCAGAAGGAGAGCCCAAGTGGCTTCATCGGGTCGGTCATCATCTGCTGGTGGCCGACCGAGACGTACACGTGATTGCCGTCGTCGGCTGCCGCGGGGATCGGGAAGAGGGTCGTGATCGGCCTGCTCTGGACGATCTGGAAGCCGTCGTCGTCCAGGCACCACTCGATGTCCTGGGGGCTGCCGAAGTGGCCCTCGATCCGGCGGCCGAGGGCGGCCAGCTCGACCGCTTGCGCATCGGTGAGGACGGGGGCCTCGACCGCCGTCGCCGCGACCACGCGCCCGTCGCGGACCTTGTAGCCATCGGCGTTCACCTGCCCTGACACCAGGGCCTCGCCGAGCCCGCGCACGGCCTCGATCGAGGACACCTTCCGGTTGCCGGTCAGCGGGTCGGCGGTGAAGAGCGTCCCGGCGGCGGTCGGGAAGACCATGCGCTGGACGACCACCGCCATCGCGACGGCGCGGTCGTCGAACCCGTTGCGCCGGCGGTAGGCGACGGCCCGCTCGGTGAAGAGCGAGGCCCAGCAGCGCCGCACCCCGTCGAGGATCGCCTCGGCTCCCCGCACGTTCAGATAGCTGTCCTGCTGGCCGGCGAAGGAGGTGTCCGGGAGGTCCTCCGCGGTCGCGCTGGAGCGCACCGCGCACGGCGTCTCCTCGCCCAGTCGCGCGAGCGAGGTGACGATCGCCGCCGCGACCTCCTCCGGGATCGCGACCGCCTCGATCGCCGCCCGGACCTCGTCCGGGTCCCGCTCGAGATCTACGCCGTCGCGCCGGAACGCCTCCGTGGTCACGCAGAACCCTTCCGGCACGGCCACGCCCGGGACCCGCGAAAGCTCGCCCAGACCCGCTCCCTTCCCACCGACCACCGCCGTCATCGTCCGGTCGACGTCCTTGAAATCCACCGTGAAAGAACCCATATGCCTCCTCGCCAGTTGCGTCCGGCGGGCGAGTATGGAGCACATCCCAGGCCCTCATGAGCCCTTCGAAATCGGTATAAATTGGTAGTGGGAAGAGGGTCGCGGCGCCGGTTCCCGAATGCGCGCGCCGCGGCGGGCAGGCTGGCCCTCACCCACACCGCACCCACCGGCCGGCCTGCCGACACACCATCCATTTCGTCACCGACGGACTGGAGAGCGCCGTAGCGCAGGCCGGGCGCTGAGGGCGTACCCGATTCTGGATTGACCTGGACGGTGAGGGCGAGGAGACTCGCCGCGATGAGATCGACGATCGTGATCGGCCTTATCGCGGCGGCGCTCCTCGCCGCCGCCGGCTCGGCCACGGCGAAGCACTCCTCGACCCTGCCCGCCGAATTTCCCTACGCCGCCGAGATCAGCGCAACGATCGAATACGACGGGACCTTCAGTTATGCCGTCACCGGCTTTGAACGCTGCGGCGTCACCCAGGACGGCCACGATGTGAACATGCCCTCGAGCGCCGACGAGACGCTCCATTTCAAGCGCACTCTCAACTTCAGCCACATCACCGTCCCGGTCGCGACGGCCAGGGAACTGGGCGCCGCGGCCGCCCGCCTCACCGTCAGGCCCACCGTCACGACCAAAGGCAAGATCGAAGACGACCACTCGACGATGGACATCGCCTACACGGTCGCCGAAGGTGAAAACGAACTCTGCCACGACGTCTCGGGAAGCTGTCACTGGGAGCTGATCCCATTGCCGAGCTCCACCATCGAGTCCGTCAGCGCGCGCGACAACGGCTTCCTCCCCGTCTCCTGGGGGATCAGCGTGCTCGGCGTGAACACGCCGGACGGCAGCTGCCCGGTCGCCGAAGGCACCGGTCAGCTCTCCGCCATGCTGAACGAAGCCGGGACGCTCTATTCCGAACCCGACGAAAACTTCCCCGAAGTGACGATCAGCCGCGCCGTCGCCGCCGACTTCCACCGGCTCCGGCACGCCGAACGGGCCAGCTTCAAAGTCAGCCTTAACGCGCCCGTCTCGGGCACTACCTCCTGTCCGCTCAGCAGCGAAGAAATGGAATCGTGCACCGATGGCGTCACCGGTACGGCCACGGTCCACCTCCATCGCCTCTTCCTCTACGAAACCCAGCACGCATACGCGCGATAGGTCTGGAGGCGGTCCACACCGCGTCCTTCCGACCGGATCGCTCTGCTCGACCCGACTCTAGGGCGCCTGGAAAACGGTCTCCGCGAACGGTGACGGCGCGATCACACGATGCATGCCGTCCTGAATCTGGAAGACGAGATGGGCCTGCGCGATCGATGGATTGTGGGTGTCGTCCGGGTAGCTGAGAGCGCCCTGACCGGGCGAGCCGAACCAGTAGACGCCATTGACGCCGCGATGCGCCCCCTGCCGTATGCGACGGCAGACCGAGGCGAAATCACGCGGGTGGGGAACCTCACCCCAGGCCCGGGCGAGCAGACTCACCGCGTCATATTGAAAACCGGCCTGCATCATGCCGGGGGATCTGCCGTAGGCCTCCTGGAACGATAAGGCGAAGTCGGCCCCGATCCGATCGGGATAGCGGCCGAAGAGCGTCGACCACACCAGGCCCTCGGCGAGGCTTCCGGCCTGCTGGATGAAGCCTGAGAAGGAGGGCGTGCACAGCGCGCACACCAACGGATTGGCCCCCTCTCGGTCGATGTGCTCGAGGATCCGCAGCAGCAGGCTGTCATCGAGGAAGGTCGGCAGCAGCATGACATCCGGGGCGACGGCCTCGATCACCGCGATGATCTCTTCGGCGTCGGCGTGCAGGACGCTGGCACGGGAAACCTGGCTCACCTCCCAACCGCAGTCCTCGGCGCGATTCGCGGTCTCCTCGGAGAACACCGGCATCCCTTCGTAGCCGTCCAGGACGGCGAGGCGGCGACCGCCGGGTCTCCATCGGTGACTGTCCCTGAGGGCGGTGATGAAGTCGACGAACCAATCGCCGTAATGGCGCCCGACGCTGCATAGCTGGAACAGGGATCCGAACTGACCCGGATTGTCCAGCACCATGTCCAACGCAAGGGATGAGGCGCACGAATGAAGCACGGGGAAACCGAACGATGCGGCTCGATCGAGGAGGGACGGGATGTTCGTGTGGTCCACGGTGTAGTCGAAAACCAGTGCGTCGACGCCCCGGTCCGCGAGCTTGCCGAGTGCGATCGCCATCGCATCGTGTGACCAGATGTCGGCCTCCACCGTCACGTGTTCGAGGCGGCGCCCGCCGACGCCGCCCCTCTCGTTGATCTCCGCGATGGCCAGTCGACCCCCCGCCTCACTGCCCTCGGTAGAGTCGAGCTCGGCGCCCGCGGGGAGGATGCAGCCGACCTTCAACGACTCACGGAGCACCCGCCGCCGGAACAGATCCGCCCGGCGGGACACCACGCCGTTGCTCGGCTCCTCGATCGTCACGGAACGATGAAGCAGGCCGACCGTCAGGCCCAAAAGGGCCTGGGCGCCGTCGGCGGGCAACGGCAGGCACAAGAGGCCATGGTCGACCGCGAACGCCGCAGCGCCACTGCGAGAGCTCTGGTCGATCTTCAACAGCAGCCGGGCGACGTGATTCGCGACGGTCTTCGGCCGTGCCCCGAGCGAGGCACCGATGTCGCGATTGCTGAGTCCGCCGGCGATCAGTGTCAGGACCTCGATCTCCCTTGGCGTCAGCTGGAAGAGCTCAGCAGACGGGAGGACGGCAAGTTCACGGGTCGAGGGAGAGGCAACCGGGCTCTCGATTCGGACTCGCAGGTGACCGCGACCCGGATGCTCGAAGAGGAACTCGACATCCTCGAGATCGTGGTCAGCTGCGGCCTGGGCGTATTCGAGCAGAACCGACCCGTACTCGAAGATTCCGTCCTGATCTTCGATCACCCTCGCGACGCCGTCCTCGGGGACCGCCGCCACCGCGAGCGCCGTCAACGGAATCTCCCACATCCCAGTCTCAACGATCCGTACTCTAGCGACTCCGATTCGGCGCCCCGAGCCGGATCGGAGCGCTCCGGAAGCGACTTCGGAGCCCGGGTGGAAGCTCCCCATGGCCTCCTGCCGGAGGAGATGCGCGTTTGCTCGTCATGGGTCAGATGACCTATGGAGCAGCCGCCGACCGGTGTCTACGCTGGCGGCGATAAGCGCTCGCTCAGCAAGGGTCGGCGCAGGCGGTGCCGCGTCGGCGCCATGGGCGAAGGGAGGAATCTTGGAGGAATTTGACGTACCTGGAGACAGCACCGATCGGCCGGCCGGCCCGATCGCGGCAGATCTGAAATTCCTGTCCTACGTGGACCGGTGGAGCGTCAGGCCGGGGGAAAGCTTCAAGCTGTTCGCGAGCACGGATGCCCGGCGCTTCACCGCCCAGTTGGTCCGGCTCACCCGGGGCGGCCCGAGGGCGGGGGACGAGCCCGATGCTTTCGCCTATGAAGCGATCGGTGAGGAGATCGATCTGGCGGGATGTCGCCACGAGCTGACGGGCGGTTCCTGCGTGGTCGTTCCGACCGATGGCTCTCCCCTCGGAAGCGCCGGTGGCGTGACCGTCCAGGCATGGATCTGGCCGACCCTTCCGGACCTCGAGCGCACTCAGGCGATCATCGGCTGGAACGGATTCGCCTTCGGTATCCGCGGCGGCAGACTCACCGTCGAAGTCGACGGGAAGCGGTTTTCCGCCCCCGCGCCGCTCCACGACCGGCGCTGGTATCGGGTCGCGTGCTCGATCGACTTCTCGACTGCGGCCGTGCTCCTCGATCAGCATCCGAAACGGCGCTTCGCCTCGGAGACGACCGAGACCACCTGGCAGGGTGACCTTGCGATGGCGGCGGGGAACCCGAGCGAGCTGACCATCGGCGCGGCCGCGGCGCCGATCGTGCAGGGCGTGCAGCGGCGACCTAGCGATGTCTTCAACGGCAAGATCGCGGCACTGCGCCTGATCGACGGCGCCGTGAGCGGATCGCGGCTGGACTCCCTGGACCCCTACGACTCCGCCTCGCTCGGCGAGGACCGGCTGATTGCCGCCTGGAACTTCGCCCGCGAGCTGTCGACGATCCAGGTGCTCGACGACGGCCCCGGGCACCTCCACGGATCCACCTACAACACGCCGTTGCGGGCCGTCACCGGGCCGACCTGGAACTCGGAGGAGTTCGACTTCCGGGTCGCGCCGGAGCAATACGACGCGATCCATTTCCACGATGACGACCTCGATGACTGTCGTTGGCCGGTGGCGACCGAGATCGAGGTCCCCGTGGATGCGCGGTCGGGTGCCTACGCGTGCCGACTGCGTGCCGACGGGGAGGAGGATTTCGTTCCGGTGTTCGTGCCGCCGGCAAAACGGGCGCCGAAGGCGAAGACCGCCTTCCTGATCCCGACCTTCACCTACATGGCGTATTCGAACTTCGACACGTCGTGGGCGCCGGTCGAGGAGTTCACCGGCCACACCCGGCTCGAAGCGGTGGAGCCGACCGATCTCTGGGTGGCCGAGCACCATGAGGTCGGACTGTCGCTTTACGACACCCACTCCGACGGATCCGGGATCCATCACGTGACGCACCTCCGCCCGATGGTCACGATCCGCCCCACCTATCGCTGGTGGATGAGCGGCGGTGGCGGCTGGACCTTCAACGGCGACATGTACCTGATCGACTGGTTGGAGGCCGAAGGGCGCGAGTACGACGTGATCACCGATCATGACCTCCACGAGGAAGGGATCGCCCTGCTCGAGGATTACAGCTGCGTCCTCACCGGTATGCACCCGGAGTACTACTCGCCGGTCATGCTCGACGCGGTCGACGAGTACGTCCATCGGCGCGGCGGCAACCTCATGTACCTGGGAGGCAACGGCTTCTACTGGGTGACCACCACCTTGCCCGACCGGCCCCACGTGCTGGAGCTGCGACGGAGCTATGCGGCGATTCGCAGCTGGCAAGGGAGGCCCGGGGAGGATCGGCACAGCTCGACCGGGGATCAAGGCGGCATCTGGCGGCACCGGGGCCGGGCACCGCAGGAGATCGCCGGTGTCGGCTTCATCTCACAGGGTGGAGGCGGCTCGGCAGACTACGTGCGTCTGCCCGACAGCATGGATCCGAAGGCAGCCTTCATCTTCGAGGGCGTCGGCCCGGACGAGGTGATCGGGAACTTCGGCAACAACTCGGGTGGCGCCGCGGGCTCGGAGCTGGACCACGCCGATTTCTCCCTCGGCACGCCCCCCGACGCCTTGATCTTGGCCACAAGCTCACTGCGTCACAACGACAACTATCTGATCGTCGTCGAGGACCTTCCCTTGACGATGCCCGAAATCTCAGGAACCACCAATCCGAAGGTGCGGGCAGACATGGTGTACTTCGAGACGGCGAGTGGGGGGGCGGTGTTCACTCCTGGCTCGATCGACTGGATCGCAAGTCTTTCGCACAACGAGTACAGAAACAACGTTTCAACCATCACGGGGAACGTACTGAGCCGCTTCACAGGGGAAAGGTCGCCGGCATCAGGCGAGACCGTGGTCGCCGACGGGAAGGCGACGAGCTAACAGGACAGATAGGGATGGATCTGCGTGCCCATCTGTGACAGCCAGAAGGAGAGAAAAGATGCTTTCGAGTACCCGCTGGTCACCGGAACACCGGGGATCGCTGTTCGTCGTCGTTGGTCTGATCCTTGCCTGTGCCTTGACGTTGGCCGCCTGCGGCGGCGGCGAAAGCACGTCCGGCGCCCCGGAATCAGCCGGCACCGGCGCGACCGAACCAAGTGAATCGGCAAGCTCGGGCGGCACCGGCGGCGCAACCACGGCCGGCGATCAGGTCTCGGGCGAACCGATCGTGACCTGGACTTATGCCGATGTGAATACCGAAGGTCCTCCCTATAAGAGCATCGAGGAAACCGGGCGGGTGTACCAAGAATGGGTGAACGCACACGGCGGAATCGACGGCCGTCCACTCGAGGTGAACTTTTGCGATTCGCGCGGTACGCCGACGGCAGCCGCCGCCTGCGCAAGGGAAGCGGTGGCGGGTCATGCAGTTGCCGTGGTCGGCAGCTTCAATTACTCCGGCGACGTGGTGATGCCGATCCTCGAAAAGGGGGACACCGCGCTGTTTGGAGGTTGCTGTTCGATCACCCCCGCGGAATACACGTCAAAAGCCAGTTTTTCGTTGGGAAATGGTCCCTTGTTCTCCGCGGGGATGGTCAAGAGCGCTGTCGCGCATAAGTGCGAACACATCAAGGTATTGCTGCAGGAAGGTGCCGAATCCTATAAGCCGTTGATCGACAACGCGGCGAAGGCCGAAGGGGTTGAAATCGAACAGTACGTGAAGATGCCGGCGACGGCCCAGGACTTCAGTCCGCAAGCTGCGGAATTGACCAGCGGAGGTACAGACTGTGTCCTCATGTTCGCGGCCGAATCCCTGCTGATCGCCTTCATGCCCGCTTGGGCTCAATCCGGCTCGGAAGCCCAACTCTATGGTCCGCAGGGCAATTTCGACGAAAACGCCGTCAAGGGTTTCGAATCATTGGTCGAAGGCGACATCGTCGGCGGTATATATCCCGACATCTCGAGCCCGGCCTGGGCGGACTACCGGGAAGCGCTCGAGACTTATGAAGCCGAATCCGGGCTGGAATACAACAGTCTCGCGGGCCTGGGTGCCTGGTCGGGCTATGAAGCGTTCAAACAGATCGTCGAAGGCATGAAAGGGCCGATCAATAACGAAACGTTCTTCAAGGCCGCGGAAACGGCGAAAATCGATCTCCCGGGCATGGTACCGCCGGTCGACTTCGCGAAAACCTGGGGCACGGACGGTGGCCCGAAGGGATTCGAACGGCTGGCGAATCGCTGCGCGGTCCTGAGTGAATTCAACGGCGAAGGAAAGCTGGTGCCGTTGAGCACCGAATTTGAAGACGTGTCCGAGCTCGGCGGCGGCACCAAGCCGATGGATTGCGGCCCGCCGTTCCCTAAGTAGGAGCTCCGATCGCTGCCTGCCGTCGCCCGTCGGGGCCGCGGCAGGCAGCGATGGCGGGCCGAGAGCGAGTCAGGTAGAGGAAGAGGGCAACGTGGAAGAAGTCATCCGTTTCGCGCTCCTGGGTCTGGGCATCGGAGCGACCTATGCGCTGTCATCGCAGGGATTGATCATCGTCTACCGCGGCTCCGGCGTGCTCAACTTCGCGCTCGGCGCGATCGGCATGGCCGGTGCCTACGTGTGGTGGGAGTTGACCACCAACCAAGGCTGGGCGTTCCTGCCCGGCCTCGTCGCCGGCGTCCTGTTCGCCGCCGTGATCGGCGGGCTCGTCCACCTGTTGATCATGAGGCCATTGCGGCAGAGCGCGCCCTTGGTCAGGGTGATCGCCACCCTCGGGGTGCTGATCACGATCCAGTCGATCGCGATCCTCCGCTACACGGCGACCGCGAAGTTCGTTCCATCTGACCTGCCGATCGACATCGTCCATATCCACCACACCATCGTGATCTCGTCCGACCGGCTGATCCTGTTGGGGATCGCCTGCGTCCTCACTCTTGTCCTCTGGCTCTTCTACCGGTTCACGCGCTTCGGTCTGGCCACCTCGGCGATCGCCGAGTCGGAGCGCTCCGCCTCGGCCCTCGGACTCTCACCCGACACGGTGGCGACGTTGAACTGGGCGTTGGGATGTGGCCTCGCCGGCTTGGCGGCGATCTTGATCGTCCCGATCGTGACCCTGCAGCCCTCGGTGTTGACCAATCTGGTGCTCGCCGCGACCGCGGCGGCACTGGTGGCCGGCTTCCGCTCCTTTCCGATCGCGCTGGTGACCGGTGTCGGGGTGGGGATCGCTCAGACCGAGGTGACGCGTTACGTGCAGCAGACCGGAGTCGGTACCGCGATCCCGTTCGTCCTGATCGTGCTCTGGCTGATCCTTCGCGGTCGGGCGCTGCCGCTGCGCGACTATCTGTTGCAGCGGTTGCCATCGATCGGTTCCGGCCGCATCAACTGGTCCGGTGTCACGATCGGCGTCGTCATCACCGCGGTTCTCCTGGCAACGACGCCGCCGATCTGGATCGACGCGATCACGGTGACGATCTGCGTCGCCATGATCCTGCTCTCGATCGTCGTCCTCACCGGTTACGCGGGCCAGCTCTCGCTCGCCCAGTTCGCCCTGGCGGGCTTCGGCGCCTACGTCGGCGGGCGGCTGCTGGCCACCACCGGGATGCCGTTCTGGCTCGGGATCCTCTTCGGCATCGCCGCGACGATCCCGCTCGGGATCCTCTTCGGCCTCCCGGCGGTGCGTACGAGAGGGATCAATCTCGCGATCGTGACCCTCGGTCTGGGGAGTGCGATCGAGCTGGTCCTGTTCGGCAATGCCGACTTCACCGGTGGTTTCAGCGGGACCCAGATCGGAGAACCGAGCCTGTTCGGCCTCAATATCAACGCTGCCTCTCATCCGACCCGGTATGGACTTCTGGTCCTTGTCTGCCTGGTGATCGCGACGCTGGTCGTCGGCAACATGCGGAGGGGGAGATCGGGGCGAAGGCTGATCGCGGTGCGCACCAACGAGCGGGCCGCGGCGGCGCTCGGCATCAGCGTGCCCGGGGCGAAGCTCTATGCCTTCGCCGTGGCGGCGGCGATCGCCGGCCTCGGGGGCATCCTCTACGCCTTTCGGACGACCTCGATCAGCTACACCGAATTCACCTCGTTCACGTCGATCACCATGGTTGCCTACGCGATGATCGGTGGCCTCGGCTACCTGTTCGGGCCCGTGATCGGTGCCACGTTGGCCCCCGGCTCGATCACCGAACGACTCCTCAACTCGATCGATCCGGCCATCGGCAAGTACATCCCGCTGATCGGTGGCGTCTCGGTGATCGTGATGGTGCTGCTCAACCAGAACGGCGTGGTCAAAGAGCAGATCGCCCAGATCCGCTGGATCCGTTCGAAACTGGCGAACGCCATCCCGTCCCTGGCTCCCAGGCAGAAACCGAAGCGCGTGCTCCCGCAGCCTGCCAAGGTTGAGAACCGAGTCGAGCCGATGACGCTCGAGGTCAGGAACCTGACGGTGAGGTACGGAGGCACGACCGCCGTCGACGAGGTCTCATTGACGGTCAGGCCCGGCCGTGTGCTCGGCCTGATCGGGCCGAACGGCGCCGGAAAGACCTCGCTCATCGACGCCGTCACCGGTTTCACCAGGATGGCTCCCGGCTCCGAGCTGGTGCTGAACGGGCGCAACATCGGCCGCCTTACCGCAACCAAGCGCTCGCGGGCGGGGCTCGGGCGCTCGTTCCAGTCATTGGAGCTCTTCGAGGATTCGACCGTGCTCGACAACCTGCGCGCCGCCTCGGACCCGCGCGATGTCGGCTCCTACGCCCGCGATCTGATCTGGCCGGTCAACGCCCCGCTGCCTGACAACGTGCTGGCCACGATCCGCGAGTTCGACCTCGAGGACGATCTCGACCGCCAGGTGGAGGACCTGCCCTACGGGCGCAGACGGTTGTTGGCGATGGCACGCGCCGTGGCCACCGAGTCGAGTGTGTTGCTGCTCGATGAGCCGGCCGCCGGTCTCGGCGACGCCGAGACGGCCGAGCTCGCACACCTGGTCGGGCGGCTTGCGAGAGAGTGGGGAATCGCCGTGCTGGTGGTCGAGCACGACATGAACTTCGTGATGTCGGTCTGCGACGAGTTGGTCGTACTCGACTTCGGCCGCACGATCGCGACCGGCACGCCCGCGGAGGTCCGCAACGACCCGGCGGTGATCGCCGCCTACCTGGGCGAAGAGGAGGACGCGCACACCACGGCCGCCTCCTCGCGTTCGGCGCCGTCGCAGTCGGTCCTCGGTTCGGAGGGTGCGCGATGAACCCGGTGATCTCGGTCAAGGCGATGAGCACGGGCTATGCCGGGCAGCCGGTCGTCCACGATCTCAGCTTCGACGTCCTGGCAGGGGAAATCCTCTGTCTGTTGGGTCCCAACGGTGCTGGCAAGACGACCACGATGCTGGCCCTGGCGGGTGAGCTGCCGCTGATCGACGGTGAGATCGAGTTCGCCGGCGTCAAGCGGAACGCACCGCTCTACAAGCGGGCGCGTAACGGGATGTCCTATGTGACCGAAGAGCGCTCGATCTTCAAGGGCATGACCCTGCGGGACAACCTGAGGATCGGCGGCGTCGGGGTAGAGGAGGCGGTCGCTCTCTTTCCCGAGCTCGGCCGGCGGCTCGGTGTCCGCGGCGGCCTCCTCTCCGGTGGCGAGCAGCAGATGCTTACGCTCGCCCGGGCGCTCGGTCGCAAGCCGCGGCTGCTTCTCGCCGATGAGCTCTCGCTCGGCCTCGCGCCGCTGGTCGTCGACCGGCTGTTGGAAGCGGTGCGACGGGCGGCCGACGAGCAGGGCACCGCGGTGATCATGGTCGAGCAGCACGCCCACAAGGCGCTTCGATATACCGACCGCGCGATGGTCATCCGCCGTGGCCGGGTCCAGCTGGACCTCACCGGCGAAGAGGCACGCGGCCGGATCGGCGAGGTGGAGCAGGCCTACCTCACCGTCTCCGGCGGTGACCCGAAGGCCGGTGAGAAAGGGGACAGCCGCTGAGCGCGGCCCGGTCGGCAGCGCGGCGGACGCGCACGCAATCTCTTAGTCAAAGCTGCGGGGAGGAATTCTCCCCGCCCCGGGCCACGGACCACCGTCACTCTCTCCCCGTCGGCCCGATGGCGCGAAGGTGGCCCGGGTCCTCCTACACCCCCTGTGATCCGGGCCATCCGAGCGCCGCATCCTTCGTCGCCGAACTGGACTTCCTCACAAACGGTGCCGCGCCCAGCGCGGTGACGCCCCCGTAGCTCGTCGCTCCTGCGCTAGGGTAGCCCAGGGTTCGCCGGGCCGGCCGACAGGCCACGGCCCACGGATGAACGGGGCAATGGTTATGGGTTCAGATGCAGGACGAATGACCCGCCGGGCGCGAGAGGAATTTCTCGCCAAGGGGTCCACCCGTCATCCCGTGCGTGCCTCGACCCTGAGCTCTTGGGAACGGTGCCTGGCCGCGAAGGTCCCTCCGACCGGGCTCCCGGCGATCCCGTTCGTCGGCGAGGTCGACCCCGAGCATCGGCTGATCCGGGCCGCACGACCCGCGGTTCAGGGCCTGCTCGATGAACTGGCCGATTCCAGGTTCGCCGTCCTGCTGACCGACGAACATCCGTGCATCCTGGCTCGCTGGGGTGGTGACTCCCGGCTACGGGCGGAAAAGGATGAGCACCTCGCCCAGCCGGGCTTCGTGTTCTCCGAGCAGGATCGGGGGACCAACGGATTGGGCACGCCGCTAGAGCATGGTGGGCCGACGATCGTCGACGGGGCAGACCATTTCGTCGAGGATCTCACCGCGATGTCCGCGGTCGGGGCCCCGATCGTCCACCCGATCACCAGGCGAATCGAAGGAGTGGTCGACCTCGTCTCCCCGGATCCGATCGCTTCTTCGCTGACGCTGCCGCTGGTGGTCCGCATGGCGGGAGAGATCGCCGCTGCCTTGCTGAACGGATATGCCGGCAAGGACCGAGCCCTGCTCGACGAGTTCCTCCGCGCCGAGCGCGGCGGTTCGCGTCGCCCCGTCTTCGCCATCAACGAGCGCCTCGTCATCGCCAATCCCTTCGCCGCCGATCTTCTGCCCGATGGCGGTCATCTCCTCCTCTGGGAGCAGGTGCAGCGCGCGCTGCGCTCCCAGCGGTCCGACCTGCTTCTCAGCGGACGTATCGGAGGTACGCAGTTGCGGGCGAGGGTCCTGCGGGTCCAGGAGGAGGGCAACGGCGCGATCCTTCGGGTCTTTGAGCCCGAGGAGGAGCCGGGGGGCAGGGCGAATCGAGGGGATCCCACCAAGTCGGCCAAGGCTGATCTGGCCGCCAGGCTGCCGGGCAGGAGCACTGCTTGGGTTCGCGTGCGCGACCACGCCCATGACCTCGTGTCGCGCGGTGAGTGGATGTTGCTGAAGGGTCCGCCCGGTATCGGGAAGTCGGCGCTCGCCAGGGCCGCGACCCAAGGTATCGACCCGATGCAACCGCTTCCCCGACACGAGGTTCCGGTGGCTCGTCAGCTGGACACCGAGCGCTGGTTGGTGGAATTGGCCGCCGCTGCCGACGTAGCGCCGAGGCTCTTCGTCGCGCATCTGGAGCGGCTCGACGACATCGGACTCGAACGATTCTGCGGCTGGCTCGAGCAGGTGGGTGAGGGAGGCCTCCAGGTCATCGCCGGCTACACGTCGCAGGAGAGTCTGAGCACCGTCCCGCCGGTCCTTCTCGGCCAGTTCCCGAACGTCCTCGACATCCCGCCGCTCGAGGACCGGCCCGAGGACGTGCTCGAGATCGCCGCGGCCATCGCCGCTGTCGGGTCTGAAGGCACGCGCATCGAGCCGAAGGCGGCCGGCGTGTTGACCCAATACCACTGGCCCGGGAACGTCCGACAGCTTCGGCGCGTCGTCCTCAGCGCCCAGGCCGCGTGTCCCGGAAGCGTGATCCGAGCCGCTGACGTCCCTGATCTGATCGAGACGAGGTCGGCCGCGCGACCACTGTCCTCACTGGAGCGGGTGGAACGGCGCGCGATTCTGGACGCCCTTCGGACGAGTGGGCAGAACAAACAGGCCGCCGCGGCCGAGCTTGGCATCTCCAGGGCGACGCTTTATCGCAAGCTGTCGGTCCTCGGGATCAAGTCCTAGGTGTCTCGAAAAGAGACACGGTGACCGGTACCTCGAGTTCATAGAGTCGCGGTGGGCGAGAAGTCTCCCTCCTCCCCTGCCGCACCGGGCTGTCCTCGGACGGCCCGGTGCGGTCCCGACAGGCGTCAGCTGCTCACAGCCCAACCGCCGTCGATCGGCAGCTGTATCCCGGTGATGTAGCGGGCCTCGTCGGAGGCGAGGAAGAGCAGCGCGTTGCTGGCGTCGATCGACTCGATGTAGGGGATGTTCATCGCCGGCAGGGATTCGAAGGTCTCGCGCACGTCCTCGTAAGTCGGGTCCTCGAGATCGGGACGAAAGAGCCTGTAGAGCTCGTCGTTCAGGAGCAGATCGGTCGCGCAGTTCCCTGGGTTGATCGTGTTGACCCGGATGTACTTCTCCGCCAGCTCCTGCGCGAGCGTGTGCATGAGGCCGACGACGCCGTGCTTGGCGGCGGCGTAGCCGACGAGGTTCGGGACCCCGTTGGCACCCGCGTAGGAGGAGGTGAGGACGATCGCGCCGCCGTTGCCGGCCGCTTCCATCGACGGCAGCGAGGCCTTGATCGTGTGCCACACCCCGGTCAGGTTGATGTCGATCATGTTCTGCCAGCGCTCCGGCGTGACATCGGCCGAGCCATGGGCGCCGGTGATCCCGGCGTTGGCGGAGACGATGTCTAGCCTGCCGCCCAGCTCCTCGACACCGCGCGCGACCAGGCCCTCCAGCATCGCCAGATCACGCACGTCCCCGATCTCGGCGACGATCCTCCGGTCGAGGGCCTCGACGGCGGCGACGGTCTCGTCAAGATCGGCCGGCGTCGCCATCGCGTAGCCCACGGTGTCGACCTGCGCGCAAAGGTCCATCGCGATGATGTCGGCACCCTCTTCGGCGAGGCGCACCGCATGCGACCGGCCCTGACCGCGTGCGGCCCCGGTGATGAACGCCACCTTGCCCTCTACTCGTCCACTCATCTGGGTGACTCCTTTCGATCCGCTTGCGATTTCGCGAAATCAAGACAGGTGGGTCGGGCAACGGACGGGACACCCGCATCACCCGCGCCTCCCCAGGTGGCGCGCCTGCGTGTAGATGCCGGCGGCGACGAGGACGAGGATGCCGA
>JAFDWG010000059.1 GCA_018268605.1 Actinomycetota bacterium | reverse complement strand
ACCACCAGCCGCTGGTCCCTGCGCTTCCTCGGGCTCGGTTACCTCGCCGTGCTCCTGGTCGCGCCGCTGATCCTGCTCTTCTACAAGACCTTCGAAGACGGGCTGGCGGCGCCGTGGGAAGCGATCACCTCCGCCGACGGCCTGCACGCGCTGAAGCTCACCCTGATCACGGTCGTGATCGCGGTGCCGCTGAACACGATCTTCGGTGTCGTCTGCTCGCTCCTTCTCGTCCGCCACAAATGGAAGGGCAACTGGCTGATCGACGCGGCGATCAACCTGCCGTTCGCGATCAGCCCGGTCGTCATCGGCCTCTCGCTCTTCCTCCTCTACGGCAAAAGCGGGTGGTTCGAACCCGGCCTCTCGGAAGCCGGGATCAAGATCCTCTTCTCCACCCCGGCGATCGTCCTCGCCTGCATCTTCGTCTCGGTCCCGTTCGTGGTCCGGGAGACGGTGCCGGTGCTGCAGGAGATCGGCACCGAACAGGAGCAGGCGGCGGAGACGCTCGGCGCCAACGGCTGGCAGACCTTCTGGCGGGTCACCCTGCCGGCGATCCGCTGGGGCGTCGCCTACGGCGTCGTTCTCTGCACCGCCCGCGTGCTCGGCGAGTTCGGCGCCGTCTCGGTGGTCTCCGGAAACATCTCCGGGGAAACCCAGACGCTGCCCCTCTTCGTCGAGAAGAACTACGAGAACTTCAACCTCCCCGGCGCGTTCGGCGCCGCGGTACTGCTGGCCCTCCTCGCCTTGGTCGTGCTGATGGCAATGAACCTGCTCAAACGAAAGGAGGCGACCTGATGGGTATCTCAGTCGAGGGAGCGAACAAGAGCTTCGGGGACTTTCAGGCGCTTGACGACGTATCGATCGAGGTCCCGGACGGGTCGCTGACCGCGCTCCTCGGACCCTCCGGCTCCGGCAAGTCGACGCTCCTGCGGGCGATCGCCGGCCTCGAGACCCTGGACACCGGCCGCGTCCTCATCGATGGCGAGGATGTCTCGAAGACGCCGACCCAGAAGCGCGAAGTCGGCTTCGTCTTCCAGCACTACGCCGCCTTCAAGCACATGACGGTGTACGAGAACGTCGGCTTCGGGCTGAAGATCCGCAAGTGGAAGAAGGACAAGATCCGCGAGCGGGTGAATGAGCTCCTCGACCTGGTGCAGCTACCCGGGCTTGCGGACCGCTATCCGTCGCAGCTCTCAGGCGGCCAACGCCAGCGGATGGCACTGGCAAGGGCGCTCGCGGTGCAGCCGCAGGTGCTGCTGCTCGACGAGCCGTTCGGCGCGCTCGACGCGAAGGTCCGCAAGGACCTGCGCACCTGGCTGCGCAATCTCCACGAGGAGATGAACGTGACGACGATCTTCGTCACGCACGACCAGGAGGAGGCGATGGACGTCGCCGGTCAGCTCGTGGTGATGAACCAGGGCCGGGTCGAACAGTCCGGCAGCGCCGCCGACCTCTACGAGAAGCCCGCCAACGAGTTCGTCATGAGCTTCGTCGGCGAGGTCAACCGGCTCGGCGAAAACTTCGTGCGGCCGCACGACATCGAGGTCGTCCGCGACCGCGACGACTCGACCGAGGAGGCGATGGTCCAGCGGATCGTCGCGCTCGGGTTCGAGATCCGGGTCGAGTTCGTGCTCGGCGACGGGACCGAGGTGTGGGCGCAGCTCACCCGCGGTGAGCTCCAGCGACTGGAGCTGCGGGAGGGGCAGATCGCCTACCTCCGCCCCGTGCGCGCAAAAAGCTTCAACGGTTCGGCACCGTCCAATTCCCCTGGGGCCTCGACTCCTCAGGGATCCACGGACGGTGGCGATGCGGAGGTAACCGCAGCCGCTTGAAGAGGCGACGGGCGGGGTGCGCTTTGCCGGGTGGCGCCCCGCCCAATTCGCCGCTGTCGGGACATTGTGGCCGATCCGGCGGGCGGCGTGGGGATTTCGGGAGAGAGGCGCGTGTCAGGTTCGCGGAAGCGTCACTTTCTCGAAGTGTGTCGTCTCCAGCGCGCGCAGGCCTTCGTCCGGCGTCGCAACTGACGGCGATAGGAAAGACCGTTCAGCGGGATTAGGTCGCCATGGTATCTTGATTTAGTCGCTCAAGAAACTACAGAAAGGAGCGCAGAACGATGGGCAAGAAGGTCTCACGTACCACCTTCACCAATCGCGGTCGGATCGCAGGGCTGGTCCGCGACGAAGCGCCCGCCGGCACCGGCCTGAACCGGTCCGCTCGCTCCGCCAATCGCGACGAGTCGCAGGGCAACACCGACGATGCGGTTTTCTACCGGGCCCGCCTCGTGCTCGGCGAGAACCTCCCCCAACGCGGCCGCTAGGCGGCCAGTCGGCCCGCGAACCCCCACCCACACGAGGTACGGGCCGCGCCTCCATCCCCGGGGGCGCGGCCCGTTGCGCTGATCGCCTATTTGCCTTTCGGCGCGGGCGTCGGCGTCGTTTCTTCCTCTTCGGGTTCTTCGGCCTGCGGGTAGGCCTGGACGGCAAGGTTCCAGGACTTGAGCTGGAAGTTCAGCCCCGTCGCACCCGCGTATTCGATCTGGACCGTGTGGCCGCCTTTACCCAGCACGGTCGTCTGGACGATCGTGTGGATGTTGGCCGCGGCCGGTTTGCTCGTCGTGCCTTCGGCCGTCGCCGGAGCGAAGTTCACCTTTTTGGCGACCGGCTGACCGTCGACCAGGATCGTGACCGGGCAGGCCTGATCGACGGTCGGCGCTTTCACCGGGTTCGTGCAACTGGCGGCCCCGGAGAACGTGATGACGGTCGTGTTGACGTTCGCCTTGGTCGCGAACGAGGTGAAGGCCGTCGGGATGTACCCGTTGGTCCCCGAGTTCAGCGAGAACAGCGTGTTGCTCGCCGAGATCGCGACGACGGGCGGCAGCGCCGACGCTTTTTTCGCCACGTAGGTGTTGGCGGCCGCCTTCTTGGTCAGGTAGTTCGCGTCTTTGGCGTTGGCCTGCTTCTTGGTGACGTAGGTGTTCGCCGCTTTCTTGTTGGTGACGTATTTTTTCGCCGCCTGCTGCTGGGTCAGGAACGACGCCGCGATCGACGGTGCCACCGTGACCGAGAGGGCGACCACAGCCGCCAGCACGATCACGGTCGCCGCTCGAGGGGTTGAAAGCCTCTTCTTCAACAACTTGCTTCCTCACTTTCGTGGCCGTGCCGGGCGGCCTTTCTTGACTATCTATGTCAATAAACTACCTAAAGTGATAGCGTAAGGCGACCAAGTTGGTCAAGAAACTCGATCCCACCCGGCAAGAGAGGAATCAACCCGCATGAGAATCAAGACCCTCGCCATCACGGTGTTGGCCCTGTTGGGTCTGGCCGTGCCGGCGTCGGCCGGCGCCCAGACCCTGATCGGATCAGGCTCCGTCGCCGCGCAGCCCGTGCTGCAGGCCCTCTTCGCCGCCTACACGAAGAACGTCAATCCCAAGATCAAGTTCGTCTACACGGCGGATGGCGGCAACGCCGGCATCAAAGACGTCCAGAACGGCACCAGCCAGTTCGCCGGGCAGGCTCGCACCCCCCTTCCGAGCGATGCCGGGACGACCTACATCAAGCTGTACCTCGACGGCCTCTGCATGGACGTCAACCCGAAAAACAAGCTGACCAACATCAGCGTCCAGACCACCCACGACATCTATCGCGGGTTGATCACCAACTGGAGCCAGGTGCCCGGCTCCGGCCTCACCACGACGATCGACCCGGTCGGTCGCGACACCAACGGAGGGACCTACAACTTCTTCCTCCAGTCGGTGCTGAACAACGAACCGCCGGCGTCGAACGTGAACGCCCTGACCGCCGACGGCCTAGTCGTCAACGCGGTCAAGCAGGACCCGAACGCGATCGGCTACGCCGGCCTCGCCTGGCAGAAGAAGGGCCTCAAGCCGGTGAAGGTCAACGGCATCGCCTGCGAACCGAAGAACATCAGCGTCGAACCGCTGAAGTACCCGCTGTCGCGGTACATCTTCATCGTCCTGCCGACCGAAAGCCCGAGCCCGGCGGTGCAGAAATTCGTCGACTGGGCCCGCACCAGCCCGGAAGCCGGCGCGGTGATCAACAAGGCCGGCGGCGTCGCGGCATTCAACAAGAAGAAGTAAGGAAGCACGAGGTTGGAAGAAGAGTTCCAATCGCAGTACGGCCCACGGTGGTCGGACCAGCGCGTCGGGCGGTTGCTCGGCGCGCTGGTCTGCGCCGTGGTGGCGCTGCTGCTCGCCCTGATCGTCGTCGTCTTCATCCAGGGATGGCCGTCCTTCGCCCATAACGGACTCGCCTGGTTCGGCCCCGGCGGCAACGTCGACGAACAGCTGAACGTCATCTCCCAGTCGGCCGAAACGGGCGCCGGCTACGTCTACACCTTCCACGCCTGGCCGCTGATCTGGTCGACGATCCTGATCGCGGGCGGCTCGGTGATCCTCTCGCTGGGCGCCGCCCTCTTCATCTCGGTCTTCCTGGTCGAGTTCGCGCCGACCTGGATGGCCCGGATCCTGGCGCCGGTCGTCCGCTTTCTGGCCAGCGTGCCGTCGGTGATCTACGGACTGCTCGGCGTCCTCGTGCTCGTCCCCTTCATCGGCAACCACCTGATCTCCGAGAGCCAGAAGGCCTCGGTCGCGGGAGTCATCTCGCTGACCGGCTACTCGCTGATGGCGGCGGTGGTCGTCCTGACGATCATGGTCGCGCCACTGATGGTGTCGATCTTCACCGACGCCCTGAGCTCGGTGAAACCCGGTTGGCTCGAGGGCTCCCTCGCCCTCGGCGTCAACCGCTGGCGGACGATCTGGAAGATCGGCGTGCGCGCGGCCCGCCCGGCGATCGTCGCCGGCACCGTCCTCGCCTGCGCCCGGGCGATCGGCGAGTCGGTGATGCTGGCGATGCTCTCCGGCTCGACCGCCTTCGCCCCCAACCCGATCGACGGGCTGATCTTCGTCTTCGAGCCATCGCGGCCGCTCGCCCCGACGATCGTCAAGTCGAGCGACCAGCTCAGCTCGCCGCCGGCGAAAGCGACGCTGTTCGCGATCGCCGCCTTCCTCCTCTTCTCCGCCGCGATCTTCTCCCTGACCGGCTGGGCGGCACGACGCTCGATGAACAAGTACCTGGCGCGATGACCGAGGCCTCGATGACTCCCGGCGGCCCGCAGGCGCAGACCGAAGAACTCCCGGTCGGCCTGCCCGGCGGCCTCACGGAGCCGCCGCAGCCGCCGCCGACGAACGCGGTCGAGGGCAGCTCGACCTGGAGCCTCCTCGACCGGCTCGGGCTGGCCTTCTGCTGGTTCCTGGGACTGCTCTTCTGCGCGATCGCCGCGGCGATCGTCATCTACCTGCTGATCAAAGGGATCCAATTCCTGAAGCCCTCGATGCTGGTCACCCCGGCCGCCGCGGGCTTCACCGAAGGCGAATCGGGCGGCTTCTCCGACGCCTTCTTCGGCACCCTGATCCTCGGCGTCATGTCGTTGACGCTGGCGCTGCCGACCGGCGTCGCGATCGCGGTCTGGCTGGTCGAGTACGGACGCCCGAAAGCGCTCGCCCGGGTCACCGAGATGACCGTCGAGGCGATCGCCGGCATCCCCTCCGTGGTCTTTGCCCTCTTTGGCACGGTCATCTTCTCGAGCGCCGCGCTCGGCTTTCTCAGCCGCACCAACGAAGGCGTCGTCTTCGGCCGCTCCTTCTTCGCCGCCGCCGCGATGCTGGCCCTGGAGGCGCTGCCCCTGATCGTCGCCTCCACGCGCGAGGGGCTGAACGCCATCCCCCGCCACGTGCGCGAGGCCTCCTACGGGGTCGGCAAGACGAAGGCGGCGACGACCCGGCGGATCCTCCTCCCCACCTGCCGCCCGCAGATCGCCACCGGCGCGATGCTCGGCCTCGGCCGGATCATCGGCGACACCGCGATCATCGTCATCCTCCTCGGCGCGACCCAGAACTTCTCCCCGGTCGAAGGCGCGCCGTTCCCGCTGAACTACCTGCGCGGCGCCGGCACCACGCTGACCAACTTCGTCTATGAGGCCTCGCCGACCGGCAATCTCAACCAGCCCGACAAAGCCTACGCGGCGGCTTTCGTCCTGCTGTTCATCGTCCTGCTGCTGAACGCGGCGACCGATCTGATCCACAGCCGCGCCCGAAAGGCAGGAACGTGGAGTCACTGACCCGGCAGCACGCGCAGGTCCCGCCGCCGATCCGGCGGCTCGACCCGCAGGACCCGACCCCGGCCGCCGAGGCGGCGCCGGAGCGCTCGACCAACTTCGTCGCGGCAAAACGGTCGATCGCCGCACCGCAGTTCTCGATCCGGCGGATGGAGGTCGACAAGGTGTCGATCCACTACGACGCCAAAGAAGCGGTGAAAAGCGTCTCTCTGCCGATCCGCCAAGGCGAGGTGCTGGCGCTGATCGGGCCGTCGGGATGCGGCAAGACGACGCTCCTGCGCTCGCTCAACCGCCTCACCGAGCTGACCGCGGCGGCGAAGCTCACCGGGTCGATCCGGCTCGACGACGTCGACATCCGGCTGATCGAGCCGACCCTGCTGCGACGCCGCGTGACGATGGTGTTCCAGCAGCCGAACCCGTTCCCGATGTCGGTCTTCGACAACATCGCCTACGTCCTGCGCGAGCAGGGCTCGCGGCGGATGAAGAAGAAGGTGCTGGAGCCGCAGGTGCACTCGGCCCTCCAGCGGGCTGGCCTCTTCGAGGAGGTCAAGGACAACCTCAAGCACCCGGCGCTGAAACTCTCCGGCGGCCAGCAGCAGCGCCTCTGCATCGCGCGTGCGTTGGCGGCCGAGCCGGAGGTCCTCCTGCTCGACGAGCCGTGCTCGGCGCTCGACCCGCAGTCGACCGCGGTGATCGAGGACCTGATCGTGAAACTGCGCGAGGACGTCGCCGTCGTGATCGTCACCCATAACCTGCAGCAGGCCTACCGGATCGCCGACCACGTCGCCTTCATGTACCTGGGGGACCTGGTCGAGTACAACAGCGCGACCCGCCTCTTCAACACGCCCGCCCAGGACCGGACCCGGGAGTACGTGAGCGGTGCGTTCGGTTAGCGCCAGAGCGATGCGCCCGGCCGTCGCCGCCGCCTGCCTGTGCCTGCTCGGCGCGGGCGCCGCGGGCTGCTCATCGACGCAGGAAAAGGCCGCGGCCAAACAGGCCGAATCGGAACGGATCCTGAAGGCGCGGGCGAAGCGGCAGGCGGCGAAGAAGGCCGCGCGGCAGAAGCACAAGCACGACCACGGCAAGCAGAAGGGGAAGGCGAAGTGAGCGACCAGACGCTGACGAGGGCCCAGGGAATCGAGCCCTGCGAAGAGTGCGGGGCGCCGATGGACCCCCAGCAGCGCTACTGCGTCGAATGCGCAGCGCGGCGCGGCAACGGGTCGAACCCGGCCTCCCGCTACTTCGCCGCGATGAGCAAAAAATCGCGGCGCCCGCTGACCAAAGGGCAGGCCAAGCCGGCCGGCGGCGGCAGTCGCGCCGCCGCGGTGGGGTTCTTCGCGCTGCTGCCGATCGCGGTGGCACTCGGTGTGGTCGTGGGACGCAGCGGCTCCGGGGACTCCAACGAAGAGGCGCTCCTGAAAGCGCTCCACCAGGCCGAAAAGCAGCAGGTCGCGGCCGCCCCGGTCGAAGAAGAAGCGACGACGGCCGCGACGACGCCGACGAACGCCAAAGCCAAAGGCGCGAAGAAAACGGCGAAAGGCAAGAAAGCCGGCAGCAAGGAAGCGAAGAAGAAATCCGAACCGCAGACCAGGGTACTGGCGAAGACGAAGAACGGCACCGTCCACCAGGTGACCGGCTTCAAAGCCGACAAGGCGACCGAAGAAGCCGACACGAAACTGGTCGAAGAAAACCCCGAACAGACCGGCGAAAACTACATCAAGGCCCAGCAGAACCTGCCCGATGTGGTGGTGGTCGGCGGCGAAGGCGGGGGCGGCTCCGAAGAAGAACTTCCGCCGGGGGTGGAACCTTGAGCGACGCGACGACCAAGCTGCCGACGGCCCCGCCGGTCGGACCTCCACGCTTCCCGGCGCCGGACCTGAAGAAGCCAACGCCCGAGAGCGCCGAGCGCAAAGAGGAGGAGAGCGCCGAGCTGATCGCCCAGCGCGACCGCCTGCTGGAGAAGTTCACGGTGATGCAGGCAGACCTCGGCGGTGCCTTCTATGAGATGGCGATCCGCGACCACGTGCGGCTCGACGTGCTGACCCGCAAAGCGGCGGAGCTACAGCGGGTCGACGCCGAGCTGCTGGCGGTGGAGCGACTGCTCGAACTGGAGCGCTCCGACGCGACCGGGCTCTGCCCCAGCTGCGGCGCTCCCCACGGCCCCGCGGTGCGCTTCTGCGCCCAGTGCGGCACGCCGCTGGTGCCGACGGAGGGTGTCGCGTGACGGGCTGGCTGCTTGTGCGGCTGCGGGCGGCGATCGCCGCCGCGGCGACGTTGACCGGCAAACGGTTCGGCCTCCTGGTCGCCTCCTCGGTGGTCGCGACCGCGGGGATCGTGGCCGCGGCGGCGACCAACCAGCCCGAAGCGAGCCCCTTGGCCACGGTGCTCGGCCACAGCCTCGCCGCCGACCGGACGCCGGTGCCGACCCCGACCCCGCTCGAACCGGCAGCCGAACCCGAACCCGAAGAAGAAGCGCCGGCCGCACCGGTCGCCCACGAGTCGAGCCCCGAACCCGAAGCTTTCGTCCCCGAAGAAACGGCGCCCGAACCGGTCGTCGTCCCGGAAGAAGCGGCGCCCGAACCCGCACCCGAACCGACCACCGAAGAAGAACCGACCGAAGAACCGGAAGCGCCCGCGCCGCCGCCGAAACCCGAAGCGGGTCGGATCAAACACGTCTTCGTCGTCTCGGTGGCAAGCTCCGGATACGAGGCGGCGTTCGGCTCCGGCACCGCGTCCCAGATGCCCTACCTGAACGGCAAGCTGCGTCCCAAGGGTCTGCTTTTGACCAACTACTCGGTGCTGACCGAAGGACTGACGCCGAACGGCATCGCGACGATCAGCGGACAGCCGCCGAACAAGGACACCGAAGCCGGCTGCGCGAAGTTCGAAGGCGAATGCCTCTACGCGGTCGAAACGTCGACGATCGCCGAGCAGTTGGAAGTTGGCGGCTTCACCTGGCGCGCCTACATGGAAGGGATGGTCGACCCGACGACCAACGAACCGGCGAACTGCGTCTACCCGGCCGGGACCGAAGAAGAGATGGTCGAACCGGGTGGCTACTCGGCGCAACTCAATCCGTTCACGCACTTCCATTCGCTGCTCGACGTCGGCGGCTGCGCCGAAGGCGACGTGCCGATCACCGAGCTGAAGAAGGACCTGAAGAGCGAAGCGAAGACGGCGAACTACAGCTACATCTCCCCCGACCTCTGCTCGGCGGGAGTGGCGGAACAGTGCCCGGAAGGGGCGCCCGCGGGTGCCGCGGCGGCTGACGCGTGGCTTACCGAAGTGGTGCCGCAGATCCTCGAATCGCCCGCCTACAAGAAGGACGGCCTCTTGATCGTGACCTTCGGCGGCGTCAACCCGCCGCCCGTCCCGGCCGAAGGCGAAGCGGCGCCCCCGCCCCCTCCCAACCCGCTGAAGACGGGCGCGCTCCTGGTCTCGAAGTTCATCACCAAGGGGTCCACCGATGCCGCTCGCTACAGCCCGTACTCGCTGCTCCGCACGAGCGAGGAACTCTTCGGGCTCGGCTATCTGGCGGAAGCCGGCGGGACGAAGGTGAAGGCTCTGGGTCCCGCCCTGCTGGGCAAAAAGAGCGCCGGCTGACCGCTCGGCACTTCTTTTTGACAACCTTCCCCGATGAGCCCCGCTAATCAGAACGCAGGCGGCGAGCCGATCACGGCCGCCGGCATCGAAGAACTGAAAGCCGAGCTGGACGAGCTGAAAGGGCCGCGTCGGCAGGAGATGGCCGAGCGCATCCGCGTCGCGCGCGAGCTCGGCGACCTCAAGGAGAACGCCGAGTACCACACGGCTAAAGACGACCAGGCGATGATGGAGACGCGGATCAAGCGCCTCGAGGAGCGCCTCCGCAACGCGGTCGTCGTCGAGGCCGACGAGGGCAGCGACGGCACCTTCTCCTTCGGCCGTACCGCCGAAGTCGAGGACCAGGGCAAAGGCGAGACGGTCACCTGGACCCTGGTCGGCTCGACCGAGGCGAACCTCGCCGAAGGCAAGCTCTCCGCCGAGTCTCCGATCGGCCAGGCGCTGATGGACTGCGAGGTCGGCGCGACCGTCGATGTCGAGACCCCGCGCGGCACCAAAAGCTTCAAGGTCGTAAAGCTCGTCAGCTAATCCCGCCGGACGCCCGCTCATGATGGACGGGTGCTGCGGCTCCATGCATCCCTCGACGCTCGGCGCGAGCCGGCGTTCGCCTCGCTGCTCCGTGAGATGGAAGGGGTGCGGCGGGTCGTGCGCCAGCCCGACGAGGCGTCGGACGCCGGGCAGACGGTCTTCTTCGCCGACGTCGAGCCCTCGGCGGCCGACCGACTGGTCGAGGAGATCGCGGCGATGGGGATCGCGGTCGACGATTACCTGCTGACCAAGATCGAGGTGGTCGCGCCGCAGCGCGGCGGCTTGAGCGGCCGGGATGCGGACGGATTCGCCTGGGTCGAGGTGATGGGACAGGCGCGGGCGAACTCACGGCCGTTGGCGCGCTACCTGGCGCTGATCAACGTCGCGGCGGTGATCGCCGCGACCGGGGTGATCGTCTCCAGCTCGATCCTGATCGTCGGCGCGATGGCGGTCTCACCTGACCTGCTGCCGATCTGCGCCACCTGCGTCGGGCTCGTCGGCGGGCGGCGGGTGCTCGCCGGCCGGGCCTTCGCCACGCTGATCATCGGCATGGTGTCGGTGGTGGCGACCGCGGCGATCGTGTCGGCGCTGCTGAAGGTGACCGGCATCCTCCCCGAAGATTTCCGGGTCGAGCAGTCCGGGCTGAACACCCTCGCCCACCTCGACTACTCGACGGTTCTGGTCGCCGCGGCGGCGGGGGTGGCGGCGATGCTGTCGTTCGAGAGCGGCGCGGCCCAGGCTGTCGGCGTGGCGATCTCCGTGACGACGATCCCGGCCTCTGCCTACCTCGGCGTGGCGGTCGGCGGTGGCGGGTTCGACAAGGCCGGCGGCGCGGTCCTCGTCCTCGTCGTCAACATCGCTCTCCTGATCACGACCGGCAGCCTCACGCTGCTGGCGCAGCGCTACCTGCCGAACCGCTCCGGGGCTCCGGTTTAGCCGCGGCCGACGGTGGCGTGGGAGCGGGTGGCGGGACGGCGCCGGCAGCCATGCCGTCCGCGGCGACCGGGACCGGCTCGGCCGGGACGGCGGGTGCGGGTGGGACGGCTGCCGCGCCCTCGGCCAGCGGCGCCGGCGCGACCGGTTCGGCCAGCGTCGACCAGGGTGCGGGCGGGGTCTTCCGTTCTTCGTAGACCACGGCGGTCTTCGCCATCCGGTCTGCCCAACTGC
Source organism: Actinomycetota bacterium (assembly GCA_018268605.1). Taxonomy (GTDB): domain Bacteria; phylum Actinomycetota; class Thermoleophilia; order Solirubrobacterales; family 70-9; genus VAYN01. The sequence continues at coordinate 965 of JAFDWG010000059.1, read as the reverse complement.
GGCGCGATTCGCCGAAGACGACGCCAAGGAAGCCGATCCCGAAGGTGATGAAGGAAAGGCCGAGGCCGACCAGGCGCCGAAATGCGCGACGCGGCGATAGCCGCCTCTCCTCCAGCCGGATGGCGAGGAAGCGCATGCCGGGCGTCTGCCCGGCGAGGGCCCAGAAGCCGCCCAGGTAGAGGCCGACGATGATCAGCCAGGTGAGGGAGCCGACCGCGATGAGGCCGCGCGGCACGCCCTGGCCGCTGCCGCCGAAGAAGCTCGCGATCAGCGTCACCGCGCCCGCGACCACGGTGAAGAAGAGGTTGATGATGACCGCGTCGATGATGAAGCCGAGGCCCCGGGTGACGACGCCCGCGTGGTTCGTGGGCAACGGCCGACGGCGACGGAAGAAGATCCGGCGCGCGACGCGCTCGACCACGTTGTCGAGTTCCCGCGCCAATTTCGCGATCTGGCGGCCGATGTCCCCGAGCAGGCCGACGCTCTGCGAGGCGATGGCCTGCCGGACCTCGGGTGCGGCGGCGATCCGCTCGACCATCTGCTGCACCTGCGGCCCGGCCAGGAGCCGGCGCCAGACCTCGTCGACCAGTTCCGAATCGAGCGTCTCGACGATCGCTTTCTTGACCGCGGCACTGTCGAGCGCGCCCTGCACGGCCTCCTCGATCACCGGCCCTTCGAGCACCCGCGCGATCGCCCTCTCCACCGCCTCGGATTCGACCGCCGAGACGATCGCCTCCTCGGCGGCGATTTCGACCGCTTTGTCGATCCCGGTCGCACGGCCGACCGCCCCCGCGCCCCGGGCCCCGGCACCCAGCAACCGTGCCGCGAGTGGAGTGCTCTCCTCGGCCATGAACCGAGTCTAGTTCCGGTGGGACGGGGTTGCAGGGATCTGGCGGACGCGGCGGCGGGGGCGGCCGTCCGAGCTGCGGTGCCCTGGGCGTCTCATGGAGGTCCTGGCAGGCTGT
>JAFDWG010000058.1 GCA_018268605.1 Actinomycetota bacterium | reverse complement strand
CGCGGCTTCGAGGTTGGAGACCGTGGCGCAAGCCGCCGCATCGATCTGGATGCGAGGGGGGTCAGGGGGTTCGGACTCGTAGTAGGTCCCGGGGCCGTAGAACTGGCCATAGCGGAGGACGACGCCGATGCCGTCGAAGGTGAGGACCTGGCGCTCCAACGCTTCGCGCGACTCGTTGCCCGCGGCCGGCGTCCAGGCGATCGACTGGGCGAGGAAGCGCTCGGCACCCGCGGCCTGGGCGGCGGCGATCAGGTTGGCGGTGCCCTCTTCGCGGATCCGCGCGTTGCCCGCGGCCCGCATCGGGATGTCGGCTGCCGCGTCGGGTAGGTCGGTCAGCTGGTGAATGACGAGGTCAGGCGCCCAATCGGCGACGATGCCGCGCAGCCCCTGCGCGTCGTAGACGTCGACCACGAACGGCTCGGCGCCCAGCCCGCGCACGAGCTCCGCCTTCTCCTCCGAGCGCGTCGTCCCGGCGACTGTGTGGCCGCGCTCGACCAGCATCGGCACCAGCTTGCGCCCGATCACGCCGCTCGCCCCGGCCACGAAGATCCTCATCCGCCCGCCCTCATTTCGTCACCACCTTCTGGAAGGTCATCCAGGTCGAGTACCCGCCGAGCGCGATCTGCAGCTGTTCCCCGGTCACGGTGGTGACGCCGCCGGTCCCGTAGAGCTTCGCTTCGATGATCCGCGGCGAGTAACCGGTCTTCGTGATCACGACCTTCTTCAGCCGCCCGTCGAGTAGCCCCGACAGCTTCGAGCTGATTTCCGGGCCGCTGAATTTCAGCGTCCAGTCATGCAGCGGGCAGAGGGCGTCGTAGGGGTCGGGGACGCCGACGAGGTAGGGGATCGCGCTGCCGAAGACGTTCGCGATGCTCTCGGTTTTCCCGCCCGAGCAGGCGGAGAAGAGCGTCTCGGCGACCTGCCCTTCGTACATCACCACCTGCCCCTTGGTCTGTTCGGCGGCTTCGTCTGAGGTCGTGTACTCCGATTCGAGGCCCTCGTAGACCTGGCTGCGGGTATCGGAGTAGAGGTCGAAGCCGTCGCCTTCGACCGTGCCGGCGAGGGCGAAGGAGCGCGAGATGATCGCCTGCGCCTTCAGCTCCGCCATCGGCCATGAGGGCGGCGACTCGTTCGGGATCACGCCCTTCACGTAGGCCTCGAGCGCGAGGGCGTTGACGACGTTCAGTTCGCTCGTCCCCGCCGGGACGACTTCGAGGGCGCCGCGGTAGCGCTTACCGCCGATGTCGATCGTGCCGGCGCCGCCCGCCGCGCGCAGCTTGCTGCCGCAGCGCTTCAGCGGTTTGCCGCCGGAGGTCCGCAGGACGATCGTGCCGCCGAAGCGGTGCGCCTCGTAGCTGCGGGTCGGTTCCAGCGCCACCCCGCAGGCGCCGGTCGCTTCCGAGAAGGTGACGTCGCCCGAGGTGGTTTCCAGCAGCACGTGCACGACGTTCGCTCCTTCGACCGTCCCCAGGCTGGTCCCCGGGTAGTAGTGGTCGAGGATGAACTTGTAGCCCTTGCCGTGCAGGGCGTAGCCGTAGGCGCCGTAGGCGGAGAGGCCGACCCCGTGCCCGAAGCCGTGCCCTTCGACGACCCAGCTGACCGCCGCGCGGGCGCTCGCGGCGAGCGCCCCGCCGGCGAGCAGTGCCAGGAGGGCGATCGAGAACGTGATGGGGCGTCGCTGTGCCAAGGCTGCATCACATCAACAGTGCGTGAGAAGAAGAGTCGCGACCCTGGCGCTGGACGCTACGCTGCAAGTGTCAAGTGGAGTTGAACGCTGAGAGGAGGTCCAGGTTGGCAACGCAGACGGTGAAACCCACCGATCACAAGATCCTCGTCGCGGGCGAGTGGAGCGAGGGAACGGGTTGGCAAGAGGTCTTCAGCCCTTATGACGGCACCGTGGTCGGCCGCGTCGCGACCGCCGACGCAAGGACCGCGATCCGTGCGATCGAGGCCGCCCACCACGCCTTCCAGATCGCCGACTTCCCCCAGCACGAGCGCGCCGCTGTGCTCGACCGCGCCGCCGCCCTGGTGCGCGAGCGGGTCGAGGACCTGGCGCAGACGATCGCCGCCGAGGCGGGCAAGCCGCTGAAGACGGCGCGGGGCGAGGCGAGCCGCTGTGTCGACACGCTGACCTTCAGCGCGGTCGAGGCGCGCAAGCTGACCGGGGGCACGGTTCCGATGGACGCGAGCGCCGGCGGCGTCGGCAAGCTCGGCGTGATGTTGCGGGTCCCCTATGGCGTGGTCGGCGCGATCTCGCCCTTCAACTTCCCGCTGAACCTGGTCGCCCACAAGCTGGGCCCGGCGATCGCGGCGGGCAACGCGGTGGTGCTGAAGCCCGCCGGGCAGACGCCGATCACGGCGATCAAGCTGGTCGAGATCCTGAACGAGGCGGGCCTCCCCGAGGGCTGGCTGAACGTCGTCCCCGGCTCCGGCTCGGAAGTCGGCAACGCGATCGTCGAGCACCCGCTGGTCGGCGCGATCACCTTCACCGGCTCGGCGCCGGTCGGCTGGGGCATCCGCTCCAAGGCCCCGCACAAGAAGGTGAACCTGGAGCTCGGCTCCAACGCGCCGCTGATCGTCAACGACGACGGCGACTGGGAAGCGGCCGCGGACAAGGCCCAGATCCACGCCTTCGCCCACGCCGGGCAGGTCTGCATCTCGATCCAACGGATCCTCCTGCACTCCGCGATCGCCGATCGCTTCACCGAGCGCCTCGTGTCGAACATGGAGAACCTCCAGGTCGGCGACCCGCTCGACCCCGACACCGACGTCGGCCCCCTCATCACCCCCGGCGACCGCGACCGCGTGAAGGAGTGGATCGACGAGGCGCTCGCCGCGGGCGCCGAGCTCCTCACCGGCGGTGAGCTGGTCGACGAGGGCCGTTGCGTTGCGCCGACGCTCCTGCGGGGCGCCCCGAAAGACTCCAAGGTCTGGTGCGAGGAGGTCTTCGGCCCGGTCGCCACGATCGACACCTTCGACACCTTCGAGGAGGGCCTGGCGATGGCCAACGACTCCCGGTTCGGCCTCCAGGCGGGCGTCTTCACCAAGGACCTGGGACGCGCGATCGAGGCAGGCAAGACCCTTGAGTTCGGCGGCATCATGGTCAACGAAGTCCCCAGCTACCGCGCCGACCAGATGCCCTACGGCGGCGTCAAGGACAGCGGCAACACCCGCGAGGGCCCGGCCTTCGCCGTCTACGAGCTGACCGAGGAGCGCTTCGTCACCCTCCAGGGCTGAGAAAGGGAAGCAAGGGCTGGCGGGAAACGCGGTCGGGTCAGTGGAGATTGCGACGGGCGCGGTCGTCCTCACCGGAACCAAAGGTCGGAGTCCGACGGAACCGTCACGGAGTGCCCGAGCAACACCGGCGGGCGCCCCCGGCGCCCGCCGGACCGCCTTCAGCTCTCGTGAGGCCGCGCCATCGCGCGGTGGTCCAGCGCCTCGTCGAGCGTCTCGACGCTCACCCCGTGCTCCAGCGCCACCTCGCGCAATGGACGCCCGGAGTCGGCGGCGTCTTTGACGATCGCCGCGGCGGCGTCGTAGCCGATGTGGGGGTTGAGGGCGGTGGCCGTCGCCAGGGTGGCCTCGGCGTGGCGCTCGGTCATCTCCTCGTTGGCCTCGAGGCCCGCGACGCACTTCTCGTTGAGCAGGCGCGAGGCGCTCGCCAGCAGCTTGATCGACCCGAGCAGGTTGCGCGCGATCAGCGGCACCCGCACGTTCAGCTCGAACTGGCCCTGCATGCCGGCGATCGTGATCGCGGCGTCGTTGCCGATCACCTGGCCGGCGACCTGGATGACGACCTCGGGGATGACCGGGTTGACCTTGCCCGGCATGATCGAGGAGCCCTTCTGCAGCTCCGGCAGGCGCAGCTCGGCCAGCCCCGCCCGCGGCCCGGAGCCCATCAGCGCCAGGTCGTTGGCGATCTTGTTCAGGGACACGGCGTAGACCTTCAGCGCGCCCGAGAGCTCGACCAGCGCGTCACGGTTGCCCTGCGCCTCGAAGGCGTCGAGCGGGCCCGAGATCTCCAGGCCGGTGTCGGAGGCGAGCTTCTCGCGCACCTTGGAGGCGAACTCCGGGTGGGTGTTCAGGCCGGTGCCGGTGGCGGTGCCGCCGAGCGGGATCTGGCCGACGCGACGCAGCGTCGCCTCGACCCGCTGGATGCCGAGACGCACCTGCGCCGCGTAGCCGCCGAACTCCTGGCCGAGGGTGACCGGCACCGCGTCCATCAGGTGCGTGCGGCCCGCCTTGACGACGTCCTTGAACTCCGCCTCCTTGGCGGCGAGAGCGTCCTCGAGCGCGCCCATCGCGGGCAGCAGGTCGTGGGTCACCTCGTCGAGCGCCGCCAGATGCACCGCGCTCGGGAAGACGTCGTTCGACGACTGACCCATGTTCACGTGGTCGTTCGGGTGCGCGCCGTCGCCGGCGAGGTTCGCGATCACCTCGTTGGCGTTCATGTTGGACGAGGTGCCCGAGCCGGTCTGGAAGACGTCGATCGGGAACTGGTCGTCGTACTTGCCCTCGGCGACGGCGGAGCCGGCCTTGGCGATCCGCTCGGCGACGTCGGCGTCGAGCTTGCCCAGCGCGCCGTTGGCTTCCGCGGCGGCGGACTTGATCCGGCCCAGCCAGCGGACCACGGGGACCGGCACGCGCTCGCCGGACACCGGGAAGTTGTCGACTGCTTTGGTGGTCTCGCCACCCCAGAGCTGCTCGCCCGAGGGGGTGCCTGCGTCAACGCTCAAGTTCTTGCCTCCGTGATGGTTTGGGGAAGAGTCGGTGAAGCCTGGTGGGGAGGCAAAGCGTATTGCGTGAGGGCACGCCGCGACCACGCCGGCGGTCGGCACGCCTGGGACCGCGGCTCAGGCCAGGCCGTTGGCGAACATGCCGACGACGGTCGCCAGCGCGAACAGGGTCGCGCAGAGGATCGCCAGGCCGGCAAGCCGGGGGCCGAGGGCCGCTTGGGTCTTGAACGACTGATCTCTCACTTGCCCTTCATCGACCCGCGCGCAAGACTCGTGATCTCTGCAACGCGTCCGTCGCAAACCTCTACACCGATTCGTGTAACCTGCTGCCGATGGCGACCGTTCGCGAGGCGACTTTCGACCTCTTCCGGGAGGGGGAGATGACGACGATCTTCGGCAACCCGGGATCGACCGAGTTGCCGATGCTCCGTGACTTCCCGAGCGACTTCCGATACGTCCTCGGCCTCCAGGAGGCGGTCGTGGTCGGGATGGCCGACGGCTTCGCGCAGGCGAGCGGGCGGACCACGGTCGTCAACCTCCATACGGCGCCCGGGGTCGGCAACGCGATGGGGGCGATCTTCAACGCGCAGGCCAACCACTCGCCCCTCCTGATCACCGCGGGCCAGCAGGCGCGCGCCCAGATCACCCTGCAGGCGAACCTCACCAACCGCGACGCGACGCGGATGCCGCACCCGCTGGTGAAGTGGAGCTACGAGCCGCCGCGCGCCGAGGACGTGCCGCTGGCGCTCGCCCACGGCGCCCACCTCGCCGGGCTGGCGCCGCGCGGGCCGGTCTTCGTCTCCCTGCCGATGGACGACTGGGGCGTCGAGGTCGACGAGGCCGACGCCCGCCACGCGATCACCCGCAAGGTGACGGGTCGCGCGGTCGCCGACCCGGCAGCGGTAGCGGCGCTGGCGGCGGAGCTCGACGCGGCGCGCAACCCGGTCCTCGTCGCCGGCCCCGACATCGACACCGCGGGCGGCTGGAACAGCGCGATCTCCCTGGCCGAGCGCCAGCGCCTCCCGGTCTGGGCCTCGCCCGCGACGGGCGGCGTGCGCCTCGGCTTCCCGGAGAACCATCCGAACTTCCGCGGTGTCCTCCCGCCCGCGATCGGCCCGGTCGGGATGACGCTCGAGGGCCACGACCTGATCCTCGTCGTCGGCAGCTCGGTCTTCCCGTACTACCCGTACATCCCCGGGCCGCTCCTGCCAGAGAGGGCGCGCCTGGTGGCGATCACCTCCGATCCCGACGAGGCCGTCCGCGCGCCGATGGGCGACGCGATCGTCGCCGACGTCGGCCTGACGCTCGCGGCGCTGGTCGAGGCGGTCTCCGAGTCGGGGCGTCCGGCGCCCGAGCCGAACCCAGGACCAGGCGATCTCGAGGTCACCGACCCGCTGAACGCATCGACCGTCCACGGCGCCCTCCACGAAGCGCTGCCCAAGGACGCGATCGTCGTCCTCGAGTCGCCCTCCTCGACCCTTGCCCTGCGCAACCAGCTGCGCCTCTCGCGTCCCGGCTCCTACTACTTCAGCGCCGGGGGCGGCCTCGGGTTCGGCCTCGCGGCCTCGGTGGGCGTGCAGATGGCGGAGCCCGATCGGCCCGTCGTCTGCGTTCTCGGCGAGGGCTCGGCCCAATACGCGATCACCGCCTTCTGGAGCGCGGTCGCCTACGACGTGCCGGTCACCTTCCTGGTCCTGCGCAACGAGGAGTACGCGATCCTCAAGTGGTTCGCGGAGGTCGAGCAGATCTCCGGCGCGCCCGGCCTCGACCTGCCGAAACTGGATGTCGCCGCGGTCGCGGCGGGCTACGGCGTCAGCACGAAGGTGGCGAAGGACCGCGAGGAGGTCGCGGGAGCGCTTCAGGCGGCACTCGCCTCATCGAGGCCGGAGCTGGTCGAAGTCCCGGTGGCGCCGGGCATGTCGCTGTTCTAGGTCGATGACGTCGCTGGTCGAAAGCCGCTCGGCCGGCGCGGATGCCGCCCTCTGATGGCCGCCTTGCGTTCCCTCCTCGACCGCGGCCCGCGCGCCCTGATACCGCCGATCCGGGACCCGTCCCCGGACCGCGCCCCGAGCGCGCTCGCTGCCGGCGTCGCCCAGCCGCTGCGAGGCGAACTGGAGGCGCTGCTCGGGGCCGACCGCGTCCTCTCCCGTCCCGGCGACCTCATCCGTTATGCCTCCGACGCCTCTCCCTACCGCAAGTTCCCGAGTGCGGTGGTGATGGCGAAGGAGGCCGAGGACGTGGCCAGGATCCTCGCCTTCGGGCGGGCCCAGGGTATCCCGGTCACCTTCCGCGCCGGCGGCACCAGCCTGAACGGCCAGGGCCAGACCGACGGCATCCTCGTCGACGTGCGCCGCCACTTCCGCGGCCTGGAGGTCCTCGACGACGGCGCCGCGGTCCGGGTCGGCGCCGGCACGATCCTCGGCCACGTCAACCGCGTGCTCGCCCCGCTCGGCCGCCGCCTCGGTCCAGATCCGGCGAGCACCGACGTCGCCACCATCGGTGGCGTGGTCGCCAACAACTCGGGCGGGATGCGCTGCGGGGTGACCAAGGACTCCTACTCGACCCTGCGCTCGCTGACCTTCGTCCTCCCGTCGGGGACCCGGATCGACACCGCCGCGCCGGGCGCCGCCGCCGAATTCGAGGCGGCCGAGCCAGAGCTCACCGCGGGCCTGGTCGCGATCCGCGACGAGATCCGCGCCGACGCCGCGCTTTCAGCACGCATCCGGCGCAAGTTCGAGATCAAGAACACGACCGGGTACCGCCTGTGCGCCTTTCTCGACGCCACGTCGCCGCTGGAGATCTTCCGTCGCCTGCTGGTCGGCTCCGAGGGAACCCTTGCCCACATCCCCGAGGTCGTCTTCGAGACGGTCCCCCGGCCGGCGCTCACCACGGTCGCCTGGGTCCACTTCCCCGACATCGACTCGGCGGTCGCCCCGGTCAATGACCTCGTCGCCGGCGGCGCCACGGCAGTCGAGCTGATGGTCGCGCCTGCCCTGATCACCGCTGCCTGGAACATGGTCGGCGCGCCGCGGGAGTGGAAAGTGCTCGACCCGACCTCGGCAGCGCTCCTGGTCGAGTACGGCGGCGCGACCGAGGAGGAGCTCGCCGCGCAGGTCACCGCCGGTACCGAGATGCTCGGCCGCCACGAGACGATCGCGCCGACCGCCTTCACGCGCGATCCGCACGAGATCGAGACCGCCTGGCGGGTGCGCGAGGGCCTCCAGGGCCTGGTCGGCCGCCTGCGCCTTCCGGGCACGGCGCTGATCCTCGAGGACATCTGCGTGCCGCCCGCCCGGATCGCCGAGTGCGCCCAGGACCTGCAACCGCTGCTGGCCGAGCACGGCTTCCTGCCCGGCGTGGCGGGCCACGCCTCGGCCGGGAACCTCCACTTCATGCTGACGCCGGACTTCTCCAAGCCCGAGGACATCGAGCGCTACGAGGGCTTCATGGAGGCCCTGGTCGCGCTGATCGTCGACAAGTACGACGGCTCGCTGAAGGCCGAGCACGGGACCGGCGTGAACATGGCTCCATATGTGGAGCGCGAGTGGGGGGAGCGGGCGACCGAGCTGATGTGGCGGGTCAAGCGGTTGGCCGATCCCGCCGGGGTGCTCTCGCCGGGCGTCGTCCTGAGCCGCGACCGGACCGCGCACCTGCGCGACCTGAAGACGACGCCGGCGATCGAGGAGTCGGCGACGACCTGCGTCGAGTGCGGCTTCTGCGAGCCGGTCTGCCCGAGCCGGGACCTGACGACGACGCCGCGCCAGCGGATCGTCCTGCGGCGCGAGATCGCGCGCCAGCCCAACGGCTCGGCCCTGCAGGGGGCGCTGCTGGGGGAACTGGGCTACGAGGCGCTCGAGACCTGCGCGGCCGACGGCAGCTGCCGGCTCGCCTGTCCGGTGGGGATCGACACCGGAGCGCTGGTGAAGGAGCTGCGCGCCGAGCGCCACACCGGGCGCGCCGAGCGGGCGGCGCTGGCGACGGCGAAGCGCTGGGCTGCGGTGGAGTCGGCCTCGCGTGCGGCGCTGCGGGTCGGCGGTCCGGTGGCGCGGCGGACCCGAAAAGGGCGTGCGCTCCCCGGCGCGGCGAAGGGCTTGCTTCCGGCGACGACCCGCGACGGCACCGCCGCGGTCTACGTCCCGTCGTGTACGAACCGGATCTTCGCCGGCGGCCCGGTCGAGGCACTGCTGGCAGTCTCCGCGCGGGCGGGCCTGCCGGTGTGGATACCCGAAGACGCGGCAGGGAGCTGCTGCGGCCTGCCGTGGAGCTCGAAAGGCTTCGGCGACGCGCACGCCCTTAAGGCGAACGAGCTGGTCGAGCGCCTCTGGGCGTGGAGCGGCGAGGGCGCGATGCCCGTCGTCGTCGACGCCGCCTCCTGCACGGGAGCGATCGTCGAACCGGGGGAGGGGGCGCTCACCGAGGAGAACGCCGAGCGCCTCGCCGGGATGACGATCCTCGATTCCGTGGCCTGGGCCCACGACCGGCTGCTGCCCGACCTGAAGATCGTCCACAAGATCGGCGCCGCCGCGATCCACCCGACCTGCGCGACCAACCGCCAAGGCAACGCCCGCCGCCTCGCCGCCCTGGCCGCCGCCCTCGCCGACGAAGTCCACCAACCGCCGACCGCGACCTGCTGCGGCTTCGCCGGCGACCGCGGCATCACCCACCCCGAGCTGACCGCCGCGGCCACCCGCCAAGAGGCCGATGAGCTAAAGGGCCGCCACTTCGACGCCTACCTGTCCAGCAACCGCACCTGCGAGATCGGCCTGACCCGCGCGACCGGCCACACCTACGAGTCGATCATCAACGCCCTGGACCGCGCCACCCAGTGATGTTCACGGGCCGAAAACCTGCCTATGTGTCTAGTTTTCGGCCCGTCAACCGGTGGGTTTGCCCGTGGCGCGGGCGTCGATCTCGGCGAGGAGGCGCTGGGTGCGTAGGTCGCGCTCCTGGCGGGCGTCGATCAGGGGGTTGACGATGCCGCGGAGGGCGCTTACGTAGCGCCACCACTTGGGGGCGAAGACGCGAGGGGCGCGCTCTTCGATGCCGCGGACGAAGGCGGCGGCGGCTTCGTCGGGTTTGATCCGCTTCATCAGGAAGGAGGGGATGCTCTCGTTCAGTTTCTGGGCGTCGGGCTGTGAGAGGGCGTCCTGGACCATCGGGGTATCGACCCAGCCGAAGTAGGCGACGGTAGCGCTCGCGCCGTGGGAGGCGAGCTCCACGCGGAGGGAGCGTCCCAAGGACTCGACGCCCGGCTTGGCCACCGCGTAGGGGCTGTTGCCCATGCCGTTGGCGAAGGCGTAGACCGAGGAGACGAGGCCGAGCTGGCCTTGGCGGTCGACGATCTGGGGGAGGGCCGCACGCACCGTGCGGAAGACGCCGAGGAGGTCGACCTCGAGGACCCGTTCCCATTCCTCCCCCGACATGCCGTAGACGGTCGCCATCTGCTTCTGGGCGATCCCGGCGTTGGCGACGGCGCAGTCGAGGCCGCCGAAGGTCTCGACGATCTCCGCCACCGCGGCCATCATCGCGCCCTGGTCGGTGACGTCGGCACCGATCCCGATCGTCCGCGCGCCGATCCGCTCGGCCGCGTCGCGGGCCTGGTTCGGGTCGAGGTCGAGGACCGCCACCGAGGCGCCCCGCATCTGCATCTGACGCGCGGTCTCGTAACCGATCCCCCGCGCCGCGCCGGTCACCAGCGCCACCTTGCCGTTCAGATCGAATGCAGGCATCGGTGCAACCATATTCGCTCGTCGCTGGGATCGCCTTCCCGGGGTACCAGCGAGTACCGCCGCGCATGGCCACGCCCGCGCTCACGACTCGGCCATGGGCCCGATCCTCCTCGCTCCTAGAATCCGCTGTCCGTGCCCAAATTCGCCCCCGTAGATCCGAAGCAGTCCTTTCCCGACCTCGAGGGAGGCGTGCTCGAGCGCTGGCGCGAGCAGGATCTCTTCGCGCGCAGCCTCGCCGAGCGAGCCGACGCGCCGATCTGGAGCTTCTACGAGGGCCCACCGACCGCCAACGGGCGCCCGGGCTCGCACCACGTCCTCGCCCGGGTCTTCAAGGACATCTACCCGCGCTACCGCACGATGTGCGGGTACCGGGTGCCGCGCAAAGCGGGCTGGGACTGCCACGGGCTGCCGGTCGAGCTGGAGGTCGAAAAACAGCTGGGGATCAGCTCCAAGGACGAGATCGAGACCTTCGGGATCGCCGAGTTCAACCAGCGCTGTCGCGAGTCGGTCTTCGAGTACGTCGAGGAGTGGACCCGCCTGACCGAGCGGATCGGCTACTGGATCGACCTCGACGACCCATATGTGACCCTCGAGGACCGCTACATCGAGTCGGTCTGGTGGTCGCTCTCCCAACTCTTCGAGAAAGGGCGCCTCTACGAGGGCCACAAGGTCGTCCCCTACTGCCCGCGCGATGGCACGCCGCTGTCGTCCCACGAGGTCGCGCAGGGATACCAGGACGTCAAGGACTCCTCGATCTACGTGCGCTTCCCACTGGTCGACGACGACGCCTCGCTCCTGGTCTGGACGACGACGCCCTGGACGCTCCCGGGCAACAAAGCCGTCGCCGTGAACCCGACGGTCACCTACGTCCGGGCCCGCGTCGACGGCGAGACCCTGATCGTCGCCCGCGACCTCGTGGGGAAGGTCCTCGGCGAGGGCGCGGAGGTCCTGGAGGAGATGCCCGGCTCGGCGCTCCTCGATCTCCGCTACAGCGGCCCGGTCTTCGAGCTCGCAGACGTCGAGCCCGGCGCCTACCCGGTGATCGCGGGCGACTACGTGACGGTCGAGGACGGCACCGGCCTCGTCCACATCGCGCCCCCGTTCGGCGAGGATGACTACGTCGTGGCCGCCGCCGCGGGCATCTTCGATCCCACCGTCGCCTCGACGCTCTACAACCCGGTCCGCCCGAACGGCACCTTCGACGACCGAGTCATCGGCTTCGCCGGCGAGTTCGTAAAAGGGAGTGACACCACTCGTCGCCTCATCGACCGGCTCTCCGAGCGCGGCCTGCTCTTCCGCGAGCAGGTCTATGAGCACGCCTACCCGCACTGCTGGCGCTGCGGCACGCCGCTCCTCTACTACGCGACGACCTCCTGGTACATCGGCACCTCCGCCGTCCGCGACCAACTGCTCGCCAACAACGAGACGATCGGCTGGCACCCCGAGCACGTCAAGCACGGCCGCTTCGGCAAATGGCTCGAGAACAACGTCGATTGGGCGCTCTCGCGCAACCGCTACTGGGGGACGCCGCTGCCGATCTGGCGCTGCGACGACGAGGGGTGCGGCTCGGTGATCTGCGTCGGCTCCAAGGCGGACCTGGAGAAGCACGGCGGCAGCGTCCCCGACGACCTCCACCGTCCCTACATCGACGAGGTGACCCTGCGCTGCGAGGACTGCGGCGGTTCCATGCATCGGGTCAGCTCGGTGATCGACACCTGGTACGACAGCGGCGCGATGCCGTTCGCCCAGTTCCACTACCCCTTCGAGGGGCAGGAGGAGTTCGAGGCGCGCTTCCCCGCCGACTACATCTGCGAGGCCCAGGACCAGACCCGGGGCTGGTTCTACACGCTCCTCGCCGAGTCGACGCTGCTCTTCGAGCGCTCGAGCTTCGAGAACTGCGTCTGCCTCGGCCTGATCCTCGACCCCGAGGGCCAGAAGATGTCGAAGAG
>JAFDWG010000057.1 GCA_018268605.1 Actinomycetota bacterium | reverse complement strand
GCCCAGGGGCGTTCGCGATCGCCTATCGGATGCTCGGCAGCGTCGCCGAAGCCGAGGAAGTGGTGCAGGAGGCGCTGCTCCGATTGCATCGGGCGCTGGACGATGGCGAGCGGATCGACTCCCCGCCCGCCTACCTCGCGACGGTGACGACGCGGCTGGCGATCAACGAGCTGCGCTCGGCGCGGGCGCGGCGGGAGAGCTACGTCGGCGAGTGGCTGCCGGAGCCGATCATCACCGACGGCCCCGAGGACCCGGCGCTGCACGCCGAGCTCGCCGACTCGCTCTCCCTCGCGCTCCTGGTGGTGCTGGAGAGCCTGACGCCGGAGCAACGCGCGGTGCTGCTGCTGCGCGACGTCTTCGACTACCCCTACACCGAGATCGCACGGATCGTCGACAAGAGCGAGGCAGCCGTGCGGCAGATGGCGAGCCGGGCGCGGCGGCAGGTCGAGGAGGGTCGTCCCCGCTTCCACACCACCGACGAGCACCGGGAGCTGATCGCACGCCGCTTCATCGAGGCGGCCGAATGGGGCGACCTGGCGGGGCTTGAGGCGGTGCTGGCGGCCGACGTGCGCCTGAGCGGCGACGGCGGCGGCAAGGTGCCCTCGCTTGCCCGGGTGCTGTCGGGGCGCTCGCGGGTGGCACGGACGCTACACGCCTGGGTGGGGCAGATGATGCGGGTGCCGGACCTGGCGATGCGCGGCGCCGAGGTAAATGGCGCACCCGGCATCCTCATCCTCGACGGGCAGGAGCGACTGTTCAGCGTCTGGTCCCTCGACATCGCGGGCGGAGAGGTCGTCGAGGTCGACGCGATCGTCAACCCGGACAAGCTCCGCCACCTCGGGCCCGTCGCCGACTACGAGGAGCTGCGTCGGTCCCGTGAGTGACGGTCACATCTGGTGCCCCTCGGCTGTCACTCATTTGAACGTAATCGACCCGAAGGGAGTCACATGTCAGACCTCGCCACCCAACCGATCACGGGCACCTGGCGCGCCCAGCCGGTCGCCTCGACCTTCGCCTTCAAAGTCCGCCACTCCGACACCTTCTGGTTCCGTGGCGTGATGCCGGAGGCGGAGGCGACTCTGCGCGGCGACGACGGGGGACCGACCCTCGAGGGCGCGGCCCAGGTGGAGTCGATCACGGTGAACGAGCCGCCCGAGCTGCGCGCCCACCTCCTCGCTGCCGACTTCTTCGATGCCGAAAGGCATCCCGAGGTGAGCTTCCGCTCCACCGACCTGCGCCTCCGGGACGGCGGCAATCTCGACCTGGAGGGCGAGCTCGCCATCGGCGGCGTCACCCGCCCGATCGCTGCGACCGGCCACTGGTCCGCGCCGCGCCAGGCGGCGTTCGGCGAGATCGTCGGCCTCTCCCTATCGACCGCCCTCGACCGTCGTGAGTTCGGCTTCGATTGGCAGGCCGAGATGCCCGACGGCGGACAGGCGCTGGGCTGGGAGGTCGGCCTGGAGGTCGACCTGCTGCTGATCCGGCAGTGACCTCACGGTGGACGCTCGCCGTCGTCCCTATCCGCGCCGGATGGCCAGGCGCAGCGACGCCGCCGCGCTGACGACCAAGGCCGGCAGGACGAGGAAGCCGACGCGGAGGGTCGTGACCTGGGCGATGGCGGCGACCGCCAGGGGGCCGAAGGTCTCGCCGAAGGCGGCGACCACGAGGATCTGGCCGAGGGCGGCATCGGCGGTGCGGCGGCTGCGGCCGACGTGGAGCGAGGACGTCAGGGGGAAGAGGGCGCCGATGCCCATGCCGGCGATCACGAAGCCGAGCGTCGCCGGGCCCGCCGCCTGGGCTCCGATCAGGATCGGGAGGCCGACCATCGTGGTGAGGAGGGCGATGGCGAGGAGCCGGGCGGCCTCGACCCGGCGGGCGAGGCGGCTGGCGAGGAGTCGGCCCAGAAGGTTGGCGCCGTAGAGGGCCGCGACGAGGGCCACCGCGAGGCCTTTCTCCAGGCCGACGCTGACGTTGAGATAGCTGGCGAGCCAGAAGCTGAGGCCGAACTCGAGGGCGACGATCGAGAAGATGACGGCGAGCAGGGGCTGAAAGCGGCGGCCCGTGGTCGGAGGCGGGGCGTCGGGTCGTGGCGTCTCGGCCGACGCGGGCTCGCGCTCCGGCACCCGCACCGCCCCGATCCAGAGGACCGCGACCCCGATCGCCGCCGCGCCGACCACCATCGAGAATCGCCAGGTCAAGGTCGTCGACGCCAGCACCGCGACCAGCAGCGGCACGACGATCCCGCCGAGGCTGACCGCGACCTCGCCCTCGGTCATCGCCACGGCCCGGTGTCCCCGATGGGCGTCGGAGAGCGCCGCCCACAGCGCGATCAGCGCAGAGGTGTTGAGGAAGCCCATGACGACCGTTGCCGGGAGCGTGATCGCGGCGGCGTCGCCGAAGCCGACCCCGAGCCCCGCCAGCGCGGCCCCGGCGAGCCCGAAGCGGATCGTCGCCGAGCGTCCCAGCCGATCCCGGTGGGCGAGCAGTCCCGCCACCCCGCCGCCCATCGCGTAGGCCAGCTGGTGAAGGGCGCCGACGAGGTAGGAGATCCCCTCCACCGCCCGCAGATACGGCAGGATCGGCCCGAGCACCGCGTTCAAGAACCCGAACGCCAGCAGCGCGCCGTACGCGGCCCAGGTGAAGCGGTTGCGGTGGAAGGGTTGGCTCAAGGTCTGTCGTGTGCTCTGGTCAGACTCATGCGAACACTGGGTTACGCGACGAGGAAATGGGGAGAAGATCAGTGAACGGTGACTACCAGCGGTTCCGGGTGCTCTGGCCGCTCGTACCCGCGATGGCGATGGTGATGATCGACTTCACGATCGTCTCGATCTCGGCGTCGACGATCGCCGGGGATCTGCACCTTTCCGAGACCGCCGTCCAGTGGCTGGTCACCGCCTACGCCCTCTCCACCGCCGCGTTCGTCGCGCTCGGCGGCAAGCTCGGCGACATCCTCGGCCACCGCAGCACCTGCATCGCCGGGATCGTCATCTTCGCGGGCGCCTCGCTCTTCTGCGGCCTGGTACCTGACGGCACCATCTCGACCGCCTGGCTGGTCGTCTTCCGCCTGATCCAGGGCGTCGGCGCCGGCCTCCTGATCCCCTCGGCCACCGTCCTCGTCCTCGACGCCTTCCCCGCGGAGGAACGCGGCAAAGGCCTCGCCGTCTTCTTCATCGTCGCCGGCCTCTTCACCGCGATCGGCCCGATCGCCGGCTCCTACCTCACCCAGTACTGGACCTGGCGAGCGATCTTCTGGATCAACGTCGCGGTCGCCGCCTTCGCCCTGCTCGAGTTCCGCTTCGCCAAGCTGCCCAACGTGAAGCGGCCGGCGAAGCTCGACGTGCAGGGCGCGGTCCTCCTGGTCATCGGCATGGGGCTGACCGTCCTCGGCATCCAGGAGTCGACCGAATGGGGTTGGGACAGCCCCGCGACGATCGGCTCGATCGTGGTCGGCCTGCTGGTTCTCGGCGCCTTCGTCGCCTACGAGCGCCGTCCCGACAACTCGAACCCTCTGATCGACGTCAACGCGCTGATCGCCAACCGCCCCTTCGCGATCGACAACCTGCTGACGATGCTCGCCTTCGGCCCGTGGCTTGCCGTCTTCTTCTTCGGCTCGCTCTACTTCCAGGTCGCGGTCGGGCAAGAACCGACGCAGGCGGGCTTCTCGATCCTGACGATGTTCTACACGTTCTTCATCGCCGCGCGGGTGGGAGGCGGCTGGATGGACAAGTTCGGGCCGAAGAAACCGGTGGTGTTCGGCTTCCTCCTCGGCGCGATCGGCATGGTCGTCTGGGGCGGAGAGCTCTCCGAACTCAGCCACGGCGCGACCCTCGCCGGGATGCTCCTCACCGGCGCCGGCTTCGGCCTCATCTTCTCCCCGTTGAACACCGACGCGCTGAACCGCCTGCCGGACTCGATGCGCGGCCAGGGCTCCGGCGTGATCCAGACCTTCCGCAACTTCGGCTCCGCGATCGGCATGGCGATCATGGGCACGATCGTCGCCGGCGCAACCGACCTCACCGGCCCCGAAGGCCCAGGCAACTTCGCCGCCGCGATGGAGAAGGCCTGGTACGTCGGCGCCGGCATGCTCGCCGTCGGCTGGATCGTCGCGAACAAATTCATGCCCGAGGGCAAACAGGAGGGCATCGAGGAGTAGGCGCGGCGTCGTGCCGGCGGGGGCGGCCGTCCGAGTGGCGTCCTGTGTGGAAGTGCGGGAGATTCGAACGGTCAGGATCTGCGGTGTCCCGTACTTGCGCTATACGCAAGTTTCGAACACCGCAAGGCTCAGCGTGGTTCGCAAAGGCCGCCATACGACCATTTCGAACCACGGAAGCGCTTGCGTGGTCAGTAACCCCCGCATCCTGGGCCGTCTCGGCCACGGCCACAGCCGGCCAGGGTCGTGGACGAGACGGCCGGGCCGGCCGCAAGCCCTTGCGTCTCTCGCCGGGTCCCTCCCGGTCGGTCCAGCTAGCCTGCCGCCGCCCAGGCCCTACGCCCGGCGGTGAAGACTTCGCGGACGAGCGGCACGCCAGGTCGGTAGACGAAGTCGATCGGGGAGTCCGCGTCGAGGACGATCGCGTCGGCGCGGCAGCCGGGGGCGAGGCGGCCGATGTCAGGGCACCGGAGGGCTTCGGCGCCGCCGACGGTGGCGGCGCGGATCGCCTCGTCCACGGTCATCCCCATGTCGCGGACGGCGAGGGCGATACAGAAGGCCATCGAGGTGGTGTTGCTGGAGCCCGGGTTGGTGTTGGTGGCGAGGGCGACCGTGGCACCGGCGTCGATGACCCGCCGCGCGTCCGGGTACGGCTGGCGGGTGGAGAAATCGGTCGCCGGGAGGAAGGTGGCGACCGTGCGCGAGCCGGCCAGCGCCTCGACGTCGGCATCGGTGAGGTAGGTGCAGTGGTCCACCGACGCAGCCTCCATCTCGACCGCGAGGTGCACCCCCTCCCCCGGCCCGAGCTGGTTGCCGTGTAGCCGCAGCCCCAGCCCGGCGGCGCGACCGGCCTCGAGGACGGCCCGGCACTGCTCGGCGGTGAAGGCGCCCGTCTCGCAGAAGGCGTCGATCCAGCGGCAGCTAGGCGCGCACGCCTCGAGCATCTCGCCGCAGACGAGCGCCACGTAAGCGTCCGGGTCGGACTCGAACTCGGCCGGGACGACGTGAGCGCCGAGGAAGGTCACGTCCTCGGTGAGTTGCGCGGCCACCTCGCAGGTCTTCGCTTCCGCGGCGACATCGAGGCCGTAGCCAGACTTGATCTCGACGTGGGTGATCCCGGCGCGCACTCCCTCCGCGCGGCGCTCCTGGGCGAGCCGCTCGAGCTCGGGGGCGCCGGCGGCACGGGTCGCGTCGGAGGTCACCCGGATCCCGCCGGCCTCGTAGGCCTTGCCCGCCATCCGGGCGCCGAACTCCTCGGCGCGGTCGCCGGCGAAGACCAGGTGCGTGTGGCTGTCGACGAAGCCGGGCATCACGCAGCACCCTTCCGCGTCCACCCGTCCGTCGGCCTCGACCCCGGCCCGCTGCACCGTCACCACCCTGCCGCCCTCGAAGACGACCGCGGCACCACGGAGCTCGCCCAAGGGACCCTCGCCGAGAGTCGGGTCGCCGGTGATCAGCAGGCCGATGTTGTCGATCGCGAGCGAGCTCATGCTCTGTCGAGGGCCGCGATCGAGCATCGCAGCTCGTCGGCGACGTCGAGGCGTAGGTGCTTGCCGTCACGGACGACGAACTCGCCGCCGACGATGACGTTGGTGACGTCGGCCGCCGTCGCCGCGAAGACGATCGAGGCGGCCGCCGTCGCCGGGGCGATGCCGGCGAGCCGCGCGCCGCCGGCGGAGAGGTTCACCAGATCGGCGAAGCGACCGCGTTCGATCGCTCCCGTCTCCGGCCATCCGATCGCCCGATGGCCGTCCTCGGTCGCCGCCGCGAGCAGCGCCGCCGCTTCCTGGTTGCCGCGCTCGAGGCGCGCCAGGCGCTCGTCGAGCTCGATCGCCCGCGTCTCCTCGAGGATGTCGATCACCGCCTGCGAGTCGCTGCCGACCGCGAGCCGCGTCCCTGCCTCGCGCAACGCCGCCGCCGGGCCGATGCCGTCGGCGAGATCCCGCTCGGTGGTCGGACAAAGACAGACGGTCGCCCTCGCTTCGCCGAGCAGCGCCCGGTCGGCGTCGGTCGGATGCGTCACGTGGATCGCGGCGAAGCGCTCAGACAGCGCGCCCGCCTCGGCGAGGAGCTCGGTCGGCGTGCGACCGTAGGTCGTCTGACAGGCGACGTTCTCCGCCGGCTGCTCGGAGACGTGGGCGTGCAGGGGCACGCCGCGCTCGTTCGCCCAGGCGGCGACGACCGACGCCTCCTCGGGCGCCACCGCGCGCACGCTGTGGATCGCCGCGCCGACCCGCACGGCCGTCCCCGACTCCAACGCGTCTACCCGCCCGACCCACGCCTCCACCGAACCGTCGGAAAAGCGCCTCTGCTCCTCGGTCACCTCCTCGCCGATGCCGCCGTGCAGATAACAGGTGTCGATCAGGGTGATCCGGATCCCCGCCTCGCGCGCCGCCGCGATCACCGCCGCACCCATCGCGTTCGGGTCCTCGTAAGGGGTCCCGTCGGGGGCGTGATGGACGTAGTGAAACTCGCCGACGCCGGTGACGCCGGCCAGGGCCATCTCGCCAAAGGTGGCCCGCGCCAGCGCAAAGTAGGAGTCCGGATCGAGCCGTGACGCCGCCTCGTACATCCGCTCGCGCCAGGTCCAGAAGGTCCCCCGCCCGGCCTCGGTCCTGCCGCGGAAAGCGCGCTGGAAGGCGTGCGAGTGGGCGTTGGCGAGACCTGGCAAGGTGTAGCCGGGCAGGACGGTCGCGCCCTCAGGTGGCTCCGCGCAGCCGATCCGCACGGTGACGATCCGCTCTCCCTCGATCCCGATCACGACCCCGGCGGTCGCGGCATCGCCGCCCAGCCACGCGTACTCGCACCAGAAGTCCGTCATCCCGGCACCGTCAACAGGCTCGACCTCAGGATCCGACCCGCTCGACCAGGGCTTCGATCCGCCGCACGAAGTCGTCTTTGCCGTGCCGCTCGAACTCCTCCCAGGTCGAGAGGCTCCGCATGTCGGCCATCCGGTCGACGAAGAGGAGGCCGTCGAGGTGGTCGACCTCGTGCTGGAAGGTGCCGGCGGTGAGGCCCCGCCGCGTGACCTCGCGCTCGTTGCCCTCGCGGTCCAGATATCGAGCCGTGATGTTCTCGAAGCGCTCCAGGTCCCCACGCAGGTTCGGCATCGAGAGGCAGCCCTCGTTGGTGGCGAACGTCGCGTCGCCCTGCGGGGTCAGCTCCGGGTTGACGATCACGGTCAGCGGGATCGGCGGCTTGTAGGGGTAGCGCGGGTTGCCCTCGCGTACCTCGATCACGGCGATCCGCAGCGGCACGCCGACCTGCGGCGCCGCCAGGCCCGCACCGTCCGCCGCCCGCATCGTCTCGATCATGTCGTCGATCAGCCCCTGGACCTCTGCGCCCGCCAGCTCCTCCGGCGTCACCGGACGCGCCACTTCGCGCAGCACCGGGTCGCCCATCTCGCGGATCGGAAGCACAGTCATAGGCGACAGCACATCAGACGACCGCCACGGCGGTCTAGTCCCCCTCGCGCATCGGCATGCGGACGCCGCGCTCGGAGGCGACGTCGATCGCGCGGTCGTATCCCGCGTCGGCGTGACGGATGACGCCCATGCCCGGATCCGCCTGGAGCACCCGTTCCAACTTTTGCCCGGCCAGGTCGGTCCCGTCGGCGACGCAGACCATCCCGGCGTGCAGCGAGCGGCCGATCCCGACCCCGCCGCCGTCGTGGACCGAGACCCAGGAGGCGCCGGCGCTGGTGTTGACGAGCGCGTTCAGGAGCGGCCAGTCGGCGATCGCGTCGGAGCCGTCGGCCATCGCCTCGGTCTCCCTGTACGGAGAGGCGACCGAGCCCGAGTCGAGGTGGTCGCGCCCGATCACGATCGGCCCCTTCAGCTCACCGCTCCGCACCATCTCGTTGAAGCGCAGCCCGAGGCGGTGGCGCTCGCCGTATCCCGCCCAGCAGATCCGCGCGGGAAGGCCCTGGAACTCGACCCGCTCGCCGGCGAGCCGGATCCAGCGCTCGAGCGCCTCGTCCCCGGCCAGCTCGTCGAGCACCGCGGCATCGGTCGCGGCGATGTCGGCCGGATCCCCCGACACCGCGACCCAGCGGAACGGCCCCTTCCCCTCGCAGAAGAGCGGACGCACGTAGGCGGGGACGAAGCCGGGATAGTCGAAGGCGCGCTCGAAGCCGCCGAGCTTCGCCTCCGCCCGCAGGCTGTTGCCATAGTCGAAGACCTCGGCGCCGCGGTCTGAGAATTCGACCATCGCCGCGCAGTGCGCAGCGATCGCCGCCCGTGAGCGCTTCACGTACTCATCGGGGTCCTCGGCGCGGAGCCGCTCGGCCTCCTCCAGGCTCATCAGGTTCGGGACGTAGCCGTTCAAGGGGTCGTGGGCCGAGGTCTGGTCGGTGACGATGTCGGCCTCGAAGCCCCGCGCCAGGAGCGCCGGCAGGACGTCGACCGCGTTCGCGCGGAGACCGACGCTGAGCGCCCGCCCCTCCCGCCTGGCCTCCTCGCAGCGGCGGATCGCGTCCTCGAGGCCGTCGGCCTCCTCGTCGAGGTACCGCGTCTCGAGCCGCCTGACGATCCGCTCCTGCTCGACCTCCACGCAGAGGGCCACCCCGCCGTTCATCGTGATCGCCAGCGGCTGCGCGCCGCCCATGCCGCCGAGCCCGGCGGTCAGCGTGATCGTCCCGGCCAGGGAGCCACCGTGGCGCCGCCGCGCGATCTCGGCGAAGCACTCGTAGGTCCCCTGCAGGATCCCCTGGCTGCCGATGTAGATCCAGGAGCCCGCCGTCATCTGCCCGTACATCGTCAGTCCCTCCGCTTCGAGGCGGCGGAACTCGTCCCAGTTGTCCCAGTCGCCGACCAGGTTCGAGTTCGCGATCAGGACGCGCGGCGACCACTCGTGGGTGCGCATCACGCCGACCGGCTTGCCCGACTGGACAAGCAGCGTCTCGTCGTCCTCCAGGGTGCGCAGGCTGCGGACGATCGCGTCGAAGGCCTCCCAGGAGCGCGCCGCGCGGCCGGTGCCGCCGTAGACGACGAGGTCCTCGGGGCGCTCCGCCACCGCCGGATCGAGGTTGTTCATCAGCATCCGCATCGCGGCCTCCTGCGGCCAGCCCTTGCAGGACAGCTCCGGCCCGCGCGGCGCGTGGATCACTCGACTCATCCCAATCCCCCGATTCTCTCCTCGACAGCGGCGACCAGCGCCCCCGATCCGACCAGCTCCTCCGCGGCGCCGAGCTCCGGCGAGAGAAAGCGGTCCTCGCCGAATCCTGGGACCGACTCGCGCAGGCAGTCGCGCGCGGCGGCGGTCCCCGCGGCCGGCTCGTCGGGGCGCAACTCGAGCCCACGCACAGCGCAGGTGATCTCCACCGCGAGGATCCGGCGCAGGTTCTCCAGCGAGGCCCGCAGCTTGCGCGCCGCTCCCCAGGCCATCGACACGTGGTCCTCCTGGGAGGCACTCGTCGACAAGGTGTCGGTGCTCGCGGGCACCGCGAGGCGCCGGTTCTCGGCGACCATCGCGGCCTGCGTGTAGTGGCCGATCATCAGCCCTGAGTTGACCCCCGCGTCGTCGGCGAGGAACGGCGGCAGGTTCATCGAGCGGACCGGGTCGAGCAGCCTGTCGGTGCGGCGCTCGGCGATCGCGCCGACGTCGGCCGAGGCGATCGCGAGGAGGTCGCAAACCTGCCCGAGCGGAGCCCCGTGGAAGTTCCCGCAGGACTCGACCCGGCCATCAGGGAGCACCATCGGGTTGTCGATCGCCGATTCGAGCTCGTACCCGGCGATCCGCCCCGCGTGGGCGAGCGAGTCGCGGGCGGCGCCGTTCACCTGGGGGGCGCAGCGGAGCGAGTAGGGGTCCTGCACGCGCGGGTCGCCGTGGCGGTGGCCGGCGACGACGGCCGAGCCCTCCAGCAGGCGCCGCATGTTGGCGGCGCTCGTCTGCTGACCCGGCTGCGGACGGAGGGCGACGAGGTCGGCGGCGAAGGCACGATCGGTGCCGAGGAGCGCCTCGACGCTGAGTGCCGCGGAGAGGTCGGCGGCCTTGAGGAGCAATTCGAAGTCGGCGAGCGCCAGCGACAGCATCCCGAGGATCCCGTCGGTGCCGTTGATCAGCGCGAGGCCCTCCTTGGCGCCGAGCTCGATCGGCTCGATCCCGGTGGCGGCGAGCGCCTCGCCCGCGTCCCGAAGCTCCCCGCCGGAGTCGCGGACCGACCCCTCGCCGAGCAGCGGCAGCGCCGCGTGGGCCAGCGGCGCCAGGTCCCCGCTCGCCCCGAGCGAGCCGTACTCGGGGACGACCGGCGTAAGCCCCGCGTTCAGCAGCGCCACGATCCCCTCGGCGACCAGCGGCCGCACGCCGCTGAACCCCATCGAGAGCGACCGCGCCCGCAGGACCATCATCGCCCGCACGACCTCGGTCTCCACCTCGGACCCCATCCCCGCCGCGTGCGAGCGAACCAGCGACTTCTGCAGCAGCGCCCGTTTCGCCGCCGGGATCGGCGTCGTCGCCAGCGCCCCGAACCCGGTCGAGACCCCGTACACCGGCTCGTCGGAGGCGACCAACTCGGCGACCACCGCGGCCCCGCGCTCCATCGCCGCGACCGCGTCCGCCCCGATCCGCACCTCCACCCCGTCGCGAGCGACCGCGACGACCTCCTCGCGCCCGAGCCCCGTGTCGGTCAGCTCGACGATTCCTCCGTTACCTGGCGACCCCATCGCCTGGTTATACAGCCGCCTTCATGAACGCGCCGAACCACGACGCGTCGCGCAGCCGGCCGGCGTCATCGCCTACTACTTGACCTGAGGCACGAGCTCACCGACTTCGGGCAGCGGCACCCCGGCGACCTCGTAGGCCTCCGGCTGGTCGAGCGTCTCCCGCTGAAGCAGCGCCTCGGCGAGGGCCTCGAGGCGAGCCCGCTCTCGTCGCAGCAGCTCGAGGACATCCTCTTCGGCCTCGTCCACGATCCGCCGCACCTCCCTGTCGACCAGCTCCTGGGTCGGCTCGGAAGCGGGCAGCGCCCCGGGAAGGAGCGCGCCGTCCTGGCGGCCGTCGGTGACCGCGATCGGCCCGACCTCCTGGCTCATCCCCCACCGCCCGACCATGCCACGGGCGACCTGGGTGAGGTTCTGGATGTCGGACTCCGCCCCGGTCGTGATCTCGTCGAAGACGACCTTCTCCGCGGCGCGGCCGCCGAGCGCCACCTTGATTTTCGCCAGCAGCTCCTCGCGGCGGTAGCTATAGCGGTCGCTGTCGGGGGTCGAGAGCGTCACACCGAGCGCCTGGCCGCGCGGGATGATCGAGATCTTTCGCACCGGATCGGCGCCGGGCGTCAGCATCCCGACCAGCGCGTGCCCCGCCTCGTGGTAGGCGGTGCGCCGGCGGTCGGCGTCACTCATCACGACCTGCCGCTCGGCGCCGAGCAGGATTTTCTCGATCGCGTCGGTGAAGTCCCGCTGCTCGACCTTGGAGTGCCCGCGGCGGGCGGCGAAGAGCGCCGCCTCGTTGACCAACAGGGCGAGGTCGGCGCCGGTCGAGCCAGGGGTCGACGCCGCGAGCCGCTCGAGGTCGACGTCGTCGGCCAGCGCCACCCCGCGGGTGTGGATCTCGAGGATCTGGACCCGCCCCTTGCGGTCCGGCGGATTCACCGCGATGCGGCGGTCGAAGCGGCCCGGTCGGAGCAGCGCCTGGTCGAGGATCTCGGGACGGTTCGTCGCGCCGAGGACGATCACGTCGGTGCCCGGCTCGAAGCCGTCCATCTCGGTGAGGATCTGGTTCAGCGTCTGCTCGCGCTCGTCGTTGCCGCCCGAGAGGCCACCGACGTTGCCCGACCGGGAGCGGCCGATGGCATCGAGCTCGTCGATGAAGATGATCGCCGGGGCGGCCTCTTTCGCCTGCTTGAAGAGATCCCGGACGCGCGAGGCGCCGACGCCGACGATCGCCTCGACGAACTCCGAGGCCGAGATGTGGAAGTAGGCCGCGTGGGCCTGCCCCGCCACCGCCCGCGCGAGCAGCGTCTTGCCGGTCCCCGGCAGCCCGTACAAGAGGACCCCGTGCGGGATCCTCGCGCCGAGCTTCGTGTAGCGCTCCGGGTTTTTGAGGAAGTCGACGATCTCTTCCAGCTCCTCCTCGGCCTCGTCGATCCCGGCGACGTCGGCGAAGGTGACGCGATCATTGCTGTCGGCCTCGACCCGCCGCGCGGTCGAGCGGCCGAAGCCGCCGAGGACGCCGCCTTTCCCTCCGCCGGTCTGTTTGCGGATCAGCCAGAGGAAGAAGCCGATGATCAGCAGGGTCGGCAGGAAACCGAGGAGGATCGTCCAGAGCACCGAGCCACCGGAGCTGGGCGCCGACGCGTTGATCACCACGTGATGTTCGGTCAGCAGTTCGGTGACGGCCTTGCTGTCGATGAACGACGGGACCTCGGTCTTGAAATTTTCGCTCACCTTCACCGGGTCGCCGCCGCCCGGCGGCGTGTAGGTCGCTTCCTGCTTCAGCTTCCCCTCGATCGAGTCGGAGGTCGAACTGATTTCCTGCACGTTGTCGGCGCTCACCTGTTCGACGAAGAACGGCTGGTAGGGGACCTGCGGCCTGCTCGTGTGGCCGGTGGCGAGGA
>JAFDWG010000056.1 GCA_018268605.1 Actinomycetota bacterium | reverse complement strand
TCGGTCCACCTGGCCGATTTCCCGCAGGTCGACGAGGCGCTCCTCGACCGCGAGCTCGAAGCGGGGATGGCCGCCGTCCAGCGCACCGTCCGTCTCGGCCACGCCGCCCGCTCGGCCGGCAAGGTCAAAGTCCGCCAGCCGCTGCGCCGCGCGGTGATCGTCGCCAGCGAGGACGAGCGCGCCTCGATCGAGGCGCTCGCCGACCTGGTCACCGCCGAGCTGAACGTGATGGACCTCGATTTTGTCTCCGAGCAGGGCGAGCTGGTCACCTACACGGTGAAGCCCAATTACCGCACGCTCGGGCCGCGCTTCGGCAAGGGCATGCCGCAGGTGGCCGCCGCGGTCTCGGCGCTCGATGCCTCGAGCGTGGCGAGCACCCTGGCCGAGGGCGGCGAGGTCGGCGTCTCGCTCGACGGCCACGACCACACCCTCGGGTCCGACGACCTGATCATGGCCCTGGCGCCGCTGGAGGGTTACGAGGTCGAGGCCGAGGCGGGCCACGCGGTGGCGCTGCAGCTGGAGATCGACGAGGAGCTCCGCCGCGCCGGCCTCGCCCGGGAGATCGTCCGCGCCGTCCAGGACGCGCGCAAGAACGCCGGCCTCGAGATCACCGACCGGATCGAGCTCGGCCTCGGCGGCGACGCCGAGTTGCTCGCGGTCGCCTCCGAGCACGAGGCCTACATCGCCGGCGAGGTCCTGGCGACGGATATCACGCCGGGCGACGAGGAAGGGGCGGGGGGCACCGTCAGCGCCGCGACGATCGACTCCCGCGACCTGCGGATCTCGGTCCGCCCGGTTTGAGGCGCGCGACCGCCATTCCACGGGACACCGCTCCCGAGCGTGCCGATTCCTTTCGCCGCCTAGGCCCACCGATCGCCGCCCTCCTCGCCGCGGCGCTCCTCTTCGCCATGCTTTCCTCCGGCGCCGCGCGCGCCGCCGAAGCCAACGGCGAAAACGGGGGCGAAGGGGCCGGCGGCCTGGTCGGCTCGACCGAGCGCCCGCAGCTCCTCCTGATCCACGGCGGCTCCTTCCTCTACGACGACCCGACCTTCGAACCGCTGACCCGCGGCCCTGCCGTCGAAGCCGGCTTCGTCCCGCATTACGTCACCTATCCGCTCGACAACCTCCCGGCCGCCGTGACGAAGGTGCGCGAAGAAGCGCGCAGATTGCGGGAAAAGTTCGGCCTCGACCGCGTTTACGCCTACGGCTCCTCGGCGGGCGGGACGCTGACCGCGCTGCTGTCCGGGCAGGAGCTCGTCTCCGCCGGGGTGGCGAAGGCACCGGTCTCCGACCTGGCGACCTGGGAATGGCCGACGGGCAAGTACGGCCCCGAATACTGGAACGCCCTCGGCGCCGGCCAGGCCACGCGCGAACGGCTGTCGCCCGCCCTGCGCCCGGAGCGGGCGCCGCTGCTGATCATCCAGGGACGCGCCGACAACGTTGTGCCACCATCGATGAACGAAGCGTTCGCCGCCCGGTTCAATCGGGTAAAGCTCTGGCTGGTGGCCGGTGGGCACACGACCGAGCGCGTGCGGCCCTTCTTGATCACCCGCGCGATGCACTGGCTGGCGCGGATCGCCGCCCGCAAGATGGCTCCGCCTCGGCAGACCGAAGCGCCGCCGTCCGAAACCGGCGAATAGTCGTCACGGGCGCCTCGCCCGACCCCCTAAGCTGAAGTTGACCAATGGACTCAAGAAAACATCCTGACGAAGCAGAGTCGGGGCGCGGTTTCCGTCCCGACATCGAGGGGCTGCGGGCGATCGCGATCGTCGCCGTCCTCCTCGCGCATGCCGGCGTGCCCTTCCTGGCCGGCGGCTACGTCGGGGTCGACGTCTTCTTCGTCATCTCCGGCTTCCTGATCACCGGCCTGCTGATCCGTGAGCTCGAGGGCTCCGGGACGATCTCCCTGCGCGGTTTCTACGCCCGCCGCGCCAAACGCCTGCTCCCGTTGTCGGCCGTCCTGCTGGTGACCGTCGGCGTGCTCTCGATGATCCTCCTGTCGCCGCTGCGTAACACCGAAGTCGCCGGGGACATCATCGCCTCCGCCCTCTACGTCGCCAACTGGCACTTCGCCGCGCAATCGGTCGACTACTTCGCTCAAGGGCTGGAACCGAGCCCGGTCCTCCACCTCTGGTCGCTGGCGATCGAGGAGCAGTTCTACGTCGTCTGGCCAGGACTGATGCTGGCCGTCACCTGGTTCTGGCGCCGCCGCGGCCGCTCTGTCCGCCCGGCCCTCTGGGTCGCCTTGATCGCGATCCTCGCCGGCTCGCTCGTCTACGGCATCGTCCTGACCGACGAAAAGCCGGCCTTTGCCTACTTCTCCACCTTCGCCCGCGCCTGGGAGCTCGGCCTCGGCGCCGCCCTGGCGCTGATCGGCACGGTGAAGCTGCCGCGCCTCGGCGCCGCCGTCCTCGGCTGGGCGGGTATCGGCGCGATCGTCTACGCGAGCCTCGCCTTCAACGGGGACACGCCCTTCCCAGGGAGCGCCGCCCTGGTGCCGACCCTCGGTGCCGCGGCGCTGATCCTCTCCGGCACGGCGCTCGCGGCCACGGCCGGCGGCGTGGCCGGCGTGAAGGCCGGGGCGGGGTGGACCCTCTCCCTCTCGCCGGTCCGTTACGTCGGCCGGATCTCCTACTCGTGGTACCTCTGGCACTGGCCGTTCCTGGTCTTCGCGGCGGCGATCTGGGGACCGCGCCTCTCGGTCGCCGCGGGCCTCCTCGCCGTCGCCGCCTCATGGGTGCCGACGCAGATCACCCACACCCTGATCGAGGACCCGGTCCGCCGCGCTCCCGCCTTGCGCCGCCTGCCGAACCGGGCGATCGCCATGGGGCTCGCCTGCATGGCGATCACGGTGGCGGTCGGGATCGGCCTGCGGGACTCGCAGCCGACGGTGCGCCTGGCGAAGATCGGCGACGTGCCCGGCGCCGCGGCGCTCGTCGACCAGCCGGTGCCGCAGGAAACCGCCACCGCCCTGCGCCCGAACCCGCTGAAGGCGCGCGCCGATCGCGGCCGCAGCTACTACGAAGGCTGCATGGTGGGGATCGAAGGCACCAACTCGAACAAGTGCCTCTACGGCAACCCGGCCGGCGAACGCACGCTGATCCTCTTCGGGGACTCGCACGCCATGCAGTACTTCCCGGCGGTCGAGGAACTGGCCGAAATCCATGGCTGGCGCCTGATCGTCCTCACCAAGGCCGAATGCCCGCCCGAGGAAATCGAAGTGAAAAGCATGGTCGAAGACCGCGAGTACTCGCAGTGCGACGTTTGGCGGCAGGAAGCCTTGAAGCGGATCGAAGAGGGCGGCTCGAGCGTGACCGTGGTGATGAGCGGCGACACCGAATACACCCCCTATAACGCGAAGGGCGAAGAGCTCTCCGGCGACGAAGCGGCGGAAGCGATGGAAGCCGGCTACCTGCGAACGCTGAAACGGATCGAGGCGGCGGGCCCCCACACGGTCGTCATCCGCGACAACCCGAGCTCGACCGAAGACGTACCCAGCTGCGTCTCCGAAGACATCCAGCACCTCGGCCGCTGCGCCTTCCCCCGGCGTAAGGAATGGGACCGCGAATACGACGTCCGCGCCGCCGAAGCCTCACCGGAAACCCACCTGGTCGACTTCATCGGCGACATCTGCCCCGGCGAAGTCTGCCGCGCGGTGATCGGCAACGCCCTCGTCTACCGCGACAAAGACCACCTCACCGCCACCTTCGCCCGGACCCTCGAGCCGATGCTCGAAAACGATTTCCGCGAAGACGGCCTTCTGTAGTAAGCCGAGGGGTCGACGGGCGGGTTACTCGCCCGTCGGGTTGATCAGGAAGTCGGTTTTCGAGGAGTCGGAGAACTTGATCCAGCAGTGGTCGGGGCTGACCCCGGCCACCTCGATCAGCGCCTGCTCGATGCGCTCGGCGATCTCCTGCTTCTGCTCGTCGGAGCGGCCCTCGAACCAGTGGACCTCGACGAACGGCATGGGAGGGTGGCGCCGCCGCTAGGCGAGCGCCGGCTCCAGTTCGGCCTCGAGGCGACGCTTGGGCATCGCGCCGACGATTTTCTTCGCCATCTGCCCGTCCTTGAAGAGGATCATGGTCGGGATCGAGAGGACTTCGTACTGCGCGGCGGTCTGCTGGTTCTCGTCCACGTTGAGGCTGAGGATCTTGAGGTTGTCACGCTCCCCGTCGATCTCCTCGAGGACCGGGTGGACGACGCGGCACGGGCCGCACCACGGCGCCCAGAAGTCGACGAGGACGGCGCCCTCGGCGTCGAGTACGTCTGCTTTGAAGGTGGCGTCGGTTACGTCGGCCAAATTTCCACTCACGGTGATCGCTCTCCCGAGTCGCGTTTAGAAGTCCATTACTTCAAAAAGTATAGCGCCCTTTTGAAGGGGTAGTGGGTCAGTTTGAATGCGGTGCGCTTGCTCCGATCTACTCGCCGCGCTATAGGCCGTTCCGGGGGTCCTTCTTCGACTCTTTGCGGATTGCCCCGTCCCAGAGGATCAATGCCGCCAAGTCTTCAAGGCGGTCCCGTAGCCATGATGCGGTGCGCTTGAGCCGCTGAACCATCCGCCGAATCGTCGCCGCCATGCCGCTCCATGCCCTGACCTGCCAACGGCTGAGACGACCTTAGCGCTGCGGCCGACATTGGCGGCGCGTAGCTGCCGGCGGTTGCTGGAGGCAGAGGCCTCCTAAGCCGAACGACGCGGTGTGTCAGAATATTTGAGCGTCTAAGCGCCGGAGCGGTCAGAAAATTTGCGGCCAAATTGTTAAGGCTGCTGCCACTCCGGCCCGAAATGGGGTATAAGACGCGAAGTCTTCCCCGCCCTCCGTCCCTTCGGGGGCGCACTGGCGGGGATTTTTCTTTCTAAGACTTGGGGACGTTGTAGTCCTTGGAGTCGTGGCAGGCGTCGTAGTCCTCGCGATCTAGGTAATGGCACCAGAGATGGATGCCCTGGATCTCGATGCGCTTGCGCTCTTTCCCGTGTCGCCAGGCGGCGACCTCAATCTCGCACTTATCCGCGATGCCAAGGGCATGGCAGCCCTCGATTGCCGGCCGCAGATCCGTGTCGGTCGAGGCGATGATCGCTACGTCGTATTCCTCCTGGAGTCCCATGACAACGACATCCAACGCGAGTTGAACGTCGACCCCCTTTTGCTCGGCGGGGCTGTCGGGCCAATCGGGCGGATACCTGAGAGGCCGCATGATCGGCGTGACATCGCAGCGTTCCCACTCGGCCATCTGACGACGGTGCGCGGCGTACGTGCCCGGGTCGACGTGGCGGTTAGGTATGCCTCCGTAAGCGCGGACTTCCCTGATTTCCCGCTCCTCGTTGGTACCGAGCGGGCGCAGGTCGGCCAGCAGCATTCCGTAGCGCATGGGTTTGATGCGCCCGTTCGCGCTTGGCCCTTCATTTTTGAAGAAGCAGCGGCGCGCGTCTTTGTAGACATTCGACTCGTCCATAAAGACGACAACCTGTTTTCTCTTGCTCATGCGTGGCCGACTATATGAAATTGCAGGTTCTTTTCGGAAATGCTGGTGGCTTCTAATCCAGCAAACCCTCGATCTCCTCAAGCGTCCAAACGTGGTCGGAAACCCCAGCGGCCATCGCCGGGGTTCGCGGATACGGGTCCTTGAGAGCCGAATGCGGGCAGGCGAAGTTGTAGTAGAGGAAATGAAGGGAGACGGAGTGGGCCAGGTTCTCGACCTTCTTGCTGAATCCATTGGTCAGCCGCGTGAACCGACGCATGCCCATCCGCATCGTGAGGTTCTGCCGCTCGACGTAGCTGGTCGAGATCCGGTCGGTGTCTGGATCGCCCTTCAGCACCCGGCGTTTAGTCCCGACGCATTCGGCGGGGCTGTAGCGGCCTCCGGTCCCTTCGCCTGAACTCGCGTAGATCTTCTGGATCTGGCCGTAATCGATCTTCTGATGGAACGCCGGCCCCACGGTGGAGGCGTACATGCTGTGTCCGTCCGTCGAAAGCTGGATGCGATCAGCCATCCGGTCGGCCAGGTCGCGTAGGAATACGTCGGCGTCGTCGCCGGTCCGCTCTCCGACCAACCACGCCGGGACCAGCTTCGTGTCGGCGCAGACGGCGGTGAAGGTCCACACGTCGCCGTAGCCGGGCGTCCCTTTGAACTGCTCCGGGACGTTTTTCTGCTTTGCGTAGCAGTACGCCCAGATCTCATCGACCTCCACGACCTTGCAGGGAAGATCGCGCAGGACCCGGTCCTGGTAATCGGCCGCGGCCTGTCCAACGTCGACCAGCAGTTTGGTGACGGTGTTCTTGGCCGCACCGGTCATCCGGCAGGTCGCACGGATGCTGTTGCCCTCGACCAGAGCGCCGATGATCTGGGCGCGCTTCTCGATGGAGAGCCTGTTCATTGATGGAAATCCTAAGTCGGTCAGAGCAGCTTGTCAAGCATAAAGGTCATTTTCACGCCACTTGCGACGGACTGTGCCGGTATGGATCGGCACTTTAGGCTCTGCAACGGATGCTATATTCGCTTCTAGGCGGCACTAGCGCCGTCTGCTGCCGGTCTAGCCCGGCAGTTGCGAGTAGAAGGAGCCGCCGGAGATGGCGATCAGCCCTCAAATGCGCCGTTTGCAGTCGCGCTGGAACCAAGACACCATGTGGCCAAAACGGCTGGAGTGGATCGAGATCGGGGGAATGCGCGGTTGGAACGGTCAGCGCTTTTCCTTTCCGTTCCCGATCATGGCCGTAGTGGGAGAGAACGGCGCCGGCAAGAGCACGATCCTCCAGGCCGCCGGGTCCATCTATCGCCCACCGGGCCCGGTGACCCTCAAAGGGGAGCGCGCATCCAAATTCTTTCCGGATACCGCCTGGGACCACATCAGAAATGCAGAAATCCGCGCGCACATAAAGGAGGGCGATACTCATACGACGACTTCCGTCAGAAAGCTCACCGACAGGTGGCGTGGGAACCCCGAGCGTCGGGAGCGTGATGTCGTCTATATCGACCTGAGTCGAGTGCAGCCGGTCTTGGGGCGTATGGGCTACGCGAAGCTCGCCAACGCGCAATTGACTGAGGCGGATGCGACTCCATTCGAGGAGTCCGAGCTAGGCCGCTTCTGCGCGATTCTCGACAAACGTTATGAGGGGGTCAAGATGGCCACCACCAACGCCGACGAAAGCAGGGCGGTGCCAGTAATAGCTGGCACGAACGGTGAATTCTCGGGCTATCACCAGGGCGCGGGAGAGACCGCCCTGATCGAGCTGTTGACGACGGATCTGCCTCGATACAGCCTCGTCCTCATCGATGAGATCGAGAGTTCGCTTCACCCTCGGATGCAGCGGCGGCTGATCCGAGATCTGGCGCATATCTGTCGGCTGAAGGAGTTGCAGATCGTCCTCACTTCGCACTCGCCTTATGTCTTGGAGGAGCTACCGTCCGAGGCGCGCGCGCACATTCTGGTCAGCGCGGAAGGGCGACGCGAGATCGTCTATGGAGTGAGCCCGGAGTTCTCCATGACGAGGATGGATGATGTGCCACATCATGAGTGCGATGTCTACGTGGAGGACGACGAGGCCGCGAAACTCCTGGTGGAGATCTTGGCGACCAAAGGCCCAGAGCTTGTGAGGCAATGCCAGATCATCCCCTTCGGAGCGGCCAATGTTGGAAGCTCCTTGGGCCAGATGGTCGCGGGGAAACGCTTCCGGCGTCCTACGGTGGTGTTTCTCGACGCCGACCAAGGCCAGGATGCTGGCTGCCACCTACTGCCCGGCGATGATGCTCCGGAGCGGGTCGTGTTTCCGGCCCTTGCGGCCCTGAACTGGCCGCATATGGCAGAGCGCACCAACCGCCCCCATGCCGATGTGGCTGACGCCTGCACCAAGGCCATGCTTCTCGGGGACCATCACGATTGGGTGCGGACGGCGGCCAGTGATTTGACGCTCGGCGGGGACTTCCTCTGGCAGGTTATGTGCGCCGAGTGGGTGCGGAGTTGCCTCAACGAGGACGAGGCCACTCGCGTTGTCCAAGCGGTCGAGGACGCAATCACGATGGAGATGGGCGTTTCTCCGATGGTCCCCGAGGTGATCCCGGCGGCCCCGCTGGCCGAAGATCGGGACGATGTCGCGGACCCTAGTCCGTCGTCTGTCGAGAGCGCCAACGAGTCTGGGCAGCTTTTTCCGCTATAGCTCTGCGTGCCTCAGCATCCAACGAAGATGCGCGAGCCTTGCCGCCGGCTTTCCCGGCGCGTTGCTTGGCCTTATTCGGCCCCTGACCTTGGTCGGGCGCTTCATCTGAGGTCGCATCCCCGACGATGGCCGCCGCCAACCTGTTCAAGTCGGCGGGCTTCTTCGACTTCTTCTCCATCTACACCATCGTAGTGGCGACTGGGGGCGGTCGAAACCTCAAACTGACCCACTACCTTTGAAGGGTTCCCAAGGCTAGCTCAGCGCTAGGTTGGGACCATGACCAACGCCGAGATCGCCGCCGCCCTCGACGAACTGGGGGTCCTCTACGAGCTGGACGGCGCGGTGCGCTACCGCGTCCTCGCCTACTCGACCGCCGCCAAGGCGATCCGCGAAAGCCCGGTCTCGGTCGAGGAGCTGGCGCGGGCTGGGAAAGCCACCGACATTCCCGGTGTCGGCAAGACGCTCGCCGAAAAGATCGACGCCCTACTTGACACCGGCGAAATCCCCGCCGCCGCCAAGCTGAAAGCGAAATTCCCGGCGACGCTGGTGGAAGTGACGCGCGTCCCCGGCGTCGGTCCCAAAACCGCGCGCCTGCTCTGGGACGAACTCGAAATCTCCTCTCTCGAGGATCTGAAGAAGGCCGCCGAAGAAGAGAAGATCCGCGACGTCAAGGGCCTCGGGCCGAAAGCCGAGGAGAACGTCCTCGCTTCGCTCGAGCGCCTCGGCGAGCCGGGGACGGGACCGGGCCGGCTGCTGCTCTCGACGGTGCGCCCGATCGCCGAGGAGCTGGCGGCGGCGCTGCGCGAGCACCAGGGCGCCCACCGGGTCGAGGTGGCGGGCTCGGTTCGCCGCTGGGCCGAGACCTGCAAGGACATCGACCTGATCGCGACCGCCGACGAGGGCAAGGAGCTGGCCCAGTTCCTCGCCGACCACCCGCTGATCGCCGCCGCCGGCAAACCGGGCAAGAACGGTGTCCGCGCCCAGACCCACAACGGCATCTCGGTCGACCTGCGGATCGTCCCGCCCGCCGCCTTCGGCAACCTGCTCCAGCACTTCACCGGGTCCCAGGCCCACAACATCGCGCTGCGCGAGGACGCGGTGAAGCGCGGCCTCTCGGTCTCCGAGCACGGGATCACCGACACCGAGACCGGAGAGGTGAGCCTCTGCCAGACCGAGCACGAGGTCTACGAGCGTCTCGGCTATGCCTACATCGAGCCGGAGCTGCGCGAGGGTCGCGGCGAGCTGAAGGCGGCGCGCGAGGGAAAGCTGCCGGAGCTCGTCGAGCTCGGCGACATCCGCGGCGACCTGCACGCCCATACGACGCTGTCGGACGGCCGCAACTCCCTCGCCGAGATGGCCGCGGCGGGCCGCGACCGCGGCTACGCCTACCTGGCGATCACCGACCACTCCGCCACCCACGGCTTCGGCGACGACGTCCAGCCCGACGCGCTGCGCCGGCGGATCGAGGAGGTCGCCGCCTGGAACGAGGAGCACGGCAGTCGCCGCTTCCGCCTCCTGGTCGGCTCGGAGATCAACATCGGGCTCGACGGCTCGCTCGACTACCCCGACGACCTGGTCGCCGAACTGGACTGGGTCGTCGCCTCCGTCCACACCTCCTTCAACGTCTCCGAAAAAGACATGACCTCGCGGGTCGTCGCCGCGATCGAAGACCCGAACGTCGACTGCATCGGCCACCTCACCGGCCGCCTGATCGGCCGCCGCGAGCCCTACAGCCTCGACGTCGAGGCGGTCGCCGAGGCCGCGGCGCGCACCGGCACGATGATCGAGATCAACGGCAACCCCAACCGCCGCGACCTCTCCGACCGCCACGCGAGGCTGGCCGCCGACGCCGGCGTCCGCATCGTCCTCAACACCGACGCCCACGGCGTCGACACCCTCGACAACATGGTCTACGCCGTCGCCACCGCCCGCCGCGCCTGGCTGACGAAGGCGGAAGTCGCAAACACCCGGACCTGGTCGGAGTTCAAGAAGCTGAAGCCATAACCGACTGCCGCCGCTACGTTGCGTGCAGCCGGTCGCTGCGCAGGCCCGGCGTCCGCACCAGGTGGATCGGTTTGAGGGCCGAGTTGGGGACGACGAAGAAACGGACGCCGTCGCGCTCCTCGATTGCCTGGACGGCGGCCTCGCGGGTGTGCCAGGCGAGCGAGACGATCAGGGCGTAGCCGGTGCCGATGATCGCGACGCCGGGGAAGAAAAGGCCGAAGCCGCCGGCGACGATCGCGGTGAGGAGGATCGGCCAGAGGCGCTGGATCGCGATCCGGGCGGGGGACTGGGAGGGGAGGGAGGTGGCCATGCGGGCGCGGGAGAGGGGCTCGCGCATGTCCTCGCGGGCGCGCTCCGGGCGTCCCAGCCAGAAGCCGAGGATGAGGGCGATCGCCCACCAGGCGAGAGCGACGACGACGGTGGTGCCGCTCGGTTCGCCGCCGACCGCGATCGCCGAGATCGCCCCCAGCGCGGTCGCCTCGGCGCCGGTGAGGAAGACCGTGGCGCGGAGCAGGTCGGTGTAGGGCATGGCGCCTATCCTCGCGGACGGGTGCTCACTCGGCGAGCCAGGCGAGGATCTCGAGCCATCCCGCCGGGCCCTGGACGGTGAGGTCGGCCTCCTCGGCGACCTCCGGCGGGCCCTCGGCGGAGAGGACGCCGACGCGGATCGCGGCGACCAGCTCGCCCGCGTCGCGGAGTTCGGCGAGGCGGCGGAAGGCGTCGACGTCGGTGCGGTCGTCCCCGGCGAAGACGACGCGGTCGACACCGTCCTCGGCGAGGATCGAGGCCACCGCGGCGCCCTTGCCGCCGCCGCCCACCGGCCGCAGCTCCAGGACCTTGCGTCCCCAGTGGGGTTCGAGCCCGGCCCGGCCGGCCTCGACGCCGATCTCGCGGGCGACCGCTTCGGCGCCCGCCTCGTCGGCGGCGCCGCGCCAGTGGAGCGCCTGGATCGGCCCCTTGTCTTCGAGCCGTAGCTCCGCGTCCTCGAGGCGCCTGCCGTCGACCGCGGCCATGAACCCGGCGGCATCGCCCTCACGATCGCCCACCGAGGGGTCGGCCTTCGGCTCGGTCTCGCCCGGCATCATCAGCTCCAGCCCGTGATTGCCTGCGTAGGCGACCCCGTCCAGGCCCACCCGGTTCCGCACGTCGGCCGCCCGCCGGCCGGAGATCGCCCCGACCATCCCATAGCGGCCGATCAACCGCGACAGGATCTCGCGCGCGCCGTCGGGCAGCGCCGCCGCGTCGGCGTCCTGGACGATCGGGGCGAGCGTCCCGTCGAAGTCGGTGAGGATCGCCGCCTTGCGCGGCTCGGCACGCAGCGGCTCGAGCAGCCCCTGCCAGGCCGCCGGCGTGGTCTGGGGTTCGCCCGCCATCCGTCCTTAGTATCGCGGCATCGCGAATTCGAAACCCGGCCGACCGGCGTCGGCCAACCCATCCTTTACGCTGAACGTGTGGATTCTCTGCGCTGGGAAGCCGAACTGCCCAAGCTCCGCTCGCCGGTGATGATCGCCTCGTTCCGCGGCTGGAACGACGCCGCCGCAGCCGCCTCGACCGCGCTCGCCGCGATCGGCAACTCGCTCGACTCCGAACAGGTCGCCTCGATCGACCCGGAGGAGTACTTCGACTTCCAGTCGACGCGGCCGACGATCACGATGACGGCGGGGGAGACCCGGCAGATCGAGTGGCCGGAGAACAACTTCATCGCGGTCCGCATCCCGAGTGCCGACCGTGATCTGGTGCTGCTCGACGGCACCGAGCCGAACCTCAAGTGGCGGACCTTCTCCGAGCACGTGGCGACCGCCGCCGACGCTCTCGACGTCGAGCTGGTGATCACGCTCGGCTCGCTGATCGCCGAGGTGTCCCACACCCTGCCGGTGCCGATCACCGGCCTTGCCTCCTCGCCGGAGCTGGTCGACGAGCTCGACCTCGAGCGCTCCAACTACGAGGGCCCGACCGGGATCGTCGGCGTCGTCCACGACCTCTGCCGCCAGACCGGCATCGACTCCGCCTCGCTCTGGGCGGCGGTGCCCCACTACGTCGCCGCGGTTCCCAACCCGAAGGCGGCGCTGGCGCTGCTGCGCCGGCTCGAGGGGATGACCGGGATCGCCGTCGAGGCCTCGGAGTTGGAGGAGGAAACGACCGACTACGAGGAGCAGATCGGCCGTGCCGTCGCCGCCAACCCGGAGATCGAAGAGTTGGTCGAACGGATCGAGGCCGAACAGGTCGACATGCTGGCCGACGAGGTCGACGACCTGCCGAGCGCCGACTCGATCGCCCGCGAGTTCCAGCGCTTCCTCCGCCAAAAAGGCGGCGAGAGCTCCTAGCTGTTCTTTTTAGTCCTCACAGGACCAAAAAGAACAGCCAACTCACTCAGCTTTCGGCCGCCGGGCAGACCAGGCGGTAGTCGCACCAACTGCAGACACTCGGACTGGGGCGGGGCTCGAAGTCCTGGGAGAGGACGCCCTCGCCGACCGTGACCACGGTGCGCTCGACCCGCTCGGCGTCGTCGGGCTTCGTCGGCGCCGCCACCTTGTCGGCGTCGAGGACGTAGTCGTAGGAGGCGTAGGC